>NC_007503.1:1400000-1700000 GCF_000012865.1 Carboxydothermus hydrogenoformans Z-2901 | reverse complement strand
TTACGGATATGTAACTTCTGGTGGGTATGTTCTTGCAATCCAACGGATGTTAAAAGATACACCATATGGATATAGTAGTGTTGATGGATATTATGGTTCTTTAACCCAAAAAGGTATAGAAGATTTTCAACGTAGTGAAAAAATTCAAGTTGATGGAATTGTTGGAAAAGTTACGTGGGGAGAATTTCAAGACTATAGATTTTATCTTGGAACCAATGGTGGTTCAGGACAATTCTATGCCTTTATTTATAGTTTTTCTGATCAGTATCCTGCAAAGTACTTTAGGGATGCTTGTTCAGGGTGGTACATTGATTGTAGTTTAACAAATCAAAATGATTACTGGCATGTAGATCATGACTTTGAAAAATTAACGGTTATTTGTTTATAAAGGAAGGTGCGTAATACTATGAAATATCTTAAAATGTGGTTTTTAATAAGTTTTATACTGATATTAATCTTTTCAGGTTATCTTTATGCTTTAGCTGAAAATAATAATAAAGTTAGTGCAAGATTAAATAGTAATTATTCTAGTATAAATTCTAATAATAATGAAGTGTCTTTACCGTACAATTTAAAAATACCTAAATATTTACCCAGAGGACTTGTTTTCAAGAAAAAAACGGTTGAAAATGTTGGTGCTCTTAAAGCAGTAATTCAAGGGTGGCAAGATATAAAAAATGAAAGGAGATTTTTGGTAATTATACAATCAAATGATAACGGAAATACAAAGCCAAATGAAATTAACGATGCAAAAAAAATAAAGATTGCAGGAACTGATGCTTGGTTGCTTTATGAAAGTGAAGGAGAACCAGTAAAAATCATGTTCTGGAAAGATAATTGCTACTACCTTGTGGGAGGACTAAATATATCGGTTGACGATTTAACTAAAGTGGCAGAAAGTTTATTTGAATAATAATGGGTTACTGCTAATGCTAAATAACTATATTTAGTTTACATTAGTTGGTGACGTTTTTAGCTGTCTCTGATTGCTTTACTAGGCGAATCCTTTTTTCCTGCTTGGTAAATATGCCGAATAAGAAACAAAAATGGCAAAAGAAGAAAATAAACGATTCTAAAGTAAATACGGTTACTTTAAACGGCATTAATGACGAAAAAGTAGAGGTGGAGGTGGACAAAACCGTGGGCTTCCGGGGATGAAAATTAATTTATCAATTTGTTTATCTGCCGGATAAATGAATCAAAATCTCCAAGATTGTTTTGTAAGATTCTGTAAACTTCGATGTCATCAACTTCATCATAGAAATGAACTATGCGATTTCGAAATTTAGCCATTAACTTATATATGTTAGCGTCATATTCCACCTTTAGATATAAATTCATTTACCGGGAGCTGAGCAAGGGTTTTTAATTTGGATAAGCTGTTTTCAATTACTCGGATTTTATCAAGAACCCTTTTTTTATCAATTTCAGGCATATTTATCTCTCAATCCTTTCATATAATCATCATAAAATTTTTTTAATGTAATTCCATAATCTCCGTAGGCATTAAAAACTTTCTCCTTAAAATCTGCAAGGGCTATTTCATCAGTACAATATAAAAGGTCTCCTGTATATAATACTTGATGACAAATATCTAATGGGGCTTTGTTTAAGTTGACAAGATCAATGTTATCCCGTCCAAAAATCTGGCTGATGTCAGATTCAATCTCGAGTTCTTCAAAAAGTGAAGGGCTATTTCTGAATAACATTGCTAAATCAATATCGCTGGTAATACGTTCAAGCTCGGTGCCATAAGATCCAAATATATATAGTGCTAAAATGTTTTTATTTTGTTCACAGTATTTTTTTAATTCTTCAATTTGCCCTTTAATATCATTCAAATTCCTTTTCATCTAAATCACCTGTAATTAAAGTGAAAGAATAAACCACCAGATTTCCTTTTTATTATACCAGAATTTTAGTGGTATTAAACAAAAATTTTCAAAAATATTCCAAATAATTTTAGGTTTGAGTCCATTAAAGTGAGCATTTCTTATATTTCATCTCCAGAGCAGGTAGAACGAAGGATTCAGGGGAAGTTTATTGGGGGAGTGGAATAAAAATGTGGGTTATTGAAAAAAGAGCATATTATTTCTTTGTAGCATTAATTTTACTAAGCCTTATTACCGGTTGTACTGAAACCGAAAATACTACAAAAAAGACGGTTACCCGTAATAGAACGGTTAAAAACAAAGTATATAAAGCTGATAAATCGGAAAGTCCAGAATTAAGTGACTTAGAAAAAAACTTAAAAGAGTTGGCGACAAAATATATATTGGCTAAGTATAAAGGTGATGAAAAGACCTTACTTAAAATTACTAAAGAAAATGCTTATAAAGAAGTTATAAGTGGAGAACTGAAGCTTTTTAAGGAACATAAATTTGAAAAAATAGTTTCTTTTAAATTCCAAAAAAGCAATATAAAAGAAGAGAAAGAGATTATAGTAGCCGTGGCTTCTATTGCACCTGGTGCTCCAACTTCAACAATATATTATGAGCATATTTGTTTCAAAAAAATAGGTGATAAATGGTTTATAACAAAAGTTCTAAGGGATGCATGAAGAAAGAGATGTGTTAACCCACAAATATTGGAGACCTTCCTTGATATTCTAAAGTTTAAAAATGTTTAAGTTTTTTATGCGGTAAATGTTACCACTAAGGAGATAATTAGTTATGCAAAACCCTGGTTTTAACAGCTCAAAAGCTTGGGCTCAATCAATTGCACGTCAAGCGATGTTATAAATTTTTGGGGTGGATAAATTTGAAAAAAAGATTTCTAATAATAGTAGTTTTTCTATTAATTATATTTTCTTTTTAGGGAGCGGATGCTCTCAAAACGAAGTGGTGAACCAAAATCCTCCATCTAATGAGGCAACAGGAGAATCTAATATAGAAGACAACGAAACCATAGAAGAAAACAAAAATCCTTATGCTGATGCGATTATATCACTAAAACCTCCTTTTGGAAGAATCGGAGATGTAGTTTTAGTGGGTAATGATTTGTATATGTGTGTAAGTGATAATACAGAATTTGCAAAAAATATCATTAAATATAATTTACAAACCAAGCAAACGGAAAAAATATTTACCTCGGAGTTTGATGATCCTTCGGTGCAAAATCTTATGATTAATGACAACTGGCTTATCTGGACCGACTCAACTGCAGACGGGTTACTTCACCGAATTTACGCAAAGGATTTAAAAACAGGAAAAATAAAATTAATTGCAAAATTGGCCTTTAAGGGACTTACCCCAATTTCACCATTTTTGTATGAGGATTTTATTGCCTGGGTTGAACCCACCCGTTACGATGGCAAGTATTTTAACGGAAAAGTAGTGTTATATAATTTAAATAACCACAAAACAAAGGTTGTTAGTAAAATTAGACAACTTGGTTTATATAACAATTTTATTTACATTAATGACAACAAAATACTTTGGACGGACTCGTACGATGGTAAAGGATATTATAAGTTTTATGATTTAAAAACAAACAAGATAAAAACCTATGAGTCGAAATATTTATACCCGGGATATGCGGAATTTGCCGGGAATAAAATTTATTCCCTAAATTTTAATAACATTAGAGACTGGACTTCTCATAAATTTGAAGAGTATGATATTAAAAATAATACATACACAAATATTACGGGTCACATAACCAGGTTTAGGATAGGGAAAAAATATATACTGGTAATGGACAGTCAAAGTGATTTAGAATTGTATTCTATGGATAAACTGGAATGGATACCGCTTGAAATAAGAGTTGATTCAATTATTGAATGTAATGGTAAGCTTGTGGCAACATTTGATGAGATAGATCTGACTACAACCATATATATTATTGATTTAGAAAAAATAAAATCAAAGGGTTAAGCCGTCTGATAAGTAGCATGGATTTATACAAAAAATTAATTTTGGTTCGGATAAATTTTTCTATTCTATCCAATCATCCGATGGGTATGCAGATTAATTGTTTCAAAACATAGCATAAAAAATTAAAATAGTGGTGAAATAATGAAATTAAATAAAAGCCATGGTCTACTATTAATTTTAATAACCTTACTTCTTATAAGTATCTTAATTATTAAATACCGATTTGATGAAAGTGTAAAGGTTGCATTATTTTTCCCACGATATTATCTAATTCTTAATATATTTAACAAATAGAAGCCGTATTTTGAGGTGATTAAATTGAGAGGAAAGTTAATTTTTATTGTTATTTTAATCCTATTCTTAACAGGATGTAAAGATAATATTAAAAAAGAACCTTCATACAATGAAATTGTAAATAAGCAAAAACAAACAGTATTAGCCATAGATTATGGAAAACTTGAAGAAAAATATTTAAGCGATTTTAAATCTTTTTGGCCAGATAGCAATATATTATATACTAAAATAATTGATTTCGATAATGATAAAAATTTTGATTTGATAGTACTCTATGAAGATAAAAAGACAGGGAAAAGATCAAATGTTGCGTACGTTGGCAAAAGAGGCATTTATGCAATAGATGTAGCTGCCGATAAACCCTATTTTATATTTAAAGAACCATTACAGATAACATTTAAAGAAGAGGAAGGCCAGATAAAAGGAATAATTATTCCTATAATTAATGAAAAAACAAAAGAACAATTTTATTATACTATTTCCATGATTGCTACTGGAAACGACCAGACCTTTAAGATTAAAGCTGAAAAATATTAATATAATTAAATTATAAGTAATAATGCCAAAAAGAAAACCGGCCGAATAAGTGCTACCGGGCACGATTAGAAACCAGCATCCTGAGCTGCTAACCTAACCACCTCAGCATGCAGCTTTACTTTGAAAAATTTTTGGCAATTTCAGAGAAGATAATTTGTTAAATAACATAAAAAAGGAGAATTAAAGAAATGACGAAAAAACTTATAATTGTTTTTACCAGTATAATAATATTGTTCTTTTTTTTCTTTATATTGCTATCTAATCATAAAACAAAAAATGTAGATGGAAAATACGAATTTAATCTGAATGATCTCATTTTGGTAACTCCAAAATTATCTAAAGGTACAGTCCTTGATCATTTTAATAAGATAACGTTGAATGATCTTAACCTGCCTAACAATACATCGATGGGAGATTACTGTTTTGATGGTGACAATGTTTATGTATCCGTAGATTTCTATGGAAATTTTGGTGAAGTAAAAAAAACACAAGTTATTAACTATAATTTAAAAAATCATCAATATAATGTTTTGTATGAAACTAAGGAAGGGCTACATGGTCTTGCGGAACTCTCGGTTTCAGGAAACTATTTATTTTGGGAAGAAGAGGGTAATTATACCAGAATAATAAAGTATGACCTGACCAAAAAACAGTTTGAAAAAATTTACGAAATAAATTTTGCTCCATTACTTATTGAAGCTAATAATAATTTGTTAACATGGTTTGAACCAGATAAGAGAAACACTTCTGGATTAATACTAAAGATTTATAACTTCAATGATAATACAACGGAAGAAAGGAACAACATTTATATACCACATACGTATTTGCGGGCAATTATTAATGAAGATTACTTAACCTATCTTCAAAAAGATGCTGCCGGTAATATTTATCTCCATAGTGAGGGCTTAGGTAATAAAAAAGATACATTATCGATAAAAATACCGGAGGAATTTGAACCCTTTAGCGTAGAGGGAAATCAACAATTTGTGATATTTAGAGGGAAATATTTTAATCAGGAGCTATTCATACTTAATAAAAAGAATGGGAAATTTTATAAAATTGATTTTTCGAAATATGTAAAAAATCTTTTTTCATATAAAATCCAAGGGGACAGAATTCTCCTTATTGATTCAACAAGTCATAATGCCTTCATTTATAATATTAAGACAAATAGGTTGGCAAAGCTTTTGCAAATGACCTCGATGGATTCAAAACCTTTTGTCTTAGATAAAGGACATAAGGGAAAATTCGGAATAAGATATGGAGATTCTATTTTATATATTGAAAAGTAGAATTAATTAAAGTAAACAGCACCAGCAGCAGTAAGAACAGGTGCGAATGCCGTAAAGGGGTAAATATAAATGTGGTCAATTTTAAAGAAAACGATGATTTTTTTTATAATTACCATTATTTTAAGTGGTTGTTGGCCGAATGTGGAGCGAAACAAGAAAAACTTATTCCGTATTGATAATTTTCAGGTAAAGATAACTCAATATCCTTTACCTGAAGGGTTTTTTCGTCCTCTTTGGATAGGAGGAACTACGGTTTTTGCACAGCAAGGGCAGGATTACCCGAAAAAGTTCATATCCCTTTACGAAAGTAAGGATTTAAAGAATTATAACTTGGTGGTACAATTTCCAAATCAATTTGGTCAGTTTTTTATTAACCCAAAAAATAACAAGGAGATTTATTTTATTTCTTACACCGGAGAACAAGGAGTTTATAAAAGTAAAGATGGGGGAAAATGGCATAAAATTTTTCAAGGCAAAGTTGAAAAAATAATTTTTGACCCCAAAAGCCCTGATACTTATTATCTTATTCAAAATAAAGAGCCTATAGGGGTTAAAGTTTATATTAGCCGAGACGGTGGAGAACATTGGAATTTCAAATTTTCTGTGCAGGAAATTTTTTATGCTACCCAATTATTTATTAATCCCCTAAACGAAAAACAAATTTATATTACAGCACGTAATGGGCTTTGGGAAAGCTTAGATGGAGGGAAACATTGGCAAAATGTTTTTTTAGATGGTGAGCCCCGGGGCATTGCTTTTGATCCAGTAGATTTAAAAAATCTTTATTTTATCGATGGTAGAGGTTTATATCGCTTGAGAGAAGGAAAAATTGAAGAAGTAAAACTTCCTGCAATACATCAAGAAGAAGAAATTTTGGGTATTATTGGAAGAGATGATACTAAAAAAATTTTTGTGTTAACTTTAAAGGAAATAAACAAATCACATTATGAAATTAGTTTATATCAAATTTATGAGAATAAAGCCAAGATTGTAGCATCGTTAGAACACAGTGAGCGAATTTTGGAAGAAATTATTTTCGACAGCGAAAATCCCAATAATCTCTATATTTTTAGTTATAAAAATTTATTTAAAATAACTTTGAAATAAAAATAGATCTTGGCAAGTTTTAACGGTTAATTATGTTTGGAAAATAGATTGAAAAAGTTCTTGGGGTGTTTTAGACTACTTTGGTGGTTCAAATCCCGCCGCTCCGACCATTTAAAACCCATCCGGATATCCGGGTGGGTTTTTTCGTGTTCCCGGCATGGTTGCAGCCTCACGATTAAAAATCCCGAACGGCGAAGGTAGCAGTAGCCGTTAGTGCAGAGGAAAGAGATTTTTCTCAATTGACAAAAAAGTTTAAAAATTGCATTGACCAAAAAAAAAAAAAAAAAAATGTACAGTATAGTAATAAAAGGGAATGCATTCCTGAAAATGGAATATAGGAAGGGGTTATAATTAAAACGGGCAGGTAATGAGGATCTTTCAATCGGAAATTAAAATCTTTTTTTTAGCGTTGGACTAAGGAACAGGAAGAAAAATGGACATTAATTGAAAATGCTTGGGTATGACCGAATTCTTTTAAATGGTATTTAGAAAAGTCAGAAGAAAAAAGGATTAAAATTAAAAAGGATAAAATAAAAATTGATTTCAAGGGGTGATAAAGAAAAATGAAAAAACGAATTCTGGTAATATTGTTACTTACTATATTTTTAATTTTAATATTATTTGCTTCTGTGTCTTTTGCTGACCAAAACCCTATGTCAGTTGAGTTGGGAACTAGGGACTTGACAGCGGAACAAATTAAACAACTAAAAAAGGATCCAGATCGACTAACCAAAAGAGCAAAGATGGATGTTATTTATCTCTTGTCCCAGGCAGATAAAGAGATGAATGCAGCTGAAGCTTATAACACTGGAAACACGGTTTCGGCCATGAGTGCAAATACTGTTTATCTTGGTTCGGATGCCACATTCTACGTTGCTGATATGGGTAACAAAGGACATAGTACGTTTGGGATAGCAGGTGCTTCAGAACGTTATTCTTCTTATACTATTGATTCCCATACTTGGACTACTGGTCTAGGGAGTGCTTCGTCATGGGCCTATATAGGCAAAACCATTTATGTGTCTGGAGCGGGTTCTAAAGGTGCTTATATCCGTTTCAAAGGGAGTTACAGCGGTTCAACTGTGCCTGGCTTCTTGGGAGGTATTGCTGGAGCAGAGGTGAAAGTTACAGTTTATGATGTTACTGCCGGCAGTCAGATTGGAAGTTCTACTATCCTTTTGGTGAATGATTCTATAGGCATCGGTTCCCAATTCACCAATGTTCCTATTAACCTTTCAATATATGTAGTGCTTCAGGCTGGACACACCTACTGTTTGAGATATCATTTAAGTACCAGCGTATCAAATTATTCTCCACAAATGGTTATTTCTGATTTTTGGGATGACACCAATTCTGGTATATATATGGATAAAGTAACTGTAGATTTCATTTAACTTTTAAGAGTTGGAAAGGATCGTGTTGATTGTATGAACTATGATCTTATTAAAAGTCTATTCAGTATCATGGTTATTGGACTGATAGCCATCATAGGAATATTGGTATTTATCGATTGTCGTAAACATAATTGGAGTTTTTTGACCGCTCTATTTTGGGGATTTTTTGCTGCATTTTGTTTTCCTCCATTTGGCTTAATTTATTATATTTTTTACAAAAAAGAACATGGTTTTTAAATTAAAAAGAAAATCTATTCACATAAGACTATTGACCTTTGTCTACAGCCTTATATTTGTTGCGTCCAAGCATGGATCATGCTTAGAAGATGAATGTTTTAAACAACGCTACCAGCATGGGTTTATACACGCCTTATAAAGAATTAAATCTTGAAAAACAGTTAGATATTTAAAACGACTTTCAAAAATGCGGTACATTTGTTTGTCCCGTATGTGCAAATCGGGTTGTAAAGCTTACGATACGGAGAAAAAACCTGAAGGCATCTTGATTTTTAAATAGTAAGCAAAAAAGAATTAAGCTATACGGTAAAAAATCCACGGGAATCAGGGTAGTATTAAACGCTATGAAAACATTCAGCGTTGAAGATAGGCTTTATAAAAATTAGAAAGCTGGTCAAAAAAATTAAACATACCAACAACAACACTTATAAGAGAATTAATTCTGTCCGGTATAGAAGAATGGATATAACAGAAAAACGGTACTTGTTTTGTGTGTAATTAATATTTTTCATGGGATTGGAATAATCAGCTTTTGTAATGCCATGTTAAAGTGAGCACATCTAAAGCTTAGATATAAGAAAAATCTTAACATAAATAACAAAAAATTTTAAAAATTGTCTTGACAAAAAAAAAAAAAAAGTGCAGTATAGTAAATAAGGGGAATGCATTCCTGAAAATGGCAAGTAAAGGAGTGACAAAAAAATAAATTCTGCTTTCCTTGGTTTACCTAATTTTCATTTGCAAGAACATGGTTGGTTAGGGGTGACGAAGAAGTCGACTGCGGATAAAAGGACAGAGAAAAGTAGCCCTCGACAAGCCAGCATACCATTTCATCGGCTTTGGTTTGACAAGAGTGCGTTTCGCCGATAGCTTAGCTTTAGGTAAAATACACATGGGCTCCAGAGGAGGTGTTTATATGAGAAAGTTTATTACTGTATTTACAATAATTTTTTGTATAACATTTTTGTTTTCAGGGGTGGCTTTTGCAAAAAGTTATACTAAAAATGAAATAGAACATTTTAAGGAATTGGGGTTTACCGAAGATGAGATAGCAAATTTTGATGATAGAGAATATCAAGAATATTCGAAATTAAACGGAAAAGTTATTTCATCTGTTCAAAAATTTTACAGAGTTACTCCTAAAGAAGGTTTTGTAGAAATTTCAAAAAATCAAGCAATCAAAGAAGTATTTAACTATCGTGAGAAAAAAAGAATAAAAAAGAATGATAATAATAAAATTAGTTTAAGTAGTATTAGTATTCTTAGTGGTGGAACTGACACAAATTCTTGTTCATGGATGACACAAACTACCACTGTAACAGACTTAGGGAATAAACAGTTTTTATTTAAAAATTCTTTTACATGGTTAACGGAACCAATTTGGACATTAAATGATGTTGTTGCTATAACTCATAGTAGTTCTACAAGTACTATTTCAGGTTCAGAATATTTAAAATATATATATGACCGATGGTTTTATGATGATGGTATTCCTTTATGGCAAGTAGATACTATAACAAAAACATATTATAAAGCTTATGCAAAAAATGTAAATGGTTATGCTTTTGTTTTTGACCTTTTAGGAAGTGATGGTGGTTATGTAGTTGAAAATAATCGTGGTTATATGGTATATAAAGTAAATGCTACACCTTCTAATTTTATTGGTTATTCAAATGCTTTTGGCCACTATGCCCATCAGCAAGTAGCGCTTTTATTTGGTATTGACCTTTTTAGCGGTTCAATGTCGGTCTCTCCATCTTTTGCTTTTGATCAAGCTCCGGATACTGATGTTCAATTTTACATTAAATAATAGGAGCCTAACTGGCTCCTATTATTTTTAATAAATGTTATAAGGTTGCAATTAAAAACAATTTATTTTTTAAAAAGTTAAATGGTATAATTTACTTGTAAAAGTCAAATTAAAGTGATATAACATGTTATTAAAGGGGAGTTTGGTGATGAATAGTTTTATTAAAAATTTTTTAATTTTTTTAGTTTATTTCTTACCTGTTTCGTGTGCTTTATTTGTTATTAATATGGTTATAATTTTAAAGAAAATTCATAATAATAATATGAATACAGGATTAAATACATTGTTAGCAACTGTAGGATTACTATTTATTGCTATTGCTATTGCTACAATAGCACATTATTAAATTTTAAAAAAATGCAAATTAATATGTTTTATACGAAAACAAAACTATTGATTATGATTGGCAATATAAAAATGCATTAAAACGGCAATGAAAAATGCGGAAAAATATTGGCCATTGCCAGCGTAAAAAGATACTTAAGAGGTAAAATTTAAGTTTGAGAGTGCAATTTGAAATCTATTACTTGCACCTTTAAACACCAGGATATGAGCATGGTGAATAAGGTGGTTTATCGCGGCTGCTGCCAGCCGGTCATCAAGAAAAACAGTGTCCCAGTTATTAAATTCCAGGTTTGATGTAATTATGATGCTATTTTTCTCGTAATAGTCTGATATTTCATTGAATAGTAGTTCGAGAGATAACATAAAAAAGGAGAATTAAAAATGGAAAGAAATAAATGTGGGACATAGATCATTTTGGAGAAGCTAAAGGTAATCTTCATGGTGAAATATATTTTCCTTAAATAAATAATAAGTTTTTGGATAGTTACAAAGTAATATTTTTTTATAATACTACCTTTCTTTTTTTGAGGTGATATACAATGAAGTTCCTAAGTTTTTTAGCTTACGCCAGTATTATTGTGGGGATAATTGGTATAATTTTGGGAATTCACATAAACTTTCGCTGGTACTGGCTATCAATTCTTGCTTTTTACAACGTCAGCTATTTAACAGGATTTTCGTTATGGTGGCTATTTTTAAGCTTTGTATGGATTTCACTTTCATTAACATTTGGTCATTCCTTGGGTTTAATTACCAGCTCAAAAAAAGCGTCCTAGCATCCTTTTTGGGTTTAGCCATGTGGTTTGTATCAATTCTAATGATTGACGATTACTGGCTATTCTTGCCTATGAGGAAAATTTATCATTTTTTTGGATTACAATAGTTCTTTAAATCTGCTTTTTACCTGCTTTTTCAAGCAGGTTTTTTCTTTTTAGAGGAATTTTGGGATCTATGCCTAATAAGATTTAAAAATGGCTAAAGGAGAAGATAAATGCTTGCCAAAGTACATACCGTTACTTTAAACGGCATTAATGGGGAAATAGTGGAGGTCGCGGGCTTCCAGGGATGAAAATTAATTATGCAAATTGTTTATTTGCAGGATAAATGAATCAAAATCTCCAAGATTGCTCTGTAAGATTCTGTAAACTTCGATGTCATCAACTTCATCATAGAAATGAACTATGCGATTTCGAAATTTAGCCATTAACTTATATATGTTAGCGTCATATTCCACCTTTAGATATAAATTCATTTACCGGGAGCTGAGCAAGGGTTTTTAATTTGGATAAGCTGTTTTCAATTACTCGGATTTTATCAAGAACCCTTTTTTTATCAATTTCAGGCATATTTATCTCTCAATCCTTTCATATAATCATCATAAAATTTTTTTAATGTAATTCCATAATCTCCGTAGGCATTAAAAACTTTCTCCTTAAAATCTGCAAGGGCTATTTCATCAGTACAATATAAAAGGTCTCCTGTATATAATACTTGATGACAAATATCTAATGGGGTTTTGTTTAAGTTGACAAGATCAATGTTATCCCGTCCGAAAATCTGGCTGATGTCAGATTCAATCTCAAGTTCTTCAAAAAGTGAAGGGCTATTTCTAAATAACATTGCAAAATCAATATCGCTGGTAATACGTTCAAGCTCGGTGCCATAAGATCCAAATATATATAGTGCTAAAATGTTTTTATTTTGTTCACAGTATTTTTTTAATTCTTCAATTTGCCCTTTAATATCATTCAAATTCCTTTTCATCTAAATCACCTGTAATTAAAGTGAAAGAGTAAACCACCAGATTTTCTTTTTATTATACCAGAATTTTAGTGGTATTAAACAAAAATTTTCAAAAATATTCCAAATAATTCTGGGTTTGATTTTCCCATCACCAGGATAACGATAAACCTTGCTCCGGCCGACTTAAAAAAGAAAGTTCAGCTATTGTGGTTTTAACAGCTCAAAAGCTTGGGCTCAATCAATTGCACGTCAAGCGATGTTATAAATTTTTGGGGTGGATAAATTTGAAAAAAAGATTTCTAATAATAGTAGTTTTTCTATTAATTATATTTTCTTTTTAGGGAGCGGATGCTCTCAAAACGAAGTGGTGAACCAAAATCCTCCATCTAATGAGGCAACAGGAGAATCTAATATAGAAGACAACGAAACCATAGAAGAAAACAAAAATCCTTATGCTGATGCGATTATATCACTAAAACCTCCTTTTGGAAGAATCGGAGATGTAGTTTTAGTGGGTAATGATTTGTATATGTGTGTAAGTGATAATACAGAATTTGCAAAAAATATCATTAAATATAATTTACAAACCAAGCAAACGGAAAAAATATTTACCTCGGAGTTTGATGATCCTTCGGTGCAAAATCTTATGATTAATGACAACTGGCTTATCTGGACCGACTCAACTGCAGACGGGTTACTTCACCGAATTTACGTAAAGGATTTAAAAACAGGAAAAATAAAATTAATTGCAAAATTGGCCTTTAAGGGACTTACCCCAATTTCACCTTTTTTGTATAAGGATTTTATTGCCTGGGTTGAACCCACCCGTTACGATGGCAAGTATTTTAACGGAAAAGTAGTGTTATATAATTTAAATAACCACAAAACAAAAGTTGTTGGTACAATTAGACAACTTGAATTATATAACAATTTTGTTTACATTAATGACAACAAAATACTTTGGACTGACTCGTACGATGGTAAAGGATATTATAAGTTTTATGATTTAAAAACAAACAAGATAAAAACCTATGAGTCGAAATATTTATACCCGGGATATGCGGAATTTGCCGGGAATAAAATTTATTCCCTAAATTTTAATAACATTAGAGACTGGACTTCTCATAAATTTGAAGAGTATGATATTAAAAATAATACATACACAAATATTACGGGTCACATAACCAGGTTTAGGATAGGGAAAAAATATATACTGGTAATGGACAGTCAAAGTGATTTAGAATTGTATTCTATGGATAAACTGGAATGGATACCGCTTGAAATAAGAGTTGATTCAATTATTGAATGTAATGGAAAGCTTGTGGCAACATTTGATGAGATAGATCTGACTACAACCATATATATTATTGATTTAGAAAAAATTAAATCAAAGGGTTAAGCCATCTGACAAGTGTGGTTCAAATCCCGCCAGCCCGACCATTGAAAGTAAAGGCTCCCATAAGTGGGAGCTTTTTTGTTTACTGCATACTGGTAGAGATTTAAGCCCATCCGGTAAACCGGGTGGGCTTTTGTTTTAACGATAAAACTATTGGCAAACATTAAGGTTTTTTATGACCGATTGGGCAGGAAAAAAAGAAAACCTGCCGAAATAAAACACTGTTACCGATGTAACTCCGGGAAAATAAAAGGGGAACGGTTTAAATTATATTTTGGAAAGATTACAAATATTCAAAAGAAATACATTTTAAGAAAATTAAGCCAATGGTTAAGGGGGGAGGAAGCGGTAGATAGTAAAAAGGTTTTTCTTTTGGTGGCTAAGTGCATCTTAAAAACAGGGAAATAAAAAGTTTTAAGGAGGTATTTATTTATGTCTATGTTAGACAAAACCTGTAACGAATTTTTAGAAGCTTTAGCATCTAAAGCTCCTGTGCCCGGTGGCGGTGGAGCGGCTGCTCTCGGTGGAGCGATTGGTATGGCTCTTTCCAACATGGTGGGGAACTTAACGGTGGGCAAAAAGAAGTACGCCGATGTGGAGGACGAAGTAAAGGAACTTATCGCCCGGGGAAGCCAAATTATTGAAGAGCTAAAGAGCCTGGTTGACAAAGATGCCGAGGTGTTTGAGCCTCTATCCAAGGCCTATGGCCTTCCGGCGGAAACGGAAGAGCAGAAAAAAATCAAAGAAGAAACCCTGGAGAAGTGTTCCAAGGATGCCTGTTCGGTTCCCATGGAAATTATGCGCAAAGCTTTTGAAGGGATTAAAATTCACCAGCGTATGGGGCAGATTGGCTCCAAACTGGCCATTTCCGATGTAGGCTGCGGGGTGGTATTCCTTAAATCGGCCCTTATTAGCGGTATGCTCAATGTTTTAATTAACCTGAACACCATCAAGGACCAGGAATTTGTGGAAAAAACAAAAGCGGAGATGGAGCAGTTATTAAATGAAGGCAGCAAAATTGCCGATGAGACTCTGGAGTTAGTGATAAATCAAATTAAAAAATAAATCATTATTAATTTTTTGGGGGAATCAGTAGCAAAGGGGGAGAAAAAATGGCAGAAAGACTTACCGGTAAACCGGTGGCCGATGCAATTAAAGAGGAGTTAAAAGGAAGGGTAGCCGATTTAAAGGCTAAGGGGATTGTGCCGAAACTTGGCATTGTCCGGGTTGGAGCCCGGCCCGATGACCTCTACTATGAGGGTGGCGCCAAGAAAACCTGTGAATCTATCGGCATGGATTACGAGGTGTTTGAATATCCCCAAGATATCGATCAGGAGTCCTTTGAAAAAGCCATTATCGAAATTGGAGCAAAGAAGGATATCCACGGTATTCTCATGTTTAGCCCGCTGCCCAAACATTTAAACGAGCGGAAAATCCGCTCCCTGATTCCCGTGGAAAAGGACGTGGATTCCCTTACTTTAGGCAGTGCCGGGAAAGTTTTTGCCGATGACCCTACCGGCTTTCCGCCCTGTACGCCTACGGCGGTCATGGAAATACTTAAATATTACAACATACCTTTGGAGGGTAAGAGAGCGGTTGTCCTTGGTCGTTCTCTGGTGGTGGGCAAACCTGCGGCTATTCTTCTTCTGCGGGAAAATGCTACCGTCACCATCTGTCATTCCCGCACCAAGAATCTACCGGACGTATGCCGGGAAGCGGATATTTTGGTGGCGGCAGTGGGCCGGGCCAAGATGGTAAAAGAAGATTATGTTAAGCCCGGGATGGTAGTTATAGATGTAGGCATCAATGAAGACCCGGACAATCCCGGCAAGTACTGCGGCGATGTGGATTTTGACAAAGTAGAGCCGATTGTTGACAAGATTACCCCGGTTCCTGGTGGAGTGGGTTCGGTCACGACGGCGGTATTGTGCAAGCACACCGTTAAAGCCTGCGAAATTTTAAATGGCCTGGTTTAAAACTAAAAAGTTGTGTACAAAGCCCCCGGTTTAAATTTAAGACCAGGGGCTTTAAAATTTTACCAAGAAAATTTTTGCAAAATGTTGTAAAAATTTATAAAATATTATAAATTTACATAAGTAAAGATGTAAGAATTTGGGGCGGGTTGAAAAAGTTAATGGAGTGTGGCAAATTGCGTGGCTTTGGGAGTAATGAGCAGGGGAGGAGGTAATTTTTAGTGCGTAACTTAGTGTACCTTATCTTGATAATGTCAATTTTTTTAATTGTAATTGGCTGTTCAGCCAAAGACGTTTCCTCGGAAGCTGAATTTACCCTTGATTCAGCTTATTATGGATATGTTTTTGGGACATTTAACCATGACTATTCTACAAGGCTTTTTGAGTTTGGTCAGATAGTAAAAAAGGCTTCGGAGATTAAGAATGAAAGGGATTTAGACTACTTAAAAGGAAGAATTGATGCTTTTTTAATGGGAAGACCCGGTAGCTTTGGGGAAATAGTTTCGATTGACAAAAGATACCTGGATAAAATAATAATTCCGGAATTACAGCAGCCAATTTTTAACCTTTTAAATGACCTGGAATTTTATATAAGTAGCCTCTACAAAATCGTAGAGGAAAAAGATTTGCAAAAATTAAGCCAGTTGCGGGAAGAATTTAAGGAATTATACCAGCTTGAGAGAAAAATAAATGATAACGGGTATCAAAATTCGCAAGATAAAGAAAGGTTTTTAGCTACTATTAACAAAATGGAAGAAATCATGAAAAAGTGAGGTGTTCTATGCTAAGTATAATGGATAATTTTAAAATATTAAAAACCTTGTTAATAATTACTACTTTACTAATTATTTTAACCTTTTCAGTATTTGTTTATAATTTAGCTTTACAAAATAATAAATGTCAATCTATAAGTGAAAATTTAGCAACAGGTTATGCCAAAATGCTGTCCGGGGATATGATTGGTTTGGTTGAGCTTTTAGAGCGAGCGGAAAAGAAAAATTTTGCTGATGTTAATGATTTATGGGGAATTTATTTAGCTTTAAAAGATGCGGAACTTATGGCCCAGGGCATTTTAAACCTGAATCCCTTATTAAAAAATGAAACTGTTGACATCCTTAGTAAAACACGTTTTGAAGTGTTTAGAGAGGATTTACGTCAAAGGCTGTTTGATTTTTCCGATTATATTAATAATCGCTCTAAAGGATTACCAGTGGATAAGGAAGAAATAAAAAAATTTAAGGAAAAAATCAAAAAAGCCCAATTCCCAACCCAGGATCAATTTAGCTGGGAGGAATTCAGCGCGGCAGTTAGTCGTTATTTTAAAAACTAAATCAGATACCGTAGCACTTACCGGTAAATCTGCCCGGGAGTACTTAAGTGGCTTAATTATGCCGATTAGTTTTGAGTATAAACCTATCTTTTCGGGGATAGGTTTTTTTAATAAATTTGGGTAGAAAATTTTCGTAAAGTAATATTAGATAATTATTAAATTATTAATTACTAATACCAGTAGGAACATGTGATAATAATAACATTTCGCAATATTGCAACTTTTTTGAAATAATTGTAAAATACTTAAAAAAAGAAAAAGAGGTAATTATATGAAGAAAAGGAGTGGGAAATTAATAACAAAACCCAAAGACCAGATGGGTTTTCCCCTGAGTGCAAAAATTGTTTTTTTAATAAACGTTATTTTTACCATTGCCGCTTTTATCCTGTTTCCAGCGCGTTTGGGGGTAGAGTTACCCCTTTGGGTTTTTTTGTTAATTCCCATGTTTTTATTACCGCTCTACCTTGGGTGGAGTGGATTCTGGTTATACGTAGGTTACCTTATTGTTGTTTATGTTGCAGCACATCTTTCCGGGAATGTGGGAGTAGAGTTTCATACTTTTTTAGAGATGATTTCACTGTTTTCCGGTGCTTTTACCTACCTTCTTTACCTTGAAAAATACCGGCAAAATTACCTCTATTTTTTCAAAACCGTAGCGCAATCGCCAAATGTCGTGATAATTTTTGATGAAAAGGGCAATATCATTTACTTGAACAAAAAAGCTATGGAAGTTATTGGCCCGGAAGCGGAAAAGTACCTTAATGAGAACCTTAACAACCTTTCCCATGCGGTTTTAAGACGTTTAGAGGTGGTAAGAAAAGCTTTAGCTACCGGATCTCCTATTATGAACGAAACAATTAATATTAAGTTAAACGGGAAAAAATATTCTTTTTTGGTTGATGTCCAGTTTTATGACTTTCCAGGGAAAGGGCGAGAAATGTTTTTAATTGCCCGGGATATTACCAGGATGATTGAATTAGAAGAAAAGCTGAAAGCAACGATTGCCGAACTGGAAGGGATGGTGGTTAAAGATCCCCTTACCAAACTTTATAATTACAGCTACCTCATGGAGCAGTTAGAAGTATCCCTGAAATTTGCCGAAAAATATGGGAATAAGATTGCTTTAATCCTTCTCGATTTGGATGAATTTGGCCGGTATAACGATGCTTTCGGTATAAAAGCTGGAGATGAGCTACTTTGTGTAATTGCTGAAAAATTGAATGAGATAAAGCCACTTAGGGCTTTCCTGGCAAGGCTGGGGGGAGATGAATTTGCTTTTTTAATTCCCGATTATAATAATATTGAGGAGGCTTTTTCCTTTGCGGAAAAGGTCCAGAAGCTTTTAAGTGAAATAGATTTTCCCGGAAGGGAAGTATTTCCTAAAGGAGTAATTGCTGCTTCCCTTGGCATTGCCTTTTATCCTGAAAATGGTAAGACAGCAGAAGAGTTGATGAATAAAGCCAAAGATGCTCTGTATCAGGCCAAGCAGTTTGGGAAGAACATTACCAAAAGCTATTTTTCCGTTTTAGAAGAGCTTTCACGTAAAAGCGGTGTAGTTAACGAGGAAATTATTGTGTCTTTAAAAACCATTATTTCCATAATTAACTCCCGGGATAAGTACACTTACGGGCATACCGAAAGGGTGGCCGAGTATGCTGAGGCGCTGGCTCTGGAACTGGGCCTTCCACCGGAAAAGGTCGAGGAGATTAAGCTGGGAGCATTTTTCCATGATGTTGGTAAAATAGAAATTCCCGGGGAGGTGTTAAGAAAAAAGACACCTTTAACGGGCGAAGAATGGGAGCTTTTAAAGCAGCATCCGGTTTTTGGGGTGGAGTTGATCCAGCCTTTAAAAATTTATGATAAATATTTGCCGTATATTTTATACCATCATGAGCGTTATGATGGCAAAGGTTATCCCTATGGTTTAAAAGGAGAAGAAATACCTTTAGGGGTCAGAATATTGACCCTGGCCGATTCTTTTGATGCCATGACTACCGACCGGCCATATAAAAAAGGTAAAACTCTTGATGAAGCAATTGAGGAATTACAGCGTTGTGCGGGAACCCAGTTTGACCCTGAACTTACGAAAGTATTTGTTAAGTACTTAAAACGTGAACGCCTTTTGGGTGATCATGCCCGGCAAACCGGTTAACCGGGCTTTTTTTTTATTTAAAATTATGATACAATTTTCAAGGATTGGGGTGGAAAAATGAAAATACTGGTTTTAAACGGGCCGAATTTAAATCTTCTGGGAATTAGGGAACCGGAAATTTACGGCAAGGTAAGTTTAGAAGAAATAGAAAAGGACCTTACCGGTTTTGCCGAAAATCAAGGGGTGGAAATTATTTTTTACCAGAAAAACGGTGAGGGGGAGTTAATAGATCTTATTCACCGGTATTACCGGGAAATAGACGGGATTTTAATAAATCCCGGTGCTTATACCCATTACAGCATTGCTTTAAGGGATGCTTTGCTGGCGGTAGGAAAGCCGGCGGTGGAGGTCCACCTTTCCAATCTTTATAAAAGGGAAGAGTTCCGGCAACATTCGGTTACCGCTGGTGCTTGTATCGGCTACATTGCCGGCTTCGGGGTGGATAGCTATCGTCTTGGCTTAATAGCGTTAATTGATTATCTAAAAAGGCGGGATAACGATGGAGCGAGTGGAAAAGCTTAAAAAAAAGCTTTTAAAAGAAGGAATTAACGCCTATTTTATCACCAAAAGAGAAAATGTGCGCTACATAGCAGGCTTTACCGGAAGTTCCGGTGCGGTGTTGATTACTCCCGAGAAAAATTATTTTATAACCGATTTTCGCTATGTGGAACAGGCGACCAAGCAATGCCCGGGATTTATCATAGAAAAACACGAAGACACGATTTATTCCCGGGTAGCCGAGCTTTTAAAGGGATTAAAAATCGATACTTTGTATTTTGAAGGAGATGCCCTGAGCTTTAAAGACTACCGGGAACTTTCCGAAAAAGCTTCAGGGGTGAATCTGGTAAGTTTACCGGAAATAGTGGATGAACTCCGGGAAATTAAGGATAAAGGTGAAGTGGAAGTTATTAAAAAAGCCTGTGCCATTGCCGATGCGGCCTTTAACCACCTTTTAAAAAAGTTAACTCCGGGTATGAGCGAAAAGGAAGTGGCCTGGGAGTTAGAGAAGTTTATGCGGGAAGCGGGAGCGGAAGATATAGCCTTTGAAACCATTGTTGCGTCCGGAGAGCGTGGCGCCCTGCCCCACGGAGTGGCATCGGAGAAAAAAATTGTTTCTGGAGAAATGGTTACTCTGGATTTTGGGGCAAAATACCAGGGGTATCATTCCGACATTACCCGGACGGTGGCGATAGGGGAACCTTCGGAAAAAATGCTTGAAATATATGATGTAGTTTTGGAAGCTCAGGAAGCGGCTTTACAAGCCGTTCGTCCGGGAGCGCTGGCGGTAGATGTGGACCGGGTGGCCCGGGATATTATCGCCAAAGCAGGATATGCCGAGTATTTTGGCCACGGTTTAGGCCACGGGGTAGGCTTAAATATCCATGAAGGTCCACGCCTTTCTCCTAAAGGGAAGGCGGTTTTACAGCCGGGGATGGTGGTAACTATCGAGCCGGGTATTTATCTCCCCGGTAGCGGGGGGGTACGGATAGAAGATACGGTATTGGTTACCGAAAGCGGCTTTGAAGTTTTAACCCGTTCTCCCAAAAATTTAATTATACTCTAAGATTTCTCAAATAAAAATTAGAATTAAGGAGGTTCTGGGATGATTTCAACCAACGATTTTCGCACCGGGCTTACCATTGAATTGGATGGAGAGGTATATCAGGTAATTGAATTTCAGCATGTTAAGCCCGGAAAAGGTAGCCCTTTTGTCAGGTCCAAGCTTCGGAACTTAATGACCGGTGCCGTAATTGAAAAAACTTTTAACGCCGGTGAAAAAGTTCCCAAAGCCCACGTAGACCGTCGGGAAGTGCAGTATCTCTACAATGATGGCGATAACTTCTACTGCATGGATATGGAAACCTATGACCAGTTTCCGTTGACCAAAGAGCAGTTTGGCGATGCCATTAATTACGTTAAAGAAAACACCAACCTCTGGGTACTGTTTTTCAAAGACAAGGTTATCGGGGTAGAATTACCCAACTTTGTCGAACTGAAAGTAATCGACACCCCTCCGGGAATTAAAGGAGATACTGCTTCCGGTGGCAGCAAACCTGCAACTTTAGAAACCGGCTACGTGGTTCAGGTTCCGTTCTTTGTGGAAGTTGGCGATGTACTGCAAATTGACACCCGTACCGGCCAGTATATTAAAAGAGTTTAACTTACAGGCGCACCAAAAGGTGCGCTTTTATAATTTATTACATTAAAGTTTTGCGTAACTCGTAATTAACTACCATTTTCAAAGCCCGGCTAAGGAAGGAATTTCCTGTTTTTTGTCGAAGAAACTTAAGATGAAGATTTAATATAATTTAGGTTCAGGATATCCAAGGCTTAACAATTACCAAAATAATTTTAGCCGGAAAGAGGGTGGCGGGTAATGGAAAAAATTGTTCCCAATAGGGAAGAAGCATTTAAACTTTTTAAAGAGTTTAACAAAAGTGAAAGCTTAATTAAACATGCCCTGGCGGTTGAAGCGGTAATGCTGCACTTTGCCGAACTTTTTGGCGAAGAAGATAAGGAAAAATGGGGAATTATCGGTTTAATTCATGACCTTGATTATGAAATGTATCCTGATGAACATTGTAAGAAAGTAAGAGAAATATTGACCGAAAGAAACTGGCCGGAAGATTACATTCGGGCAATAGAAAGCCATGGCTGGAAGATTTGTACTGATGTTGAACCGGTGGAAAGGATGGAAAAAGTACTATATGCAATTGACGAATTAACGGGATTGATTACCGCTACTGCTCTTATGCGACCAAGTAAAAGCATCCTGGATCTCGAGGTAAAATCGGTAAAGAAAAAATGGAAGCAAAAGGGTTTTGCCGCAGGAGTAAATAGAGAGGTTATTGAAGAGGGAGCAAAAATGCTGGGGATGGAATTAGACAAATTAATCGAAGAAACTATTAAAGGTATGCGGAAAGTAGCAGATGTTATTGGACTAAAGGGGGATGTGTAGGAAATAATAGGAACTAAAAGAAAATATTACCGAAATAAAAAACAGAATAGCTTTTAAGAAGGTGAGAAGCATTGAAAATAATACCCATTGATGAAACCATAAGAAAAGAAGTTTTTAATTTTTTTACCGAGCACTGGGGTGCGCCGATAATGGTTGCTAAAGGTAAGGTGCACTATGTAGATAAACTTCCGGGTTTTGTAGCTTTAGATGAGGGAAGAATAGTGGGATTACTAACTTATCATATAGAAGACGGGGAATGTGAAATAGTATCCCTTGATAGTTTAAAAGAAAATCAGGGTATAGGCAGTAAACTAATTGATTGTGTGCTAAGTGAGGCAAAAAAACAAGGATGTAAAAGAGTTTGGCTTATTACCACCAATGATAATCTAAAGGCGATTCGTTTTTACCAGAAACGGGGATTTAACATGGCGGCTCTTTATTTAAATGCGGTAAAAAAAGCAAGAAAATTAAAACCGGAAATTCCATTATACGGGTTTGACGGCATACCTATTTTGCATGAAATCGAGTTTGAAAAAATATTGGAATAATTATACTTTACCTAAATACTTTTTAGAAAGCGTTAGATTAGTTAGCAAAAAGTTCATCGAGATTTTTATATTTAGGTTTGGCTTTACGGATGAGGATTGCATCTTGGTCTACAATTATTTCGACTTTATCGTTTTCTTGAATGGAAACTTTTTCTAAAATAGCCTTAGGAATCCTAAGGGCATGCCTGTTGCCTCACTTTTGAATGGTAGAATACATAGGATCACCTCATTTTTGATTTAAGTTTATACAATGTTTATACGTTTGGCAAGAAAGGGTTTAAGGAAAAGGGTTGCTCCTGCGCTAATTATTATCCTATTCTGGTCTTGTAACTATTCCTAAAACCGCAGCTCTTATCATTGGATTGGAAGATAATTTTGCAAGGGTATCTGGATTTCCTACTACAACTACCCCATAATATTTAATACCATTTTCTTTCAAGTAGCTTACGGTTCTTTTTAGATTCTTCGCATGATGACTCGGAACATTACTAAGCCATTCAAGTTCTTTAAGTAATTGTTTTTCTCCATTGGTTTTATCAAGGTAAGGATTTCCAACCAATCTTTCGGAAAGATAACTGTTTTTCGCATAATCTTTTTCTGAAAAAACACATACAGCCCCCCACATTAACTTTAAATCACCAGGCATAATGGTTTTCATTTCATCAAGTGTTAAAGGCTTCCTGAATGAGAGGGCCATTTCCACATAATAATCTTTGGGTATATTTTTTAGGATATTAAATTCTATATTAATTTTTTCGTAATTTGCAGCTGGGTGGTAAAATTTTAATTTGGGTACAGCATAGGGCGCAAGATATTCTTTTTCTCCCTCTGGGAGAGTAAAGGCTTGGTTTCCCTTAATTTGTTCTCCACCCCAAACATCAAAATCAACAGTTAATGCTCCGGCCGGATAAGGTTTATTGCCTATCAATCTTAATAGGTAATACTTCTTTTGGCGACCAAACAATCTAACATTGTAGCTTTCTCCTGAAAGGACAAAGGTGTTGGGTTCGCTGAATTTAATAAGTTCTGGATAGATACTATCGATGCGGTTTTCTTGATTCTGCAGCATTATTTCGGGGATTACAAAGGACAATACAAATATACCAATAGCCACTCCTAAAGAAATCAATGTAATACGAAGAATGCTTATAAAACGAGCTTTACGTAAAAAAGCTTTTTCATCAAAACTTATCTTATTATTAACATTTTCAAAATTTTCATTTTCAGCCATTTAATTTTCATCCTCCTTTTCTAAATATTCCTTTACCTTTTTTCTTAGTCTCCACAGCATTGTCTTAACTGAAGCTGGACTAATTTTAAGCAAAGATGAAATTTCAGGATTTGTCATTCCTAAATAGTACTTCAAGTAAAAAAGTTTCTGTTCGGTAAGATTAAGCTTATTAATTGCTTTTTTTAGTACTTCTTTATTTTCGATTTGATGGATTTCTGAGAAGTTGTTTACATCAAAATCACCAAGAGATGGTACAGTGAATTCCCTTTTATTCTTTCTAAAAAAGTCAATGTACTTATTTTTTGCCGTGGCCAAAACATAAAATTTCAAATTTCCATCTTGGATACTGTCTAAATGTAAGTATGTAGACAATAGGACTTCTTGTGCTATATCTTCCGCATCGGCATGGGATAACCCAAGTTTAAGTAAATAGTAATAGACAATTCGGTACAATTCCTGCCACATTAACCCCTCCTCCTTAAAGCCATTCTCACTTATAAAGACGTGCAAGCAAGAGAAAAGTAAACAAAAAGCAGGAGAATGTTTAAGACCAATCTCCTGCATGGCAATAGCTAAAGTTATAAAACATATTTGCTCCAATTGCTCATGGTATTGCGGTCTTATGTAAACGTTTCATCTTTAAATTTAAACCATCATCTATCTCAGTCAGATGTATTTTCATGGAAATTATATTAAAGTTTTTTAATAAAAACAATTTTTAATAGAAAGTTAAATCGGGTTAGGCTGGTTAGAAAAAGAATAGATATTTCAGCAAACCTAAGCCGGAAAAACTGACCTACAGGTTAAAAAGTTAGAATTGTTCGTTAAAGGAAATTAATGTTTTTGTCGAAAAAATGAATGATGGAAATATTTTACAAACCTTTAAATTTTGAGAAACCCTGCAGGTTTTATTATTTGCAGGGTTTATTTTTTAGTTTCAATTGAAAAAAGGATTAGTTAATTGTTAATCGCTACTTATCTTTAACAAAAAATTAAAAATATAATTATGTACCATAAGTCACAAATACTGTTATTTATGGTATAATAAAACCTGTTAAGCATTTAATGGGCGGTTTTTTAACAATAAAAAATATTAAGATAATTCATGTTATTTCATATTATAATTTCTATTTTTAAGTAAAAATTGTAGGAGGAAATTTGCAGTGAATAAAAGTTATCTTTATTTAGGAATTACGGTAGTGTTGTTTAGTACGTATGAAGTAGTAGGCAGAGCATTAGCAGGACTGGTTAATCCTTTTCAATTAAATTTTTTAAGATTTTTCTTTGGAGGATTTGTCCTTTTGCCTGTGGCTCTAAGTAATATAAAGCGAAAAAATGTAAAACTTACGGGCAGTGATTTTTTGTTTGCATTTTTGATTGGTCTGTTAAATGTGGTTCTAAGTATGTCATTTTTGCAAATAGGTATTAATATGACTAAAGCAAGTTTGGCAGCGGCGATTTTTAGCTCAAATCCGCTCTTTGTGGTGCTTTTTGCTTATTTAATCTTGGATGAAAAATTGAACTTCCAAAAAATCTTGGGGCTTTTTATTGGAATCGTTGGGGTAGTAATTGTCTTTTATAAAGATTTAGAATTAGGAATTTCCCATGTTTATGGAATTCTGATGCTAATTTTAGCTGCGGTAACCTATGGGCTTTACACGGTTTTGGGTAAAAGGTTTTCGCAAAAAACCGACAGTGTAATAATGAATTCTTTTTCCTTTATCTTGGGAAGTGTATTCTTACTACCTATAATCTTACTAAAACACTACCCACTTTTTTCCCTTCAGCCTAAAGCAATTTTACCAATGGCTTATTTGACTTTTTTTGTTACAGGTTTAGCCTATTACACGTATTTTTTGGGTTTAACTAACATTAGTGCAGGGAATGGATCGATGGTGTTTTTTATAAAACCGGTATTGGCAAGCTTTTTTGCTTGGGCAATATTAGGAGAAAAGATAACTTTTGAGTTTATTGCTGGAACGATGGTTATTCTTTTAGGAATATATATAGTCCAATGGGCCGGACAGGTTAACGATGGTGCGACTTGTGAAAAGTTGCGGACTTTAGAAAAATAACTTTAAATAATTAAAGAGGCTTCTGGGAAACCAGAAGCCTCTTTGCTTTAAGGTGCTTTTTTATTTAGTTTGTAGTGCTGGGGGTTGTATAGATGCAGTTACCGGCCTGTCCCCGGCCCTGGCCTCTAAACTGGCCTTTACCTTGTCCCATACCTCTTCCCTTGCCATAACCGTTGCCTCCGACAGTGGTTTTGTTGATGTTGGCTTTTACCCGCTCAACCATCTGGGATTTTGCTAAATCCGCTTGAGCTTGAGTTATTTTCCCGTCTTTGACAAGTTGTTCTAATTGAGCGGTTCTTTCTTTGACGATGAAGTTTACCAGGTCAGTTTCGCTTTTACCCTTTTCTTTGGCTATCTGGGCCAGGGATTTACCGCTTTGCCGTTCCGTTATTAAAGTAGTAGTGTCAATTCCCAAGAATTTAGCGATGGAATCCAGCATGCTGCCGAAAGTTTGACCAAGCCTTGCCCCGTACCCCTTCATGGTTTGAACTACTGCAGGAGTAGTTGTAGTTGTCTCAGCGGCAAAAATGGTGGCGGGGACTGTTGCCAGTAAAACTCCTCCAATTACTAAACCTGCCGCTAACCTTTTGAACCAATTTTGTTTTTTCATGATATCTACCTCCATAAATTTTTTGTATTTGCCCCACGTTTGGAGCTTACTTAAATAATAGCCGTAAGGTGTTGTGAACCTTTCAGGAAAGTGTTAAGGAGTTGTCAAGAATTACTGGGAAAGTTTTTTTAACTTGAAACAAGATTTTTCTTGCCTTTTTTCCGAATAGTAGCTAAAATTTTAAAGTAGTTATACATATAACTACTATGGAGGGAGATTTTATTGTTAGAAAAGTTAAAGGCTTTGGGCTTTAGTGAGTATGAGGCAAAAGCTTACCTTGCTTTACTAAACTTGGGGGAAGCTACCGGCTACGAGGTGGCCAAAAACTCCGGGATTCCCCGGTCAATGATATACCAGACCTTGAATAAGCTTATAGAAAAAGGTGCGGTGCAGAAAATTCAAGGTGAACCGGTAAAGTATCTGGCTGAACCGCCACCGGAATATTTGGAGCGGTTAAAAGAGGAGTTTTCCTTAAAAATTAGCGAAGCGAAAAAAGCTTTAGAAGCCTTAACTCCCCCAGGTGCGAAAGAAAGGGTAATCCATTTAAATGGTGAACAAATAGCCGGAAGAATTCGGGAAATGCTCCAGAAAGCAACGAAAAATATTAAATTACTGGCTTCAATGGCAATGGTTTTACCCTACCAGGAGCTGCTGGAAAACGCCAGGCAAAGGCAGGTGGCTGTCGAGTTAACATTGATTGGAAAGGGGGAAGAATTACAGGAATTTGATCCTGTAATCTTAACACCGGAAAAAACGGTTTTAAAAAAAAGAGGAAGCTTGGGGTTTCAGCTGATTATTGATGATGATGAGCTTCTTTTAGCTGAAGAAGGAGGGGAAAATGAGACTATTGGTATATGGACCAGGCATCCGGTAGTAGTCCATTTAGCAGAACACCATTTTTTCCATCATCATGACTTGCCCAAACTTTTTAATGCTTTTCTCAGTGAGATAGAACCAGAGGTTAAGGAACACTACTGGAAAAAGATTAAGGAGCTACAACAAAAACTTGAACTGTAAAGAGGGTGAGAGCTTGGAGCACCAGCGGCATAATTTTGGGGAAAATAAATGGCTTACCATGTTTGTGGTGGTTATAGGCACTTTCATGGCTATCCTCGACACCTCCATCGTCAATATTGCCATTCCCAAGATGATGCAGGTCTTTGCGGTGGGTACCGAAGAAATTCAGTGGGTTTTAACCGGTTATATGTTAGTGATGGGTGTGGTCATTCCCGTTACCGGCTACCTGGGCGATACTTACGGTTATAAAAGATTGTACATTGCTGCCCTCTTTTTCTTTACCTTGGGCTCTGCTTTATGTGGTTTTGCCTGGAGCAATAACTCGATGATTGCTGCCCGGGTAGTTCAGGCCATAGGCGGCGGGATGATGATGCCTGCGTCCATGACGATTATTTTCAATACCTTTCCCAAGGAAGAGCGGGGGATGGCGTTGGGGATCTGGGGGATATCGGTGATGGTAGCCCCGGCCATTGGTCCGACCTTAAGCGGCTATTTAGTGGAGTATTTTAACTGGCGGCTAATTTTTACCATTAACATTCCCATCGGTCTTTTTGGCATGGTCATGGCGCTTCTGTTTTTAAAAGAATCGGTGCGCCGGCCCCATGCTACCTTTGATTTACCAGGTTTTATCACCTCATCGGTGGGATTTTTTGCCCTCCTTTTAGCGCTGAGTAAAGGGACCGATTGGGGCTGGAGTTCGGCCAAAATACTGTTCCTTTTCTGGCTTTCTGCTTTATCGCTGACACTTTTTACTTATTTTGAACTTAAAAGCCCGGAGCCCCTTTTGGATTTAAGCGTTTTAAAAAATCCAACCTTTGCAATGAGTCTTGTCATTACCATGATTAATACCATGGGACTTTTTGGTGGCCTTTTTCTTTTTCCTATTTTCTTTGAAAATTTGCGGGGTTATCCGCCGATGGATACGGGGCTCATTATGCTTCCGGCGGCGTTGGCTTCGGGTTTGGTGATGCCTATTGCGGGACGTCTTTTTGACCGTTTTGGGGCAAAGCCGGTAGTGCTATTTGGATTAACCCTGGCGATTATAAGTTCCTATGGCCTATCTCTTACGCACATTAATACCGAACTCTGGTGGTTGCAAACTTTATTAATCATCCGGGCGATGGGGATTGGTTTTTCGATGATGCCGGTAAATACTGCTGGCATGAATGCTCTGCCTAATTATCAGGTGGGGAGGGCATCGGCCATCAATAATACCTTACGTCAGGTAAGTAGTTCTCTGGGGGTGGCGATTATCACCACAATTACCCAGCAACGGGTGGCTTTTCACACTGCCCGTATGGTGGAAGGCTTGAATCAGGCTTCTCCGGTATTTCAGAATACCGTTAATTTCCTTAAAAGTGGCTTGAGCTTTATGGGTGTTTCACCTCTTGTTTCGGTCAAAGGAGCTATGGGGGTAATTGCTATGCGACTTTATCAGGTAGCGTATGCCAAAGCGATTACCGATGCGATCTTGGTAACGGCTTTTATTATGGTTTTTGGGGTTATCCTTACTTTCTTTTTGAAAGAGGAAAGAAAAAACCAGGAAGAAAAAGAAAAATTACCTGTGGCGGAATTTTAAAGGGAGGTGCCGGAATTGAAGAAAAAGTTTTTAGCAATAGTTTTGGTTATTGTGCTTTTAGGAGCTGGTTATGGAATTTATGCTTACCTTGACAGTAAAAATTACGTTACTACCGATGATGCCAAGGTGACTGCCGATATTTACAGTATTGGCGGCAAAACCGGCGGTAAAGTAAAGGAAGTGAAAGTTCAGGAAGGTGATGAGGTAAAAGCAGGTGAGCTTTTAGTAAAATTTGAGGATGATTTAGCTAAAGCTCAGTTAGAGCAGGCCCAGGCGGGATTAAGTGCAGCTCAGATGCAGTTAAAAAAGGTGTTAAAAGGAGCCAGGGTTGAGGATGTAAACGCAGCCAGGGCTTTATATGAACAAGCGCTGGCTGGCTATAATGGGGCCAAGGAATCATACGAGCAGCTAAGTAAAGACATAGATGACCTTCAGAAAAAATATGATGCTGTAAAGCCCTTACTGGCAAATCCAGCTACCCCCCAGGAGGTAAAAGACCAGGCCAATGAACTTTTAAAGCAAATTGCCCAGTTAAAGTACCAGCAGTTAGCGGCCAAGACCCAAATGAATACCGCGCAAGCCGGCGTAAAAGCTGCTAAAAGTAAACTTGATCTGGCCCTAAACGGTGCCCAGCTCGAAGACGTCAAAGCGGTAGAAGCTCAAGTTAAAGCCCAGGAAGCAGCTTTAAAACTTGCCAAATTAAACCTGGATGCGACCGAGGTAAAAGCACCGGTAAAAGGTGAGGTAGTCAAAGTCTGGGTAAAGCCCGGGGAAATTTTGGCTCCAGGCCAGGCTGCCGTATCCCTGGCGGACTTTAATAACCTCTACGTTACCGCTAACATCCTGGAGAAAGAGATAAGCGGAGTTAAGGTTGGAGCTTCGGTTAAAATTTACGTGGATGCTTTGGGGGGGAAAGTCTTATCCGGCAAGGTTGAATCTATAGGCCGGGCAACCCAATCGACCTTTAACCTCTTTTCCGCTGACAGTTTTACCGGAAGCTTTACGAAGGTAAGTCAACGGATACCGGTAAAAATTAAGCTTTTGGAAAAGCCGGAAGGGCTTATTCCGGGGCTTTCGGTAACGGTTAAAATTAAAAAATAAGTAGAAAAGCCGGTCTCTTAAGGGACCGGCTTTTTACCCAGATAAGGGAGGATGGTTTTGATAAGCTTTTTGAACAATTCCAATTCATCATGGGAGCATTTAGAAAGCAAGCTTAGCAATTCTGGATCAAGATTTTGCAAAAAATTATAAAATGAAATATTTTCCTGAACTCCGGACGGTTCAAAAGGGGTACTTCCAAAGATAAGGTAATCTAAAGATACATGCAAGCACTGGGCGATGTTAACTAAGACGGGAAGGCTCATTTGCCGCTCTCCCCGTTCTAATTGTCCTACGTAATAATCCGAAAGCCCGAGAATTTCGGCAAATTCTTCCCGGGAAAGCTCAAGCTTTTCCCTTTCTTCCCGAATTCTTTGCCCGATAGCTTTAGTATTGATTTCCAAGTTTGCTCACTCCCTGTGGATATAACTTTATCGGAATTCTTTATAAAGAAAAATTTGCAATTAGCATAAAAATATTATTGGCAATTAGCATAAAATTATGTAAAATGATGTAAAAAAATATATCGGGAGTGAGCAGGGTGGGTAAAGTGGATAAAATTGAAGTTGCCAGAAATATCTTATATAACGCCGCCAGAATGAACATGAATAAAGAAATTATCCTAAAAATTAGTCAAAAAATAGATCAGTACATAGTGGAACATTTTAACAAAAACAGAAGTCAAAAAGACATTTTGGGAAAAGAGCAGATTGGCAAATAGCATAAAGATATTATTTGCAAAAAGCTTTTTATGTATTAAAATAAAAATATCTGAGGGTAATTTTGCTAAGTTGGGGGCAAAAAGGAAGTGCGAGCGGGAAGAAAGAGCTTGGCCTTTAATTTATTATTAATCGGAGGATTGCTTTTAACATTTATATTATATTTTTTAAAAAAGGATGGAGATTTGATCTGGAACTTTTTTTTAATGTTTCAGGTAATTTGGGCCATAGGGCTTAGTTTGCTTTTTAAAGAAGTAAGCGTTCAAGCAAATACCGACGCGCTTACCGGGCTATTTAATCGAAATTATTTTAATGAGAAGTTATACAATATAAAAACCAAAGGTCCAATTTCCTTAATTTTACTCGACCTTGATAATTTTAAAAATATAAACGACCTTTACGGGCACCTTGCAGGAGATACAGTATTGCAAAAGGTTGCCGAGATTCTAAAAAATGTTACCAGAAAAGTAGATATTATCGTGCGCTGGGGTGGAGATGAATTTGCGGTTGTGCTTTGGGAAACTACAGAACAGGAAGCTTTAAATATTGCCCAACGCATTAAAACCCAGATAGAAAATTATGATTTTGTTTTTGGGCAAAGTCGTGTTAGAATTTCCGTAAGTATTGGTATTGCTTCAATGCAGGAAAGCGACTTAAACGATAAAGACCAGCTTTTTAAAACTGCTGATGAGGCGCTTTATTTAGCCAAAGGAAAAAAGAAATTAATTACAGTAAGCACTTAAGGCCAAGATTAAATGATTTTGTAAATAAAAAGAGGCTTCAGGGAAACCAGGAGCCTCTTTTTTTCTTAGGTGTTAATGGTTTTGTAGTACTGTGGGGACAGCCCTTTTTGCGTATTCTGTGCTATTATAAGAGCAAGAACTGTTGTTAGAAAGAGGTGTTTTAGCATGGTGAAAAAAATTACCTTTTTAGGATTAATAATCGGAATAATTTTTATAGCAGGCTGCGAGGTCGGTGCCCAACCGGAGAAAGCCAAATGGACTGTAGGGATCTTAGCTGCCAGCGGTATAAAGGCGGAAAAAATCGTGGGTCTTAAGCAAGGTTTAGCGGATTTAGGGATTATCGAGGGAAAAGATATTAACTATATTATTTTAAATGCCGAAGGTGAGCGGGAACAGCTGTTGCCTTTAGCCCGAAAGTTAGTCCAGGAGAAGCCGGATGTGCTGGTCGCCACCGGAGGTGTGGAAGCGGATGCCCTGAAAAGAGCAGCTAAGGATCAAGACACTCCCATTGTTTTTATCGGAGCTGCTTCTTCGGTAGAAGGTGGTCTGGTAAAAAGCTTTATCGAACCGGGAGGACAAATTACCGGGGTGGATAATTATCATGCGGAGCTGGCCGGAAAAAGGCTGGAGTTGTTGAAGAAGTTGCTGCCGTCGGTGAACAAGGTTATCGTTCTTTATGACCCTAAGGTACCTCCCAGTTATACCAGTTTGAAAATTGTTAAAGATACAGCAAAAGATTTGGGAATAGAAATAAAAACCATAGCAGTAAGTTCACGGGCTGAATTTAAAACGAAATTGAACCAACATTCCCTAAAAGGATTTGATGCTATTCTTCCTTTATCCAGTTTTTTGCTGGAAACTTTAACCCAGGATTTATTAAACCTTTCTCTGCAATATAAGATTCCGGTTATGGGTATTTTTGAGCAGGAGGCGGACCGGGGTTATTTTGCCGCTTATGGAGTTTCCATGTACAACCAGGGGTATCAGGGAGCCAGGATTGTAGCCAAAGTACTCCAGGGCCAGCAACCGGAACAGATTCCTGTAGAAACACCGGATAATCTGGAATTGGTGGTAAATCTGCGTACAGCAAAGAAGTTAGGACTTAAGCTTAATGCAACCGGATTGAGTTTTGCTAAAACTGTAATTAAGTAAAATTGAGGCGATTTGCGATGAAATTTTGGAAAAGGATAAAAATTAAGGTTTTAGCCTTTGGTATTCTTATGTCCATTATACCTCTGGTGTCACTGGCCTATCTAAATGTTCGGGCAGCCGAAAAGGATTTACTGGTATCCATTCAGCAGCGGAATACTGATCTGGTAAAAGGAATAGCTATGGATATCGGTCAGTTGATTTCCGAAATAGAAGATAAAATTTCCGCTGCCGGTAATGTTTTCGGGGAAGCGCTTTTGCAGCAGAACCGGGAAAGCCAGGAAAAATTCCTTTATATCTTTTTACGGGATATACCGGCCGTTGAAGATATTAGTCTTCTGGACGAGCGGGGAAGAGAAGTTGCCCGGGTTTCCAAACGGGAAGTAATTACTCCCCAAAAACTGTCCCAAGTAGATCCGGAACTCTTAAGCAAAGAAGGAATGGTCAAAAGCTATCAGACTGCTGACCGGCGAACCATGGTCAGTTTAATTATCCCGGTGAAAAGTTTGTTGACCCGGGAAATTAAAGGTGGTTTTTATGTTCAGGTTAATTTAAGGCCTGTTATGAATACCGTCCTGGCCAAGTACGGTAACCAAGACGGCGACATTTTTGTGGTTAATAATGATGGGAAATTAATTGCCCATGAAGATTTCAGTCAGGTTTTAAGACAAACTCCGGTAAACTCCAGCCTTGCTGTCCGCCGTTTTATGGAAGGAAAGGAATATGAAGGTACGTTGCCTTTAAGATATGTTTCTTTTAACGGCGAGAAAGTATTGGGGGTTTATGCACCTATAAAAAAATTAGGGTGGGCAGCGGTTATGGAAATCCCGGTTCGTGAAGCTTACAAACCCATTACTGCTTTGAAGTTTAAGTTTCTAATAATAACATTTTTTGTGGTAGTGTTGGTTGTGATAACCAGTATTCTTTTTGCTTTGCGTTTTACGAAACCTATTGAAGTTTTAGAACAGGGAGCCAGGCGGGTGGCTGCCGGAGACCTGAACTTTGTTTTACCCAAAACTACCGATGATGAAATCGGGCAATTGGTAGATGCTTTTAACTTTATGACGCAACAGATAAAACAAAAATCTGCAGAACTTATTCAAACGGAAAAAATGGCGGCTTTAGGGTTACTGGCTGCCGGAGTAGCCCATGAAATTAATAACCCTTTAGCTACTGTTTCGGCTTATGCTGAAGACCTGTTGGAGAGGATTGCTGAAGAAGATGTAAGGGAGCTTCACCGCTCCGGGGAATTGGCGAGATACTTACAGGTAATCGGTAAACAGATCGAAAGGTGTAAAAAAATTACCGGAAGTTTGTTAAATTTTGCCAGACAACCTGCCGGTCATATGATTGACATAAATCTTAACGAATTGCTGGAAGATACTTTGGCCCTGGTTAATCACCGGATTAAACAACTTGGCATTCAGGTTGAGAAGGAATTTAATGTAGATTTGCCTGTGGTTAAAGGGGACCTCTCCCAGCTACAACAGGTTTTGCTCAATATTATCGGTAATGCTCTGGATGCTATGGAAACAACAGGAGGACGGCTTAAACTGGTTACTGAAAAAAGAGAAAAAGATTTAGTAATTAAAATAATCGACACCGGAACAGGCATTGCCCAGGAGGAGCTGAAGAGAGTTTTTGATCCTTTCTATACTACAAAACCGTTGGGTAAAGGTACCGGACTGGGACTATCCATTTGTTACGGTATTGTTAAAGAAATGAAGGGGGATATCCAAATTAGCAGCAGTTTAGGTAAGGGAACAACGGTAACTATTATTTTGCCGATGGAGCGGAAAGAAGGTGAGAAAGATGAAGGAAACAATTAAAGTTCTGGTAGTTGATGATGAGGAAAATTTTCGGGATTTGCTTATTCAACGGTTAACCCGGAAAGGCTATGAAGTTAAGGGAGCGGCAACCGGTGAAGAGGCTCTCCAATTTTTAAAGGAAGAAACTTTTCATTTAGCAATTTTTGATATTAAGATGCCGGGAATTGATGGAATAGAACTGCTGCAACGGGCCAGGCAATTAGATGAAAATCTTCAGGTGATTATCCTTACCGGGCACGGTACCATAGAATCGGCTATTGGAGCGATGAAGCTTGGGGCGTATGATTATTTAACCAAACCCTGTAATCTGGCAGAGCTGGAAATTACCCTGCAAAAAGCTTACGAGAAAAGGCAGTTACTGGAAGAAAATTTGGGGATGAAAGAAGTTTTGCTAAGGGATAGAAGTTCCAAAGTAATTGTAGGTAAAAGTAAAGCCATTACCAGGGTGCTGGAGTTAGCGAAAAAGGTGGCGGCTTCCGACTCACCGGTGCTGATTGAGGGAGAAAGCGGTACCGGTAAGGAATTAATTGTCAATGCGATTCACCAGTGGAGTAGTAGAGCCCAACAACCGTTAATAGCTATCAACTCCGGAGCCCTACCGGCCCAACTTCTGGAAAGCGAGCTCTTCGGTTATGAAAAAGGGGCTTTTACCGGAGCCATAACTACAAAAATCGGTTTAATTGAAAGCGCTCACCGCGGGACTCTGTTTTTAGATGAAATCGGGGAAATGGAACTGGGATTACAGGTAAAACTTTTGCGGTTTCTGGAAACCGGTGAATTCCGGCGAGTTGGTGATATACGCTTACGCAAAGTGGATGTTCGGGTAATAGCGGCTACCAACCGGAATCTGGAGGAAGAAGTGGCGAAAGGTAATTTCCGGGAAGATTTATATTACCGGCTGAATGTTATTAAGATACGGGTTCCGCCTCTGCGGGAGCGAAAAGAAGATATTCCCTTACTGGTTGAGTACTTTTTGCAAAAGGCGGGTAACGGGGTAAAAAAGGAACTTACTCCGGAGGCTTTGCAGGCACTTATGAGTTACGATTATCCCGGGAATGTTCGGGAACTTTTCAATATCCTGGAACGGGGGCTGTTGCTCAGCACCGGGGATAAAATCCAAAAGGAAGACCTTTTTGGCTGTCTTCCCCGGGAAGAGGCACCGAAGAAGATTTATACTCTGGAAGAAATGGAAAAAAGATATATTAAACAGGTTTTAGAGGCGGTTCAATGGAATAAAACCAAGGCCGCCGAACTTTTAGGAATTAGCGTCCGCAATCTTTATCGTAAAATTGAGGAATACCAATTAAAGAAATAACTTAAAACGTGACTTGCCATCCATGACATTTTGTCACAGCAAATGACAAATTGTCATGGATTTTTTTTATCTCTATCCCGATTTTTGAGCCTTTTGGGATTGGTATAGTTTTTGCTTAAAAAGTTTATGAAAAATTAAACTCTCCGGAGAGGGATATTTGTGAGATATTGTTCAAGTAACACCGGTCTTTTACGATTAAATTTTACAACCTATTTAGTTGTTTGGAAAGGAGAATAAGCAGTGAGCTCAGACAAGAAATGGGCAATGGTAATTGATTTGCAAAAATGTATTGGCTGTGATACCTGTACGGTGGCCTGCAAAGCCGAAAACCGTACGCCACCGGGAATATCGTACAATGTTGTCATTGAAGAGGAGAAGGGGATTTTCCCCAATGTTACTAAAATTCATATTCCAAGACCGTGTATGCAATGTGACCGACCTGCTTGTGTTCAAGTTTGTCCGGTAAAAGCAACCTATAAAATGGAAAACGGAATTGTTGCCATCGACTATGACCGCTGTATTGGTTGCCGCTATTGTGTTGTAAGCTGTCCTTACGGAGCCAGGTCTTTTGATTTTGGTGAGGATTACAGCCGGGAGATGATTGGCTACAACGAAGTGCAGGCGCCGGAATACGGTATCTACCGCGGCAAACGGGAGAAAGGTAAATCGCCAATAGGGAATGTTCGCAAATGTATGTTTTGCTACCACCGGTTACAGCGAGGAGAAGAACCGGCCTGTGTTGAGGTTTGTTTGGGAGATGCCCGTTATTTTGGCGATCTTAACGATCCGGAAAGTGTGGTATCCAAATTAGCTGCAAGCCCCAGGGCCTTCGTTCTTCAGGAAGAAATGGGAACCAAACCAAGGGTCATTTATCTGAAATAAATTAAAAAGAGGGAGGATGAGGGTGCGGTGAAAAGCAGCATACGATTGACTAAAGCCTGGTATGGGGTACTCGTTATATTAATGGCGCTCGGTGGCTGGGCGATTATCGAACGAATTCGAGGCGGTTTGGCCGTTACTAATTTGACCAGTACTACGCCCTGGGGAGCCTGGGTAGCCTTTTATATCTTTTTTGTGGGTTTAAGTGCCGGTTCTTTTCTTCTCTCGACTATGATTTTTGTGTTTAAAATGGAACAATATGAGAAAATTGGTCGGGATGCTTTGCTGGTTGCCATTCTCAGCATGGTTTTAGCTATGTGTTTTATTTTGATAGATTTGGGAAGAATGGAGCGCTTCTGGCATGCTTTACGTTACTGGAATTTCACCAGTATCCTGGCCTGGGAAGTTCGGTTTTATGTAGTTTATATTGGTTTATTAATGGCTGAACTTTATTTTTCCATGCGACAGGATTTAATTCGGGTTGCTCAAGGCAGTGGGTGGCAAGCAGCTTTAGCCCGTTTTCTTACCTTTGGCAGTACCGACCTGACCGCTGCTTCCAAACAGCGGGACCATCGTTTGTTGAAAATATTAGGTTCAATAGGAATTCCCGTTGCTATTTTTGGAGTCCACGGCGGAACGGGAACGCTTTTCGCAGTAGCCAAGGCTCGACCTTTTTGGAATAGCGGGCTTTTTCCGGTAATCTTTGTGGTTTCGGCTTTGGTTTCGGGAACCGCGTTATTACTGGCAATTTATGTGATCCGGAGCAAAGTGGTGGGGCGTGAGGTAGATAAGGAAATGGTTAAGTCCCTGGCGGGACTCTTAACCCTTTTTCTATTTATCGATTTAGGCTTGGAATTTTACGAATTTTTTGTGGGCGCCTATGGACTCCAATATACGGAACTGGCTACCATCGAAACTATTTTTCGGAGTCCGTTTTCCTGGTCGTTCTGGTGGATACAGCTGTTTCTGGGAGTAGTTGTTCCACTGTTTATTTTCTTTCACCCCAGGCTGAAAGAATCGGTAAATGCTATTGCCCTGGCGGCTATTTTGGTGGTAATCGGCATTTTAGGCGTACGGTTTAATATTGTGGTACCCGCTTTAATTGTCCCGGTGTTGCCGGGATTGCCCTGGGGTTATTATTATCCTACGCTTGTTGAATGGCTTAGTAGTTTAGGAATAGTGGCTTTCGGTCTGTTTTTATATACAGTGGCAATTAAAGCATTACCAATAGATACCGTTGAAGAATTAAGGGAGGGAAAATAATATGGATCAACAAAAGAAGCCGGTTAAAATCAGCCGAAGAAGTTTTCTTAAAACCAGCGCTGTTCTGGCGGGAGTAGGTTTGGTAGCTCCCGCAGCCTTGGGGTCTGAGCAGTCGGCGGTTGAATCCTGGTTTTTAGATGATCCTCACGGGACGGGCCAAGATGTCCTGGATTACGGTGCCGAAGATGTTATTTATACCACCTGCGAACAGTGTAATACCCATTGTACTATAAAAGCGGTTATAACCCCTGCTAAAGGAAACGGTCCTACTTCTTATATCAGAAAGATAGCCGGCAACCCTTATAGTCCGCTTAACATGCAACCTTTTGGTCAGATTCCGTACAATACTCCTGTGGATGAAGCAGCAAAAGGTAGCGGTGATATAGCCAAGGAGGGAAGAGGCTTTAGGGGTGGACGGACCTGTCTTAAAGGCCAGGCCGGTATCCAAACTGCTTATGATGCTTTGCGAGTGCAAAAGCCTCTAAAAAGGGTTGGCCCCCGGGGAAGCGGTCAATGGCAAAGTATTAGCTGGGAACAAGCGTTAAAGGAAATTGTCTATGGCAGCCCCGATCTGGGAACTCCAGGGCTAAAGAGCATCTGGGCCTTTGTTCCCGAAGAGAAGGTAATGGCCGATTGGGAAAAAGTGAAAAAAGGAGAGATGTCCCAGGAAGAATTTGATGCGAAATATAAAGATGTGCTTATCGATACTAAACATCCGGATTTGGGCCCCAAGGCCAATCAAATTGTAGGTTTTTTTGGAGACCGGCGGGATTTTTTCAAAGAACGTTTCTGGAGCCAAACCCTTGGCAGCATTAATAGCCTTGATCATGGTGGAATTTGTGGTGTTAACGGTGTAATCGGAAATGTACAGTCTTTTAACACAGAAAAACCGAAAAAGCGCATGTACGCCGATGTGGATAATGCTGAGTTTCTCATTGTCTGGGGAACCGACCCGCTGGTGGCCAATAAAGGGCCAACTTGGCTTGCGCCCAAAATTATGAATGCTCTTAAAAGAGGGATGAAGCTGGCGGTGGTGGACCCAAGATTGAGCCGGATTGCTGAAAAGGCACACATCTGGGTACCGATAAAACCGGGAACCGACGCGGCTTTAGCTCTGGGTATGGCCCGCTGGATTATAGAAAACAAGCGTTATGACTTAAGATACTTAACCAATCCCAACAAGGAGGCAGCAAAAGCTGACGGGGAACCGACCTGGTCCGATGCAACTTATTTGGTCAATCTGACCGCAAAAGGAAAGCCAAAGCTAAGGGCCAGTGATCTTGGGATTGGAACTAAAGAACAGTTTGTGGTAATCCAGAATGGCAAGCCAGTACCCCATGACCAGGCTACCGAAGGACAATTGGAAGTGGATACTGTTATTAACGGTATCCATGTCAAGTCGGTGTTTACCCTGTTTAAAGAGCGGGTTATGGAGTACACCATTGAGGAATATGCCAAGATTTGCGAAATCGACCCTCAGCTGATTATCGAACTGGCCCGGGAGTTTACTTCCCATGGGAAAAAAGCGGCTATAACCTCCTACCGGGGTCCGGCGATGCATACCAATGGCTTCTATAATCTCCGGGCTATTAACTGCCTTAACCACCTGATCGGCAACTATGACTGGAAAGGGGGCAGTATGAGCACCGGAGCGAAGTTCAATCCTTTCGAGGGCAGGTATGATCTGTTAAAAGTGCCGAAAGGATTTAAAGCCTGGGGCATTCCGCTGGTACGTAACAAGGTTGCCTATGAAAAGACAACTCTTTTTGAGCGGGATGGTTACCCGGCCAAGCGTCCCTGGTTTCAGTACTCCGGAAATAACATTCAGGAGGCCTTACCCAGTGCTGCTGAAGGTTATCCATACCCTATCAAAGCCCTGTTCATTCACCGGATTTCTCCTTTATTATCGGTACCGGTGGGAAAAGCTCATAAAGAGATCTTAAAAGACCAGAAAGCTATTCCCCTTTTGGTGGTATCCGATGTGGTAATCAGTGAAACAGCTACTTATGCCGATTATATTTTGCCCGATTTAACTTATCTGGAACGCTGGGGCTTTGAAACCATCTACCCCAATTTTCCCCTGAAAGAAACCCATATTCAACAGCCGGTAACCCGGGTTTATCCTGAAGCCCGGCAGATGGAGGACTTCTTTATTGAGCTGGCCAAGGAGTTAAAGCTGCCGGGGGTGGGAGCCGGGGCTTTTCCGGACGGCAGTTCCCTGGACAGAGCCGAGGACTTTTACCTGAAGCTGGTGGCGAATATTGCCTATGATGGAAAGGAGCCGGTACCGGAAGCGGATGATAAAGAACTGTTAATCTTTGAAAGGGCAAGGAAAAAAGCGTTGGGGAAGTTTTTTGATCTGGAGGCCTGGAAACGGGCGGTAAAGCCGGAAGAGTGGCGCCGGGTGGTCTATGTTCTTAATCGGGGAGGTAGATTTGAAGAAAAGGGGAATGAATATGATGGTCCGTACCTTAAGTATAAATTAGCTTCTGAGGTTAATTTTTACTCCGAAAAAGTGGCTAAAGGTAAGCACTCCTATACCGGCAAGCCTTTTGATGGTCTTCCCCGAATTGAAGAAATCACCCATTACAATGGACAAAGGGTGGAAAATGAGGGTTATCCCCTAATTTTAATTACCTGGAAGGCAAGACATATCGGAACTCACCGTAATATTAGCGATGCTTGGTTACGGGAAATTGAGGCGGAAAATTACGTTTGGATTAATCCGGAAGATGCTAAAAAACGCGGGATTAACTCCGGAGATACCATCAAAATTATATCTCCAAACTTTGAAGTGCAAGGTAAGGCCCTGGTAACTAATGGCATTAAACCCGGAGTAGTGGGATGCAGTTATAATTACGGCCACTTTGCTTATGGCGCAGCACCGGTGATAATTGACGGCAAAAAGATACCTGCCGTTCAACCTTACGGTCATACAAAATGGGTAGCTGGAGTTAGTGATACCGGATTTGCGTTGGGCAGAGGTACCGGTTTTTCGGTAAATGATGTTCAATTAGTGGATGTGGCCTTGAAAAATGCTTGTTTGTCCGATCCTATTGGCGGCGGAGCCAGTGAATTGGATACCAGAGTGGAAATAATCAAGGTTTAAGTTTTTGAAAAATCAGGCTTCTGGGCAGAACCAGAAGCCTTTTTAATTATAAAATCCAGAATATTAGAGTATTTTACAAGATTTAATTTCATTAGAAGTATTTTTCCGCGCAGGGAATCGGTTACCAAAATACGCTTTACGGTAAAGGGGTTATTATTTTGCGGAATATTGCCAGCTAAAGCTATTTTAAATCCATTTTCTTTAAGACGACTTATAAACCAGGTATTATAGTTGCCGTGGGGATAGCAAAAGATTTCTGGTCTAATTCCTGTTTCATATGAAATGTGCTCAACGGAGAGCATTAAGTCTTTATTTACCCTTTTTTCAGCTTCCTGCCATGTTTCCATTCTTTTTTGATTTGCAAGATAAATTGGTCCTAAAAAGGGATAATTTTTCTTTTTATTTTTACCGGTAATAACTTTATTATGGCTATCGTAGGTATGAGAGCCAAAATAGATTAAACCGGACTTGGCCATTTCTCGAACTTCAGCCCAGTTTAGATAGCCTTTTATGGGATCGTTATGGTTTTTTGCCTGGTCAATACGGGCAACAATTAAGTTAATTTCGGCCGGAATCCGGTATTTTTTTAGAATAGGGAAAGCATACAGGTAATTGTTGCGGTAGCCGTCATCAAAGGTTATTAAAAATTCTTTCCCGGATGGTTTATAGCCGTTATAGTAAAAGTCAATAAGCTTTTCGGCAGAGATGGGTTTGTAGCCGGCATTTAATAAAGTTTTTATCTGGTTTTCAAAGGTTTCAACCCTGATATTGTAAAGATGATTAACTTTACCCCAGGCATTATCTGGAACTACTCCGTGATATTCCAGGACCAGAATACTGGAAGAAGAGGAAGAAGGCGTGCATCCGGAAAAGATAAAAATAAAAAGGAAAAGCAAAAATGCGGCAAAAACTTTTCTTAACATTTGATATCCCTTCTTTTGCCAGATAGATAATATTGCTCTAAAAGGAGCCTTGAAAAGTTCACAAATGTTCCTAATAACATTCCGCCAATTACATCTGAAGGGTAATGGTGGCCTACATAGATCCGGGAAAAGGCCATTAAAAGCGAATAAACAATTGCCAGCAATCCTAAAGAAGGGGAAAGGGTGTAAATGCCAAGGGCTAAAGTGAAACCTCCCGTTACATGGTTGGACGGGAAGGAGCTGTCCGGCTGGTGGGCATACAATAAATGAACTTTATGGCTAATAAAAGGACGGGGGCGATAATAGATTTTGCCGGTAATACCAGCGATACCTAAGGCAATTAACCCGGTGAAGCCAATCTTAAATACCTCGATTTTTGCTTTTTTTGAACCGGTTAAAAAGATTCCTAAAAGGATTAATCCGTAAAAAAATATGCCGTATTTGGAAATGTAAATCATAAGTTTATCTAATACGATACTATGACCGGCAAGATTATTGATTGCCTGGAAAATTGTATAGTCCATTATTTCACTCCTAAACTGTGAAGCTGGTTTATGGTTACAAACTGATACCCTGCATCTTTATATTGTTTAATCACCTGCGGCAGCGCTTTAATAGTTTTACTGCGGTCAAGGCGGCCGTCATGGGCTAAAATTATTACTTTATTTTTAGGTACTAAAAAATTTGTTTTCTTTTTATCTATTACACTTTCGACGCAAATATCCCACATTACCAGGGTTTTCTTATTTCGAGCTAAAATTTTATAAAGGTAAACCGGGCGACGCCCGCGGGGTGGGCGAAAAAATGCAGGAGTATAGTGAGTTTTTGCATATACCACTGCATCGGTTTTTTTGATTTCTAAATCTAAATTGGTATTGTCCGTAAAATAATTAAGAACCGGATGGGTATAAGTGTGGTTTTCAATTTCATTGCCCTGAAAATAAATTTCTTTTATTAAATCCGGGTATTTGGCAGCGTTTTGGCCGACAACAAAAAAGGTTGCTGGAATCTTTTCTTTTCTTAATATTTTTAAGACCTGCGGTGTAAAGCGCGGATCAGGACCGTCATCAAAGGTCAGGGCACAATATTTTTTAGGTGGTGCGGGCTTTGTTACTGTTTTCATGTTGCCAAGGATCCGAAAGTGAGGTATCGAGAATAAACTTAAGAGAAGTAGAATAATCGTAACAAGTTTTCTGTACCTGTTTACCATACAAATCTTTCCTTTAACAATATTAATTTGCTATAATATTAACTTAAAGGAAGGGGTTTTACCCCCTTCCTGTGGTTGAGGGAGGCTAGGGAGTTATTTCCTTAGCCTTCTTTATTTTTTTGATTTTGGAGCAGTTTTTTTGTTAGTCTTTGTAACTTTTGTGGCTTTTGTTTTTTTAGTTTGGCTTGCTTGTTTTTTTGCTACATTTTTTGTTTTATTGGTTTTAACAATTTGTACTTTAGCGGTTTTAACGGTGTTGGTTGCTGCTTTTTTTGCTGTGTTAGCCAGTACGGCTAAAGGACTGGTTAACAACATGCCGAGAACAATTAAAACAGACAAAAACCTTTTCATTTTACCACCTCCTTCTTTTTGTGATTTAATATCTAATTATCCATCAAATGGATAATTAGTGCCTCAATGTCTCCATCAAATTCCCTTTTGCCCAATACTACCAATCTTTGTTTGGGTTTAAGCCGAGCTTTGGGGACTAAAGACTTATTAAAATAAATTTTGGTATTTTGGGTGATTTCAATTTTTTTAAGGATGTGCTTTTCTTGCAAAGTTATGTGGTCATTAGCAACTGATCTTACAGTTCCTACCAAGCTAACGGTGTCATTGGTTTTAGCGTAGTAGTACTTATAAAAGCTACCAAGAAGGGCAAAAACCAGTAACAGCAAAAAGATTAATTTCAAAAACTTTTTCATTTTTACAACTCCTTCTGAATTAGAACTAAATTTAACTGGCTTTCAAAAAGCTTGAAGCGTTTACTGGAAAAGGAGATAAAGAGAAAAGTTAACAGAATTAAGAAGAAAATTTCAAAAGGAAAACGTTCCATTAAAGCTTCAAAATAGTAAACAACCTTTTCTCCAAATAAAACGCCGTCTCTTATAGCTGCATAAAAGATAAGGTGCAGGCGACTTTTGAAGAAATGAAGGATGAAGGCGGCAGTTTCTAAAACAAGAAAACTTAAAAGCATAAAATAAAAAGACAGCCAGAACTTTAATTTACGGTAGATTATTAAACGCCTTTGTTGGTAAGCGTATTCAATAATTTTTTGGGCGATATTCGGGTCAATCATTTTTATTTCCCCCCAGTAATAATGACTTTAAAATTTCCCGTCCCCGGTACAGCCAGGATTTTACCGTGTTTTCCGGGTTTTTAGTGATTAAACTTATTTCTTTGATGCTTTTCGCTTCGAAATAAAATAATTTAAGAGCTGTTTGGTATTTTTCCGGAAGTTCTTTTAGTAATTCTTCTACCTCGGACTTTTCAAGACTGAAGCTTACTTCGCCAGGAGGCTTATCAAGGATTTTTTGAAAAATATGTTTGTCTTTTTGTTTTTTTCGCAAATAGTGATTTAGTTCATTGCGGGCAATGGTAAAAAGCCAGGTTTCAAAGTTTTCTGCCATCTTTAACTTTTTGATGTTTAATAATACCTTAACAAAAACTTCCTGGGTTAAGTCCAGGGCAATATCTTCGTCCTGGAGTTTTCCCTTGAAAAAATTTAAAACTTTTTGGTAATAGATGTGGACTAAGATTTCAAAAGCCCGGTCATCACCATTTTTTGCTTTAACTATTATCGGGATTAACTTAACATCCATCTACACTCAACTCATTTCTCTAAAAATATAGAGGAGATTTTTTTAACTAAAGTTGCAGTTAATAATTTTTTAATAGTTAAAAGGTAAGGTTTTATTGCTTATTTTTTTCCCTTTAAAACTTTCTATGATAAATATACCATGACCCTCTAAAGGAAAAGTGAAGTTTTGCTCAGTGGCATTGACATTTTTTACAATCCTGAAGGTTTTCCCGGTTTGAAGATTATATCCGGATATCACAAGCTTATCCTGCTGGTTTTTAGCAAAGGATAGGAACACTTTATCTGCAAATACCTGAACATGTAAAATATTCGAGCCATGCTGCCAGCCAGTATTAGCTGTACTGCTTTCGGGAAGAAAAACTTCGTCTTCTTTGGCAAAAAGCTGCATAAAAGCTCCAATTACTTTGCGCTGGGACCGATATAAAGCCAGGGCTTGGGCTTTTTTAGCATGTTCAAAATCATTTAAAGAAATAACGGTGAACTTTAGTTTGTTTTCCGTTAGAACCCGGGGGAGCTTAAATTGCTTCCCGTAATTGGGCCAAAAGTAGCTGTGAACCAGGTAAGTATAAGTTTTTCCCTGATAACCTATTTTCCTTAACGCAACACTGGTGGCAAACCCCCCGAAGCTGTGGTCCGGATGGTTGTCTAAAACCGAGGGGAAAACAACTATATCCGGCTGTTCTTTTTTAACGATTTCTTCTAAGTTTTCAATTAAATTTTTTCCGGTAAAAGGCTGCCCGGGTTTATAGCTTTCTGGATAGCTCTGGGCATTAAAACCGGTGTCGGGAGAGGTAAAAGGCGTATCATAATATTGAAATAAGACGGTTTTTAGGTAACCATCGGGATAGGTTAGGTGGTAAATCCGGTCAATGTTTAAATATTTTTTTACCTCAAAAGATTCGTTTATGCGTAAACGGCCAAAATTAATATAATCAACGGTTTTAGGCTTAAGCACTTTATAATTTACTTCTACCGCTTGCGTAAAACCATCTCCGGCCGTCAGGTAAACAACCGCTATTTTGGCTCTTTTTTCTTTTGCTTGGGTAAGTAATCCTCCAGCGGCTAAAAGTTCGTCGTCGGGATGTGGAGCCACAATTAAAATTTTTTCCTGGGGTTTGACCTTTAAAATCGCATAGCTGAAATCTTTATTTAAAATAATGTTATATATAAGCCATAAGGTAAGAAAATTTACGGCAAAAAAGATAACTTTTTTTCGCATTTTTTCTCACCCTTAAATAAAAGATGAATTTTTGGCAGGTGAAGTTGCAAAGGTTAAAAAAAACTTTGGTTTTTTCTGCGAAAAGTAGTAAACTTTTATATGGTAGAATGATTCTTAAGGGAGGTAAAATTAAAAGTGCTAATAGACTTAATAAACCAGCAAAAGGTAATCCCCGCCTTAAGAAATCCTGAAGATTTTCGTGAAGTTTTAAATATTCCTTCGGTAAAAATAATGTTTTTACTGTTTGGGGATATTAACTCCCTGGGCGATTATTTAAAACATGCCAGAGCATCTGGGAAAAAGTTGATTGTCCACTTTGATTTAATTGAAGGATTGGGAAAAGATGAAGCAGCGGTCAAGTATTTGGTCAAAGCCGGGGTGGAAGGGATAATTACTACGAAAACTTCGATTGCCCGGCAGGCTAAAAAAGAAGGAATAGTTGCCATTCAAAGGCTTTTTATCATTGATTCGGAAGCGGTCAGAAGCGGTTTGAAGCAGCTTGCTGAATCAAAACCTCATGGAGTGGAAATCCTACCGGCTACCGTTCCTGCAAAAATCGTCAGGGAAATTAAAGAAACTTGCCGCCTTCCGGTGATTGGCGGAGGGCTAATTCAAGGGGAGGATGACTTAAAGGAAGCTCTTTCTAAAGGATTTTCTGCAATTAGTACCAATAAGACTGCCCTCTGGTTTTTAAATAATGTTTTATAATTGTGAAAAAAAGAACATTTTTAGAATTGTAAAAATATATTGACAAATTACTCTCCTTAGACTACACTTAATAGCAGATGAAGATTTGTGGCGGGAGAACAGGAGAGCCTTTTAAGTAAAGGGAGGTACCTTTTACTTAAAGGCTCTTTTTGTTTTGCCAATGTTAATGGATACTGTATGCGGGCTGGAGAAATGGAGAGCCCTCCAATTGGGTACAGGCTTACTGTATCCAGGGAGGGCTTTTCTATTTATTAAAGGAAGGGGGAGGGGATAAGAGAGAAGAGGGGGCTACTAACACAGTTTTTTAAAATACTTTTAAGCAAAAATTTCAGGAGGGAAGGAAAAACATGACAGCATTTATTGGTGAATTGATTGGTACTGCAATTATCATCTTATTTGGTGGCGGCGTTGTTGCAAACGTTGTTTTAAACAAGTCGAAAGGTCAAAATTCCGGCTGGATTGTTATAACTGCTGGCTGGGCCTTTGGGGTGGCTGTTGCGGTTTATGCTACTGGAAAGTTAAGCGGTGCCCATTTAAATCCGGCGGTAACCATTGCTTTAGCTTATCTTGGCCAGTTTCCCTGGGCTAAAGTTCCGATGTACATTGTCGCTCAAATATTGGGCGCATTTATTGGTGCTGTCCTTGTGTGGTTAGCATACCTTCCCCACTGGGCGGAAACCGATGATCCAGGAGCAAAATTAGGGGTATTTAGTACGGGCCCTGCTATTAGAAATTATGCTGCAAACCTTCTAACAGAGATTATTGGAACGACTGCTTTAGTTTTCGGGGTACTTGCTTTAGGCGTAAATAAAGAACCTGCTGCATCTGGTTTAGCTCCCCTTTTGGTAGGTATTTTGGTATGGGCATTAGGTTTATCCCTTGGTGGACCTACAGGCTATGCAATAAACCCTGCGCGGGATTTAGGCCCCAGAATTGCTCACGCAATCTTACCTATTCCTGGTAAAGGAAGTTCCGACTGGGCTTACTCCTGGGTACCGGTTATTGGTCCAATCATTGGCGGTTTAATTGGTGCTATTTTATATCAAATGGTATTTTAATCAAGTATAATACAAACCGGGAGGGAATTTTGTGACGAAAAAATATGTTTTGGCGTTAGACCAGGGAACCACCAGCTGCCGGGCAATCTTATTTGACCGGGACAGCAATATCGTGGGCGTAGCCCAAAAAGAGTTTACCCAGCATTATCCCAAGCCGGGCTGGGTGGAACATGATCCGGAAGAAATCTGGAGCACTCAGTACGGGGTTATTGCCGAGTTAATGGCCCGTTACAACGTAAACCCTGAAGAAATTGCGGCTATTGGTATTACCAACCAGCGGGAAACCACGGTAGTTTGGGATAGAAATACCGGAAAGCCTGTATATAATGCGATTGTTTGGCAGTGCCGGAGAACTGCAGGGATTTGCGATGAGTTAAAAGCAAAAGGTTTAGAAGAAAAGGTTCGTTATAAGACCGGTCTGGTTATTGATGCATATTTCTCGGGTACAAAGATTAAGTGGATTTTAGATAATGTCGAAGGTGCCCGGGAAAAAGCTGAAAGAGGCGAACTGTTATTTGGCACCATTGATACCTGGCTTGTCTGGAAATTAACCGGCGGAAAAGTCCATGTTACCGACTACTCCAATGCTTCCCGGACGATGATTTACAATATCCGGGAGCTTAAATGGGACGAAGAGCTTTTAGCGGAGCTTGGGATTCCGGCCTCCATGCTTCCGGAAGTAAAGCCTTCAAGTTACGTTTACGGAGAAACCGATCCTAACGTTTTCTTTGGTCATGCTATTCCGATTTCCGGTATTGCCGGAGACCAGCAGGCGGCCTTATTTGGTCAAACCTGCTTTGAACCGGGAATGGCTAAAAATACCTATGGTACCGGTTGCTTTATGCTGATGAACACCGGTGACAAAGTTTATGAATCGAAAAACGGTCTCTTAACCACCATTGCCTGGGGGATTGACGGTAAGGTAGAATATGCCCTGGAAGGAAGTATTTTTATTGCCGGTGCAGTTATCCAGTGGTTAAGAGATGGGCTAAAACTTATTGAAAGCGCAGCCGATTCGGAATATTTTGCTTCTAAAGTGCCCGATACCGGTGGGGTATACATCGTTCCTGCCTTTGCCGGACTTGGTGCTCCCTACTGGGATATGCGGGCGCGGGGTACGATTGTAGGCTTAACCCGGGGTACTAACAAATACCACCTTGTGAGAGCTGCATTAGAATCAATGGCCTATCAAACCCGGGATGTTTTATCAGCAATGGAAGCTGACTCGGGCATTAAACTTCAGGCTCTCAAAGTAGATGGTGGGGCTGTTGCCAACAACCTTTTAATGCAGTTCCAGGCCGATATCCTGGGTGTTCCGGTAGAACGACCGGTAAACATTGAAACTACTGCCATGGGTGCTGCTTATTTAGCAGGTTTGGCCGTTGGTTTCTGGGCTGATAAACAGGAGTTAGTGGCAAAATATAAAGTAAGCCGCCGTTTTGAACCGACTATGGATGAACAAACCAGGGAAAAACTCTACAAAGGCTGGCAGCGGGCAGTAACCCGTGCACGGGAATGGGAAGTAGAGGAGTAAAATAAAATAACCTGGCTGGAGACATTGAGCGCCGTATTGCCATCCCTCGGGATGGCTTTACGGCTTTTTTAATAGTGGTCAGTAGTTAGTGGTGGGTGGTCTGTATTAATTCTTTTACCTACCACTTACGACTTATCACTTCTACTGACTACTGACCACAGTTCCTGTAGGGCCGGCTCCTGCCGGCGGTTATTTTAGGCCGCAGGACCTGTCCCTAATTAAAAAAGCTTTAAATAGATTACAGGTGGGGATATGGATGCAGAAACTAAAAACAACGGTTTTAATCATCGGTGGAGGTACTACCGGCACTGGACTTTTAAGGGACTTAGCTTTAAGGGGTTTAGATGTTTTGTTAGTGGAACAAAAAGATATTGCTCACGGGGCAAGTTCGCGTTTTCACGGACTTCTGCACAGCGGAGCCCGGTATGCCGTCAAAGACCCAAATGCGGCCCGGGAGTGTATCGAAGAAAATTTAATTTTAAAGAAAATTGCTCCTACTTGTGTTGAAGAAACCGGAGGATACTTTATCGAATTAAATTCCGATGACCCTGCTTACACCGAAAAATGGCTTGATGGGTGTCGAACGGCGGGCATAGAAATCCGGGAAAGGGATCCAGAACTTATAAAAAGAAAATATCCCTTTTTAACAAAAGAAGTAAGGAGAGTTTTTGAAGTTCCCGATGGTACTGTTGACGGCTTTCGTCTGTGCTGGGCAAATGTCTGGCAGGCAGAAGAGTATGGCGGCAGATATTTAACCTATCACCAGTTGGTGGGTTTTGAAAAGCAACAAGGGCGGTTAACTGCAGCTAAACTTCGGTCGTCCCTTACCGGCGAGGAAGTTTTTGTAGAATTCGAAGTAGCGGTAAATGCTGCCGGTGCCTGGGCGGCGGAGGTAGCCAAGCTTGCCGGGGTAAAAGTGAATCTTTTACAAAATAAAGGTACCCTAATTGCTTTTAACCAGCGGATTTTTCAAGAAGTAGTTAACCGCTTGCGGCCACCCAGTGACGGAGATATCTGGGTACCACACCATACAATAACTATTTTGGGTACAACTTCGGTTAACGTGGATAACCCGGAAATGTTAAGACCGACTTCCGAAGAGATAACAAAGCTTTTAGATATTGGGAAGGAGCTAATTCCTGATGTTTTAGAACTAAGGATGTTGCGAGCTTTTGCGGGGATTCGGCCGTTATATTTAGGAGAAGAAAGCAATAGCCAGGACAGCCGGAGCATTTCCCGGGATTTTGTCATCATTGACCATGAAAGGAATGAAGGTTTAAAAGGGCTTATTAGTCTCGTAGGGGGCAAACTTACCACCTATCGGCTAATGGCCGAAAAAACCGGTGACTATATAGGAAAGCTTTTAGGGATTGATAGGAAGAGTAAGACTTCAGAAATTCCATTGACTCCAGCTCTTGCGGTGGAAGAGAAGAATAGAATTGCCCGGCGTTATACCGTACGAGCACCGAAAATTGAAGAAAGGTTAAAGGGTGTTACTGAAGAAAAGCAGGTGCTTTGCGAATGTGAAGGAGTAACGGTGGCGGAAGTTAAAGAAGTGGCCAGGTGGAAAGATACGCATAATTTAGAAGACTTACGGCGGAAAACCCGTCTGGGGATGGGCACCTGTCAGGGTTTAAACTGTGCCTACCGTGGGTTAGGGGTTGCTTTTACGGAGTTACTGGAAAAGCCTCAGGAGCCATTGGAACAGCTTAAAGATTTTCTTAAAAACCGCTATGCTGGACAAAAGCCTCTTCTCTGGGGTGAACAGCTGCGGGAAGCAGAGCTTTTAGCCGGTCTATACGGGTGTAATTTTAGTCTCTTTGGAGGTACGGACGATGTATGACTTAGTTGTAATCGGGGCTGGAATGAGCGGTTTAATGGCAGCCGGAGCGGGAGCCAGAAAGCAAAAAAAGGTTTTGGTTGTGGCTAAAGGTCAGGGGGTTTTAAGCTTGTCTTCCGGCTGTATCGATTTTAATCCCGAGCTTTTAGAAAGAGAAGAAGGCAGTCCTTATTTTAAAGTACAAGATGTGGTAGAGGAGAGCTTTAGCTTTTTTAAGGGCTTAGTCAAAAGGTGTGGATTAAATTATGTAGGTTCACCTTCTGAGCAGACCAGAATTTTAACGACCCTTGGAACGGTAAAGAACTCCTGCCTTGTTCCGGAAAGCATGTTTCTGGAAAATCCTGAAAGTTATGAGCGAATTATAGCGGTTGGCTTCAAGGGTTATTTCGATTTTTCTCCTAAAATGTTTCTTTATTACGCTAAAAAAAGCGGAATATTTCCCGGTTTAAAAGAAACCGAGGAAGTTTACTTTGAAACCGGCACCATAACCGTTAATACTACCTGGCTTGCCCAGGCCTTAGCCAGAGGGAACCTGAAGGAAAAGCTTATAGCTTTTTTAAAACCTTATGCCGGGCCGAAAACTTTAATGGTCTTTCCGGCAGTTTTGGGAGATTTACCGGAAGATAGGCTTTTTAAAGAGATGGAGGATGTACTGGGAGTAAGGGTAGTGGAGCTTTCCGGGGGACTACCGTCTTTTCCCGGTCAAAGGCTCAATAAAGCATTGGTTAGCACCTTAAAAGAAATGGGGGTAAATTTTCTCTTTAATGCTGAGGTAATAGGATATAAAAAAGATTTAAGGCAAGTAACTTCAATTAAAATTAAAGAATCTGGCGGACGGGTACGGGAGATTTCTGGTAAAGCTTTTGTGTTAGCGACCGGGTCTTTCTGGGGTAAAGGTTTGTGGGCTAATAAAGAGGAAATTTGTGAGCCCATCTTTCAGTCTAAAGTTTATCTTCCCCGGAACTTTGCCGAAGACTTTAACTTTTTAGCTTCTGGTATATATACCGATGAGTATTTGCGGCCAATTAAGGAATTAGAAAATCTTTATGCGGCGGGAAGTATTTTAGCAAACTCGAATTATTTAAAAAATAATTCCGGGCTGGGGTTGGCTTTAGCTTCCGGCTATAAAGCGGGGCTTTTAGCTTTGGGAGATAGGGAGGTGAGGAGAAATGCTTAAAGATATTTCTCTGGAAACTCTAAATCATTGTGCCAAATGTTCCACCTGTACCGCTAACTGTCCTGTAGCCAAGGTAAATCCTGATTTTCCCGGACCCAAAGCGGTTGGCCCCGATTGGCTCAGACTTTCTTTAAACGCTGAAACGAAAGTAGATTACCCCGAAGGAATAGAGTACTGTTCTAACTGCAAAAACTGTGAAATTGCCTGTCCCTCGGGAGTTCCGGTGGCGTCGTTAAACCAGCTTACCCGGGCGGAAAAATTAAAGAAAAAAGGACTTAGATTAAGGGAAAAACTTTTTGCCAATCCCCGTTTGCTTGGAAGGATTGCGGTAAATTTTGCCGGTTTGGTGAACTTCATTACGAAGATTAAAATCTTTCGCCTAATAGGCAAAACCCTTTTTGGAATATCCGCAAATATTTCTTTTCCGGCATACGCTCACAAGAGTTTTTCCCGCTGGTTTGGTCATTACCGGCAAAAAGTAAATAAACCGAAAAACAAGGTTGTATATTTTCCAGGCTGTTTTACCGAGTATAATAAACCGGAAGTTGGGGAAGCTCTGGTGAAAATTTTAAACCGCTTGAATTACGAGGTTATCGTTCCGGAGTTTAAATGTTGCGGTCAGCCGGCGATAGGAAATGGTAGACTTGATACTGCTCAAGAATTTGCTTATTTTAATTTAAGCCAGCTTAAAAAATATGTAAAGGATGGGATTCCCGTATTGTTTTCCTGTCCAAGCTGCCTTTTAACTTTTAAAGAAGAGTACGGAGGGTTACTTGGAATCGAAGAAGCCAGGGAGTTTGTGCCGTATTTCTATGAGGCCGGCGAGTTTTTAAGGGGACTTCAAGAAATTAACTATTTCCTGGAGGGTGAGCCGATAGAGGGCAAGTATGCTTATCATGAACCGTGCCATTTAAAAGCATCGGGAATAGGAACTCCGGGTTTGGAACTTTTAAACGAAGTGACGGAAAATAAAGTAGTGCCGTTGGATGCCGGGTGTTGCGGCCTTTCGGGAAGTTACGGCTTAAAGGCAGAAAAAGAGCCGGTAACCGAGGCTATTGGCCAAAATCTAAAAAAGGCTATAGACCGCCAGGCACCCGAGGCTCTTGTTACCGAGTGCGGAATGTGCGGAGTGCAGCTTAACAATGTAAGTGGCCTGCCGGTGTATCATCCGTTAGAGCTTTTAGCTGAAAAAATTACAAAAGAAAGCTAAACCTGCCTGAACGCGGCATGGCTGTGTAGAATTTAAGTAGGTGGAAGCAGGAAAAAGGGAAAGAGAAGAAGAAAAAGAGACCTCACCAGGCAGTACTTTGCGTTGAAGGAGGGTGAGGTCTCTTATGGCTTTTCCGCTTATTTGCACTGAGTTTTACTTTTCGAAATTTTAAGTTTACATAGCATTACATATAATTGCTATGCTTTGTAAGGCAAATTGAATCTGGTATAATGTCCGTAGAAGCCACCAGTAAATATTAGCAACAAAAGCTAAGGGGGCTGGACTATGGCCACCCAAATGAGATTAACCGACACTAACTTGTTGGAGGTCCTGAATTCGGAGGAATACTCTGGGGTCTTAAAAGAGTTTCGGGAACAGCGGTATTCAAAAAAGGCAATTCTCTATACACCGAATACCGAGAGAAACCTGGTGTTTTTAGTTAAGTCCGGGAGGGTAAGGGTTTATCTTGCCTATGAGGATAAGGAATTTACCTTAGCCATTTTGGAAGCAGGTGATATTTTCTGCACCCATACCAGGGCTTTTATCCAGGCAATGGAAGATACAACTATATTGTATACCGATATCCGTAACTTCCAAAATATTGTTGTCGAGTTCCCGGCATTTAGTTTAAATATGGTTAAAGTATTGGGGGATTTACTTAAAAACTCCCTTACCATAATTAATGGCTTGGTTTTTAAAGATGCTCGCTTGAGACTTGCAGAATTTTTAGTTCAAGCGGCAATGGATACAGGGTTAAAGGTACCGCAGGGAATAAAATTAGAGCTTGGTTTAAATACAGAAGAAATTGCTTTGATGTTAGGGACTACCCGTCAAACGGTTTCGGTTCTTCTCAATGATTTCAAAAAAATGGGGATTTTAGAAAGAGTGAATCAGCGAACGCTATTGCTTAAAGATTTACAAAAATTAAAGGAGTTTTCCTCAGGCGTTTAGTTAGGAAGCGAGACTAAAAATGAATGGCTGATTTTTTCTAAAACTGTCGGATAAACGACAGTTTTTTTTTTAACTCTTCGCTATAGTAAAATTAGCGTAAATTTTAGAACGTTTCAAAAGCTGTTCATTAAGGATATTACTTAAATGTCAGGGAGTGGATGCAGGTGTCTGAAAAGGGACTGAAAATTGCTGTTTCCGGTAAGGGTGGTGTAGGAAAAACAACACTGTCTGCATTGCTCAGTCATATTTTTGCCCGTGAGGGGAAAAGAGTACTGGCTGTGGATGCCGACCCTGATGCCAACTTGGGCACAGCTTTAGGATTTCCGACGGAGGTCTTAGAAAAATTGACGGCTATTTCCGAGGATAAAGAGCTTATCAAAGAGCGGACCGGTGCTGAACCGGGAACATCAGGTCAGTACTTTATCCTGAATCCGCGGGTTGATGATATTCCAGAAAAATATGTGGTAGAGCACGCCGGCATCCGGTTGATGCAAATGGGTAAAGTAGTCAGAGGTGGTTCGGGATGTGCCTGTCCGGAAAGTGTTTTACTTAAGCATCTTCTCCGTCACCTGGTTTTAAAGGCGGACGAAACCGTGATTGTTGATATGGAAGCGGGTTTGGAGCATTTAGGGCGCGGTACGGCTGAAGGGGTAGACGCTTTCATAGTTGTAGTTGAACCGGGTAAGCGGAGTTTTCAGACAGCAAGAGCGGTAGTAACATTGGCCAGAGATTTAGGGGTTACTAAGATTTTTGCAGTGGCTAACAAGGTGCGCCCAGGAGATGAGGAAATAATTCGAAAAGAACTGAACTTTTTACCGATTTTAGGTTTCATTCCTTACGATCCGACATTAATTTTAGCGGATTTATCAGGGGTAAGCGTATTTGAACAAGCTCCCGAAATCGTTGCCATAGGTCATAGTATTAAAGAGCGCTTATTGGAAGAAGTGAAAAGGCAGAATTGTTAGTTAAAAAGTGCAAGCCAGCGGTAAAAATTTTTAGGAGAAAGTTTTTTATCTTTTTGTAAATAGGGCGATTGAAGATTAGGAAAAGAAAGGGTTCCTTTCTTGTGAAAAAATGCACAATCACAATGCAGGGAGGAGGAAAGAAATGTGGATTTAGGTTTTTTAATTAATGGCCTCTCGCTGCAGGCCTTGTTTGGGGTAATGCTTCTTTTGGTTGGGGAACTGGTTGCCCTACTGCGGTGGAAAAACTTAATTCAATTTCTAATTATTTCAAGCATTGCGGAAATAGGTTTCGTACTTTTGGGATTGGGCACGGGTACCTATGTGGGGACTTCGGGAGCTCTCTTGCATTTGGAATATCAAATTGTAATGAGAGGATTAGTCTTTTTAGCTGCAGCGGCATTTATTTTTCGGGGTCATTCTGCAAGCGTGGAAAAGCTTCAAGGTATAGGTAGAAAAATGCCGGTTACGACAACCTTGTTTGGTTTTGGATTGTTTTCTGTGATGGGTTTATCTCCCTTTAAAGGTTCTATTAGTAAATTTTTAATTATTTATGCTGCTATTGAGAGTGGGCATTGGTTGTCAGCGGCAATAGCTACCTTTGGTAGTATCATTGAGGCAGTGTATTTCCTTCAGGTCTTTCAAATACTGTGCTTTGAAGATCCGGTCCAGGAAGGACCCGGTGCCGAAGAAGTCAGGGAAACTTCTCCGGGTTTAATGGCAGTTTTACTGGTTTTGGGCGTTCTTACCGCTTTAATGGGCTTAATTCCGGAACCTTTCATTCACGGTGCTGAACGTGCTGCTGCCGTATTGTTAGGGGGTACAGGCCCGGACCAATTGCCTGTCTTTGAATCTCCCTGGTCTTCCTTAGTTCTCGTTCCCTATGTGGGTGGATTTATCGTCTATCTTGCAGGCTGTTTTTCCCAGGCCTTACGTAATATCCTGGCGGTTGGTATTACCGGCACAACGGTTTATTTGACCTGGCTTGCCGGTAACTTTGATAGTTTATCTAAATTTTTCGCTTTGCTTATGGCTTTTATCGGTTTCTTGGTTACCCTTTACTCGGTGGGTTATTTTAAAGCTAAACCGTATGCAAACCGTTACTTCTTCTTTTTACTGTTAATGTTGGGTACTTTGCTCGGTTTAACCACCAGCAAGGAGCTGGGGAATTTTTATGTCTTCTGGGAATTAATGACCTGGACTTCTTACTTTTTGGTTATTCAAGAGCAAACTCAAAAAGCTCTGCGTGCCGGTTTTAAATATTTTATTATGTGTACCTCCGGAGCTTATATTATGCTTTTGGCAATTTTAACGTTGCATGTAAAACTTGGATCTTTAGATCTGACGACAATTTCTGCAAATTTACAGGTTTTATCTCCCGGTCTTATGTTAGTGGTTTTAGGAATGTTTATTATTGGCTTTGGGGTCAAAGCAGGCTTGGTGCCGCTGCATAGCTGGTTGCCGGATGCTCACCCGGTGGCGCCTTCGTCTATTTCAGCCCCAATGTCAGGGATTTTGACCAAAACCGGTATTTACGGACTTGTCCGCATCCTTTTTGTGGTTTTTGGGGTAAGTTTACTGACTAAAGTAGGTACTACCGGTCAATTTTCCACAATTGGGTTTATAATCTCCCTGCTTGGAGCGTTTACCCTTTTGTACGGCGAAATTATGGCCCTGCTACAGACCGATGTGAAGAAAATGCTGGCCTATTCAACGATGGCCCAGGTAGGGGAGATAGTAATTACTCTGGGAGTAGGGACTTATTTGAGTTTTATCGGTGCCCTTTACCATATCTTAAATCATGCTATTATGAAAAATCTGTTATTCCTGGCTGTTGGTGCTTTAATCTTGCGCGTAAAAAGTCAGGAGATTAATAAGCTTAAAGGTATCGGCCGAGTAATGCCGGTAACGTCTTTATGTTTTAGTATCGGGATCTTAGCCATAATGGGTTTGCCGCCCTTCAACGGGTTTATCAGTAAATTTTTAATGCTGTACGCTCTGGTCCAATCCGGTCATCTGGCACTGGCAGGTTTAATCCTTTTAGGCAGTATCCTTGGTGGTTTTTATTACCTGAAAGTGGTTAGAATTATTTTCTTTGAAAAGTATGAGGGGCCGGCCCGGCAGGAAGCCCCGATTACCATGTTGATACCAATTGTGATTTTAACGGGTTTGTCCATTTTTAATGGCGTATATCCGCAAGCGGGTCTGGCTTTAATTAAGCCGGTTGCCGATTTAATTGCGGCTAACGGACATATGGCCGTAACGGCTATTCCTAAAATTACCATCTCCTGGCCAATAGTTACGCTAATTCCGATGGTGGGGGCTCTCTTTGCTTACTTTTTCGGAAGACGTTCGGTTAAAGTTAGCGGTTGGTTAGCAGTTGCAACTATGGTAGCAACGCTTGCCACAGTTTTTGCGGCATCCACTGGCCTGGACATATTTTCCCGGAGTTTTGCTTTCCTCATCGCCTTTATTGGTGTTTTAAATTTACTTTATTCCCTGGGATATATGGAACATGAACATGCCCAAAATCGCTTTTACCTGTTCTTTACCTTAATGATTGGCGGCCTTTTGGGTGTAGCGGTAAGTAAGGATCTCTTCAATTTCTTCGCTTTCTGGGAAATCATGAGCAGCTGGACATTGTACTTTGTGATTATTCATGAGGAAACCAGCGAGGCATTGCGGGAAGGGTTCAAGTACTTCATCTTTAATTACGTTGGAGCCAATTTGCTGCTTCTGGGACTACTTGTATTAACAGTTAACGCCGGCACCTTTGAAATGAGTGAGCTGGCCGGGCGGTTAAGTGCCCTGCCCACAGGTCTGGTGGCTCTTGGCTTAATCTTAATGTTGATTGGTTTTGCCATGAAAGCTGCGATGTTACCTTTCCGCATCGATTATCAGATGCATCCTCCTACCGCCCCAACACCGGTGAGCGGTTATATTTCTTCGGTGCTTTTAAAAAGTGCGCCTTTTGGGATGGTTAAGTTATTTTATGTATTTGGAGGCGTTGCTCTTTTAAGCAAGCTGGGCCAGCTTGGAGATATGCCAAGCCTCATGTACATCCTTGCCTGGGTGAGCGGCTTAACGATTTTAATGGCTGCGGCATTGGCTTTGCTGCAAAGTGGTATGAAACGCCTGCTTATTTATCATACGGTAAGTCAGATGGGTTATATCATCTTGGGAATAAGCCTGGGCTCTTCTTTAGGTCTGGCCGGAGGATTATTGCATTTAGTTAACCATATGCTGTTTAAGAACCTGCTTTTCTTGGTTGCCGGTGCCATTATGGTGAAAACCGGTATAGGGGATCTGGACAGGTTAGGAGGAATAGGCCGAAAAATGCCGGTAACTCTCAGTGTCTTTGCGATTGGGACATTCTCTATTGCCGGTATTCCGCCTTTTAATGGTTTTACATCTAAATGGCTAATCTATGAAGCGTCCATGGAGAAGGGATATGTATTTTTAGCGTTATTATCTTTGTTAGCAAGTGTTTTGACCCTGGCTTCGTTCCTTAAATTTTTACATTCTGCCTTTTTTGGACAAATACCTAAGGAATTGGAGAACGTAACTGAAGCACCCTGGACAATGCAAATTCCTATGGTGATTTTAGCTGTTTTATGTATGGTATTTGGGATTTTCCCGGGGATACCACTTGCTACTATTGCTGCCATCGAAAGGTCGTTGGGGCTGACACCGGTTTCAGTTACCCTTTTCGGGATTGATTCCGGCCTTGGTACCTGGAATGCCGGAATTATTGCGGTGTTTATGGTAATTGCCTTTATTGTTGGCCTTAGTATTTATTTTGTGGGCAATGGGAAAATCCGCTATACCAAAATCTATACCTGCGGGGTAACTACTTTAACTCCCGAAGAGGTACATGTTAATTCGCATAATCTCTATGAGTCTCCCAAAGGGTTAATTAAGGGATGGATTAAGTTTTTACACCGGGTTGCCGGTTTGGGTAAGGGGGTGTGATTGTGACGGATATCGGTCATTTAATTTTTAATTTCCTGCTCTTTCCCGGTGGCCTGTTTGCTTTAGTCCTTGGTTTGCTTCTGATGGGAATTGACCGCAAAATTGTTGCCCGCGCCCAGAGACGGGTGGGGCCACCTCTTTACCAGCCCTTTATTGACCTGGCCAAATTAACCCTGAAGGAGGTGGTTGTGCCCGAGACGGCACACCTGCCGGCTTTCAGGTTAGCGCCGTTGTTAGGGTTTGCTGGGATGCTGGTAGCAGTAACCCTGATCCCTGTTGCGGGGGTTTATCCAGGTTTGAACTTTGCGGGAGATTTGCTGGTTTTACTTTATTTGTTGTCCTTGCCGGCTATTGCCTTGATAGTCGGAGGTTCGGCCTCCAGTTCACCCTTTGGGGCTATAGGTTCCTCGCGGGAAATGGTCATGATGATGGCTTATGAGTTGCCGTTACTGATAGTCCTGGTGACCGTTGCTTTAAAGGTTGGATTAGCAACCGGCGGTATTGCCACCTTTTCTTTAAGTAAAATTGTCCAGTACCAAGTGGAAAACGGAGCTTTACTGTTTGATTACACCATGTTACCGGCTCTTTTAGCTTTTCTGGTTTTTATCCCCGGTACTATAGGAGTTGTTCCTTTTGATATTCCAGAGGCGGAAACGGAAATTGTTGAAGGCCCTATTCTGGAATATTCCGGGAGTTGGCTGGCTTTATTTAAGCTAACCAACGCCCTAAAAATGGTAGTGGTACTGGGTTTAGGTATAGCGCTCTTTTTTCCAACCCCTCTGAGTGAAAACCTTTTGCTTAACCTGGTGTGGTTTTTGTTAAAATGTTTAATCTTATTGTTTATTTCTATTACAATTATTCGCTCCAGTACGGGAAGAGTACGGATAGATCAGGCCTTTAAATTTTATCTCAAGTATCCCACAGTACTGGCATTAATCAGCTTGATTTTAACGTTAGTAAAAGGGTAGGGGGGTGTCCGGATGAAAAAGATTCTGCAAAAAATTGCGAAAAAATCACCCTGGTTATACCGCATTAATGCGGGATCCTGTAATGGCTGTGACGTGGAGCTGGCAACCACAGCCTGTATCCCTCGTTATGACGTGGAACGCTTGGGTTGTAAATATTGTGGTAGCCCAAAACATGCGGATATAGTTTTAATTACTGGGCCTCTTACTGCCCGGGTTAAGGAAAAGGTTTTGCGCCTTTACGAGGAAATTCCTGAGCCAAAAGTGACGGTAGCCATTGGAGTATGTCCCATATCTGGAGGGGTATTTAGAGATAGTTATGCCATTACCGGCCCTATTGATAACTTTATTCCGGTAGATGTCAATGTACCGGGCTGTCCTCCCAGACCCCAGGCGATTATTGACGGGATTATCGAAGCTATCAAAATTTGGGAAACCAGGTTGTAAAGGGGAGTTACCCATGTCTTCGTTTTTAAAAATCGCCCTGCGTAATTTATTCAAGAGTCCAACAACCGACCCATATCCCTTTGGGGAAACCTTTGTTCCGAAGGGACTGCGGGGAAAGGCCAAATATAATGCCGGGGCTTGTATTGCCTGCAGGATGTGTGAGCATGTGTGTGCCGGAGGAGCCATTCAAATCCGGGAAGTGGCTGATAAAAGTGGCCTTGAGTTCATCCTGTGGCATAATACCTGTACCTTCTGTGGCCTTTGCGAATATTACTGCCCTACCAAAGCAATTCGTTTAACGGAAGATTATCATACCGCTCACCGGCAAGAGGATAAATACAGATATGTGGAAAAAGGATTCATAAAATATGTAAATTGTGCCGGATGTGGTACACCTATGGTACCAATTTCTCCTGAATTATTGCAGCGAGCTTATGAGAACGTAAACAAGGAAATTGAAATATTGAGGCATTTATGCCCTAAATGCCGCCAAAAACGAGCTCTCCGCTGAGGAAGGGAGGTAAGAAGATGGTACGGAATATTCAGGAGGAATTTACAGAAAAACTGACCCGGGCGTTGGGGGCAGAATTTTCTTTGCGTTGGGAGAGAGATTCTAAAGGAGTTGTTACTGGTTGGTGCAGGCTCCACGACCACCGCCATATTACCACTGTGGCTTTGATAGTGGCAAGTTTGGGAGGTCGGGTAATTACTATCACAGCTTATAAAACGAAAGATGACCAACAAAGGGATAGCCATGAGATTGCTTACCATTTTGACCTGGATGGCTGTACCTGTACGGTTACCATTGAAGTACCCGGAGATAGTGGTAAAGTTAATTCCATAACCCCGATTTTAAAAAGTGCCGATTGGACGGAACGCGAATTACAAGAATTATATGGTATTAAAGTAGTCGGCCATCCCAATCCAAAGAGATTATTCCTCGATGATACTATTGATGAGGGAATAATGAATGACTTTATCCCTTTATCAATTGCTATGCAGGGAGCTACCAGTAAAACTTTGTGGGAAAAGGTCTTAGCGGCTACTTCCCAGGAGGGAGAGGTTAAATGAGCACTTATACAATCCCCGTAGGTCCGCTACATGTGGCCCTGGAAGAGCCGATGTATTTCCGGGTTGAGGTAGAGGGAGAGACTATTGTAGGTCTGGAGTTAACGGCAGGGCATGTGCACCGGGGTATCGAGTATCTGGCAATGAAACGTAATATATATCAAAATTTAACTTTGCTTGAAAGGGTTTGTTCTTTGTGCTCCAATAACCATCCCTTTACCTACTGCATGGCCCTGGAGAAAATTGCCGGTATTCAAATTCCGGAAAGGGCCGAATATTTACGGGTTATAGCAGATGAAATAAAAAGGATAGCTTCCCATTTGTTTAATATTGCTATGATGGCTCATATCATTGGCTTTGACTCATTATTCATGCATGTTATGGAGTTACGGGAGATAGTCCAGGATATAAAAGAGACTATTTACGGGAATCGAATGGACCTGGCTGCTAACTGTATTGGCGGCGTAAGATATGACCTGTCGGAGGAAAAGATTAAATATCTGGCGAGACAGTTAGACAACCTGAAGAAGCCTTTAGAAGAAATTACCCGTATTTATATGAACAATAAATTTGTTCGGGCTCGGACTGAAGGAGTAGGGATATTACCTAAAGATGAAGCTCTCCGCTATGGGGTGGTTGGGCCTGTAGCCCGGGGGTCAGGTATAAATAATGATGTTCGGGTAAAGAGCCCGTATGCTGCTTACGACAAGCTCAAGGTTAATGTTCAGTTAGAAACTGGTTGTGATGTTAAAGCAAGAGCCCTGGTTAGGTTGAGAGAAATTCAGGAAGCTATCAATATTGTTCAACATTGTCTAAAAGAGCTTCCGGACGGTCCAACGTGTATAGACTATTTGCCGGAAATTCCCGCAGGAGAGGCGGTAGCCAGGTCCGAGGCTCCGCGGGGAGAATTGATTTATTATCTGCGCACCAACGGTTCAGATATTCCGGAACGCATTAAGTGGCGGGTACCAACTTATATGAACTGGGAAGCGCTTAAGGTTATGATGCCGGGTAATAAAGTGGCTGACATTCCCCTCATTATTAATAGTATTGATCCCTGTATTTCCTGCACCGAAAGATAATATAAAAAAGGATGCGGTACCATGCATGAAATGGCTATAGTGGATAGTCTTTTTCAGATTATCGATGCCAAAGTAAAAGAGCATCAAATAAAAAAAATTTTAAAAGTAAAGCTTAAGGTTGGCGAGATGACAGTGGTGGAACCTATGACCTTAACTGCGTGTTTTAAAGTTTATGCGCAAAATACCGTTGCCGAGGGTGCGGAGTTGGTTATCGAGCGAGTTCCACTGATGGGAAAATGTCGGGAGTGTAACCATGTGTTTGGGATTTCCAATTTCAATTTTCAATGCCCGCAGTGTGAAAACAGGGCTGTGGACATTGTGGCCGGTAGGGAACTTTATATTGAAAATTTAGAAGTAGAAATGTAGTATCTTTCAAAAAGTCCGCGGGCCCTGTATTTTGCGGGATTCCTTGTTAGCTTTATTGCGTAAAAAGTTTTGTCTATTTCAAATTAATATACATTAATGAAAGGAGTTGAACCATATGGCAACAGCTAACGAGAATTACTTTATTTACGCCGACCCTCGAAAGTGTTTGGGATGTAAAAATTGTGAGATAGCCTGTGCTTTGGCCCATGCCAATTGTGACTTGACTACGGCTGTAACCAGGGGGTTGAAATTAAAGCCAAGGAATTCGGTGGTTCAGGTCGGTGGTATGGTAATGCCTATTCAATGTAGACAATGTGAGGATGCTCCTTGTGCCCATGCCTGTCCGACCGGAGCAATTTACCAGGAAGATAAGTTTGTTAGAATCAATGAGGGTAATTGTATTGGCTGTAAAGTTTGTACCATGGTTTGTCCTTTTGGAGCAATTATTATAGCACAAGAGGAAAAGGATGAAGGTAATCGTAGAACCAAAAATGGTAAGGCCAGAAAATGTGATCTTTGCTACAGCAGAAAGCAGGACAACAAGGAAGTTTCCTGTGCCTGCGTTGAAGCTTGTCCCACCAAGGCGATAATGCTGGTGGATTACGAAAGCTATCGTAAGAAACTTATTGAGGAAAGAGGTAAAGAACTTGTTAGGGCTTATTCCGTAATTAAAGCTTAACTCGGAAAGATGCGGGGAGTGATTTGATGAGTAATTGGAAAAATTCCGTAGATCCTGCGGTCGATTATTTGTTACCTATAGCCAAAAAAGCGGGAATTGAAACTGCTTGGGACCGTTATGAAGCAATGCAGCCTCAATGTGGTTTCGGAGAACTGGGCGTCTGCTGCCGCATTTGTTGGAAGGGACCTTGTCGTATCGATCCATTTGGCAATGGACCCCAGAGAGGGGTTTGTGGGGCTGATGCCCATACCATTGTTGCGCGAAATTTGATTAGAATGATTGCTGCCGGTGCTGCTGCTCATTCCGAACACGGCCGGCACATAGCTTTGACTTTATTAGAAGTTGGCGAAGGACATGCACCTGCGTACCGGATTAAAGACGAGCAAAAGTTAAGAAAGATAGCGGAAAAATTAAACCTGGCACCGGCAGGCAAAGATATAAGACAAGTAGCTAAAGAAGTGGCTTTAGCTTCCCTGGATGATTATTCACGGCAAAAGCGTAACGTACCCTGTAACTGGGCCAAAGAAACCTTGACCGCTGAGCGGGTGGACAAATTAGCAGAACTGGGGGTTATGCCCCATAATATCGATGCAGTTATCACCGAGATTATGGGCCGGACTCATGTGGGTTGTGATGCCGATGCTGTCAACCTTTTGCTCGGCGGAATAAAGGGAGCACTGGCTGATTATACCGGTATGTGTTTGTCAACCGAGTTGTCTGATGTCATATTTGGTACCCCTAAACCGGTAATTACTCAAGCCAACCTTGGGGTGCTGAAGGAAGATGCTGTCAACATCGCAGTTCACGGTCACAACCCTTTACTTAGTGAAATTATTTGTGATGTCGCTTTAAAAATGAATGAAGAAGCAAAGAAAGCCGGGGCCAAAGAAGGTATTAACGTAGTGGGTATTTGCTGTACCGGTAATGAGGTGATGATGCGGCGCGGGATTCCTTTAGCTACGAACTATCTGTCTCAGGAAATGGCCATCATTACCGGTGCGTTAGATGCTATGGTCGTAGATGTGCAGTGCATTATGCCTGCTCTTACCAGCGTGGCTGAGTGTTTCCATACTGAAATAATTACCACTATGGCTGAAAATAAAATCACCGGCGCAACTCACATCGAGTTTCGGGAAGACTCGGCCGTAGAAAGCGCTAAGAAAATCGTAGAAGTGGCAATTGAGGCCTTTAAAAAACGGGATAAACGAAAAGTTAACATTCCTGACTGCAAGCAAACAGCCATTACCGGGTTCAGTGCCGAGGCAATCATGGCGGTTTTAAGCAAGTTAAATGCTAATGACCCGTTAAAACCCTTAATTGACAATATTATTAACGGCAACATTCAGGGCATTGCCTTATTTGCCGGTTGTAACAATCCTAAGGCAATTCACGACAATAGCTTTATAACCATTGCTAAAGAGCTGGCTAAAAATAACGTCTTGATGCTGGCAACCGGTTGTGGAGCCGGGGCTTTTGCGAAAAATGGTCTAATGACCCAGGAGGCAACCGAGGCTTATGCCGGTGAATCCTTAAAGGCAGTATTAACTGCCTTAGGAAAGGCAGCCGGGCTTAATGGACCTCTACCTTTAGTATTGCACATGGGTTCTTGTGTTGATAATAGCAGGGCAGTTAATGTCGCAGTGGCCATAGCTAACAAATTAGGAGTTGATTTAGACAAACTACCTCTTGTTGCTTCTGCTCCTGAGTTTATGTCGGAGAAGGCAGTAGCCATTGGGACCTGGGCAGTAACTTTAGGAATACCAACCCATATTGGAATTGTACCGCAAATTATGGGTTCCTCTGTAGTTGTTGAGTTTTTAACTGAAAAAGCGAAAGATTTGCTGGGCGGTTATTTTATTGTTGAAACCAATCCGGAACTGGCTGCTGCTAAACTGGTTGCAGTTATTAAGGAAAGACGCAGGGGGTTGGGGATTTAAATCTTGCTAAAGGAGCAGGATTAGGGCTAAATGGTGCTTTTATCTCCAATCCTGCTCTCTAACCCCCTTTTTAAGCTACCCTCGCAGTTATCGACAAGGTGTCCTTAACACAAACTTATGAAAAATGAGCATTTTTATTCGAGTAGATGTGCAAATTGTAGCTTACTCACCTTCCAGATGAATTTTTTTGGCTTCATCCAAAGGCAAAATATTCTTTGGTTGTGCAATCCTAAAAACACGCAGTAGTTTTGTAAGCAATATCTGTTGGCCGCAGTTTAATCAAATTCTTCTGGCCGTATATTTCAAGAAAGTTAAAACCTGCCTGAACGCGGCAGGTTTTTGATTTTCTTATTTAGTAAAATTATGGTAAAATGTAATCGGGTGATAAGATGAAAAAAACAATACCTGAGCGCTTTAAAATATATTTCTGGGATGTAAATATAGATGAAATTGATTTGGAAAAACATAAGCGATTTGTCATCGAGCGGATTTTAAATTACGGAGATCATCAGGCGCTTTTTTGGTTAAAGGAAAATTATGATGAAACTATGATAAAAGAAGCAGTTAAAAAAAGTCGCAATCTTACCCGCAAAACTGCTCGTTTCTGGCAGGCATATTTTAACCTGTCTGAGGAGGAAATGCGGTGTTTTACGAAGTTTTAAATGAAAAGCAATTAAAGGTTTTAGAAAAGATTTCTTACCAAATGCCCATTCAAGGCGGAGGAAATAGCCCTGGCGATAGACCTTTGCCCTTCCGGACGCTACTTTCCTTTTTTTATAAATGATATTAATCCGGGAAGGATTGAGATTAAAATTATAGCTATCACTACAAGTGAAAAATTATCTTTAATTACGGGAATATTACCGAAGTAATATCCTGCTAAGGTTAAGAGGAACACCCAGAGAAAAGCTCCAATTAGGTTGTAGAGACTGAACTTAAAAAAATTCATCCGGCCAATACCTGCGACAAAAGGAGCAAAGGTACGAACTATAGGGACAAAACGGGCCAGAACAATGGTCACTGGTCCATATTTTTCGTAAAACCTCTGGGTTTTTAGTAAGTGCTCTTGTTTTATAAACTTAAGATTTTTTTTATTCAGAACGGCATTACTAAAGAACCTGGCGATAAAATAGTTTGAAGTATTACCAAGCACTGCGGCAAAAATGAAAATTAACATTACCAGGTAAATATTTAAACTTCCCAGTGCAGATAAAGCTCCTGCTGCAAAAAGGAGCGAATCGCCGGGAAGAAAAGGAGTTACCACAAGCCCGGTTTCCAGAAAAACGATAAGAAATAAAATAAAATAGGTTTCGGTGCCAAACCGCTGAAGCAGAAGGTCTAAATTTTTATCAAGATGTAAAATTAAATCCCAGATTGCTCCCATAATTATCTCCTTTGATTTGAGATGAGTTTTATGTTTTTATTTTAATTTATTTTACTTAAATAAAAAAGATGTTAAAATACCAAAAAAAAGGGGGGATAATTTGCAACAGTTAATTGAGAAGATTGTTTTTGAACAGGTGGAGTTAGAAGAGGAAAGTTCATTTTATTACCGTAAGCCGCTAATTGGTTATGCCGAAGCTCAAAATCCCCTTTTTTTGAAATTAAAAGAGGTGGCCAATCCGGCTCATTTGCTGCCTGATGAGCTATTGCCCGGGGCTAAAACGGTAGTTGCCATTTTCTTGCCGTATACCCGGGAAATTATCGAAAGTAACAAAAATGGCATTTATCCATCGGAGCTTTGGGCCAAAGCTTATATTAAAACTAATCGCCTCCTTTGGAAAATAATCCAGAAAATAAAGGAAGAATTAAAAAATTACGGCTTTAAAGCTGAAGGACTCATGCCAACCTACCAGTTTGATAAAAAAGTTTTAAAAGCCGTCTGGTCGCATAAACATGTAGCCTACATTGCTGGTCTTGGCACTTTTGGGATGAACAACCTTTTAATTACTTCCCTGGGTAGTGGCGGCCGCTTTGGGTCTTTTGTCACCGATGCCGAAATTACACCAACTCCTGCTATTGAACCTTATCTTCAGTGCTGGCGTTCTAAGGGCTGTACCTACTGCCGGGACATTTGCCCGGTAAAGGCGTTAAAAGATGATAATAATGCTTTTGACCGGCAGAAATGCTACGCCTGGTGCGTTAAATGCGGGGAAGCTTTTTCCGATGCCAATCCGGTAGAAATTTGCGGAATGTGTGCAACGGGTCCCTGTGCTTTTATTGATGCTAAAACGAAAAAGGAATAAGATATAAAGAGACGAAAAGAAGAAAGGAGGTTTTTTCTTGGATCCACGCTTTATAAAACTTGCCCAGAATTTAATTCACTATTCTACAGCCCTTAAACCCGGTGAGAAAATTTTAATTGAAAACATAGGTCCAGAACTTCCCCTGACCAAAGCTTTAATTCGCGAGGCTTATAAGGTTGGGGCAAAACCTTTTGTCCTTTTAAAAAACCAGGAAATTTTGCGGGAAATTCTTTTAGAAGCCGATGAGGAAGTTATCAAGATTAATCGGGAAATGGAAAAATCGCTAATGGAACAAATGGATGCCTACATTGGAATTCGGGCCGGAGACAATATCGCCGAGCTTTCCGATGTCCCCGAGGAAAAAATTCAGGCTTATCAACGGGACTGGTGGCATCCGGTCCACGGGGAAGTTAGGGTACCCAAAACTAAATGGGTGGTACTGCGTTATCCCAATGCTTCTATGGCCCAGCTTGCTGGAATGAGCAATGAGGCGTTTACCGACTTTTATTTTAATGTTTGCAACCTTGACTACAGCAAAATGTCCAAAGCGATGGATGCTTTAATTGACTTAATGAACAAAACGGATAAGGTGCGAATAACCGGTCCGGGCACTGACATAACTTTTTCGATAAAAGGCATTCCGGCGGTGAAATGCGACGGCCATCGCAACATTCCCGATGGTGAAGTTTACACTGCTCCGGTGAAAGAGTCGGTAAATGGAGTTATTACTTACAATACCCCTTCGGTATACCAGGGCTATACCTTTGAAAATGTGCGCTTTGTGGTAAAAGATGGCAGGATAGTTGAAGCCACGGCCAACAATACCGAAAAGCTGAACAAAATTTTAGATACCGATGCCGGAGCAAGATATTTCGGGGAATTTGCGATAGGGGTAAATCCTTACATAACTAAGCCGATGAAAGATACGTTGTTTGATGAAAAAATTATGGGGAGCATCCACTTTACTCCCGGTTCCAGTTACGATGAAGCTTTTAACGGCAACAAATCGGCGGTGCACTGGGACCTTGTTTTAATTCAAACTCCGGAATACGGTGGCGGTGAGATTTATTTTGATGGTGTGTTGATTAGAAAAGATGGAGTATTTGTTTTACCGGAACTTGAAGGACTGAACCCGGAAAACTTGAAGTGAAATATCCGAGTAATCCACTTAATTTAATAAATTTCATGACAAAACTGTGACGAATTTAACAGAATTGCCCCTCCTTTATCTTTAAAATTTAAAGTAGCCGGTGGGCGAAAAACTATTTTCACAGGAGGGGTTTATTGATGTTTTGTTACCAGTGCGAGCAAACTGCTCAAGGGAAAGGCTGTGTTGGGCCTGTTGGAGTTTGCGGGAAAAATGAAGATCTTGCCGCACTTCAGGACTTACTTATCTTTGGCTTAAAAGGTATTGCTGCTTATGCTTACCATGCGCGGGAGTTGGGAGCTCATGATCCGGAAGTAGATGCCTTTATGCATGAAGCTCTCTTTACTACCCTGACCAACGTAGATTTTGACCTTGACCACCATCTGCAAATGGTGTTAAAAGCCGGGGAAATGAACCTTAAAATTATGGAGCTTCTGGATAAAGCTCATACAGAAAAGTTTGGCAACCCTGTGCCGACAAAAGTTTACACGGGGATTAAAAAAGGTCCGGCTATTCTGGTTACCGGGCACGACCTTTTAGATTTGTATGAGCTTTTAAAGCAAACCGAAGGTACCGGAATTAATGTTTACACCCATGGGGAGATGCTCCCGGCCCATGCTTATCCCGAGTTAAAGAAATTCCCCCACTTGGTAGGTAATTATGGTACCGCCTGGCAGAACCAGAAGAAAGAGTTTGAAGAATTCCCGGGAGTAATTCTCGCAACCACCAACTGCGTTTTAATTCCCAAGGATTCTTATAAGGACCGGATGTTTACCTGCGGGGTAGCTCATCTGCCCGGAGTAAAACATATCGCCAATCGCGACTTCTCCGAGGTTATTAAGAAGGCTTTAGAACTTCCCCCGGCTGAAGAGAAAGAAGGAGGTTACATTACTACCGGTTTCCACCACACCGCAGTATTAAGCTTGGCCGATACGATAATTGAAGGGGTTAAGTCCGGCAAGATCAAGCACTTCTTCTTAATTGGCGGTTGCGACGGAGCTAAGACCACCCGGAACTACTACAACGAAATTGCCGATAAAGTACCCAAAGACTCCATTATCCTGACCTTGGCTTGCGGTAAATATCGTTTCATCCACAAGGACTTTGGTGAAATCGAAGGTACCGGTATTCCGCGGCTCCTCGATATCGGGCAGTGCAACAACTCCTACTCGGCAGTAAAAATTGCCTTAGCCTTAGCCGAAGCCTTCAAGGTTGGAGTAAACGACCTGCCGCTTAGCCTGATTCTATCCTGGTTTGAACAAAAGGCTGTGGCAATTCTCTTATCACTCCTCTACCTTGGAGTCAAGAATATTCGTATTGGCCCGACTGCTCCTGCTTTCCTAACACCTAATTTACTGGCCATCTTAAACGAAAAGTTTGGATTAAAGCTTATCACTACTCCCGACGAAGACTTAAAAGCTATCCTTGGCTAAGAGAAAAAACTCCGGCTCATGCCGGGGTTTTTTCTTTTTTAAAATTGTAGTAAAATTATGCTAAATCATTATAAATTGAAGGGAAAAATATGACCAGGAATTTTCTTTTGGAAGAGACAATTAATGTAGAAGTAAAATATATAAAATTCTCCCGGGAAAACTTTATTATTGCCGGAGCTAAAATTTTAGAAGGAGAACGGCAGGGGGAAATTATTGATATTTTAGGGGAAATAATTAACTGCCGGGTAGGCGAACGGTACCGGGTTTCGGGAAAGTTTGTCAATAACCCCAATTACGGTTTGCAGTTTCAGGTTAAATACTACGAAAGGGAAAGACCAAATTCTCCGGAACAGTTAATCTCGTACCTGTCTAACTTAGGGGTTAAGGGAATTGGGGAAAAAACGGCAGCGAAAATTGTTGAAAGATTTGGTATGGACTCCCTGACCGTTATCCTAAAAGATTTTTCCCAGCTAACAAAAATAAGAGGCATTTCCTTTGAAAAAGCGGAAAGCCTGTACCAGAAATTAAAAGAAGAGTATCTTTTCGAAGAAGCTTTTAATTTATTAGCTCCGCTAAACTTGGAACCGCATCAAATTAAAACCCTGCTCAAATTTTACCGGGAAAGTTTAATAGAGCACTTAAAAGAGAATCCTTACAAACCCATTCATGAACTTTACGGTTTTGCCTTTGCACCCTTTGATAAGCTGGCAAAAGATTGGCATTTTCCCCCGAACCACCTTTACCGGATTAAAGCTTCTATCGTTTATGTGTTAAAGGAAGCTCTGGAGCAGGGACATGTTTATTTACCTTTGGCAGAAGTGTATAACAAAGGGCTGGCTCTTCTGGGGGAAGGGATTGGGCCTGAGACCCTCGACGAGGGGCTTTCCGTACTTTTAAGAACCGGAGAAGTGTGCCTGGAAAGGGACCGGCTTTATTTGAAAAAGCTTTATGATGCGGAAAAAACGGTGGCGCGGAAAGTAGCCTTTCTTTTAACGATTACCGATAAAAAAATTAATATAAAGAAGCCTCTGAACGAGGTAGAAAAAAAACTGGGAATTTCCTACGACCCATTACAAAAGGAAGCTCTATCGTTAATGTTTGCCGAGAAAAAACTTTTTATTTTAACCGGGGGTCCTGGTACCGGTAAAACCACGGTAATCAAAGGATTTATTGAGCTGTATCAGAGGTTTTTTCCTAAAAACAAAATTGCTCTGGCGGCGCCTACCGGGCGCGCGGCGAAAAGGCTTTCCGAAAGCACCGGGATGCCGGCGGCGACAATTCACCGTCTTTTAGAACCGGAGGGGGAAACCCGTTCGGGAGAACTGCTTTTTCGCTATAACAAATACGAACCTTTACCCTACGATTTAATAATAATTGATGAAGTTTCCATGCTTGATTTACCTTTAGCTGCTGCTTTATTTGAGGCTATAACCCCTGAATGCCGGCTGGTACTGGTGGGAGATCCCAATCAGTTGCCCCCGGTGGGTCCCGGGCAATTGTTGAAAGATCTTTTAGCCGTGGAAGAAATTCCGCGGATAAGCCTGAAAACGGTTTTTCGTCAGGGAGAAGATGCAGGAATTATTGAGGTTGCCCACCGGGTATTAACCGGGGATTGGTCTGAACTTGAGCGGCTCCTTGGGAGAAGAATATTGGAGGATGTGTTTTTTCTTCCGGCGAAAGATACGGAAAATATTACTAATCTTCTTTTAAAGGTGGTTAAAAAGCTCTGGGAAAATTACGGGTATTCTCCGGAAGATATTGCCGTTTTATCTCCTATGCGGAAGGGCGCTTTAGGGGTAGAAAATTTAAATGTTTTACTGCAAAAACTGTTTAACGGTTTTGAAACACAGGAAGTAAAATTTTTCGGTACTTCTTTTAAAGTGAACGATAAGGTCATGCAGATAAAAAATAATTACGAACGGGGAGAAGATGGGGTATTTAACGGCGAAACCGGGTTTATCAAAAAAATTATTAAATCCGGGGATGAAGAAGAAATCATTGTTTCTTTTGACGGCAAAAACATAAAATATCGGAAAACGGATTTAGAAGAGCTGACGTTGTCTTATGCGACTACCGTTCATAAAGCTCAGGGAATGGAATATCCGGTGGTTATTCTTGTTTTACATAATTACCATTATCCTTTACTTAAGAGAAATCTTCTTTATACTGCTGTAACCAGGGCCAAGAAAATGCTTATTGTCATAGGAACTCCCTGGGCTTTACGGCAGGCGGTGGAAAATATTAAGGAAGAAACCAGGTATTCTTCTTTGCCGGAAAGACTCGGGGGAGTTTTTGAAAAGGGTGATCTGGTTGAGCGGGAAGGTTAAAGTTTTACAGGTGATGCGGCCATCGGCGGGGGGAATAAAAAAGCATGTTTTTTCCCTGCTGCAAAAGAAAAGCGGTGACTTTGCTTTTGGTTTTGCCGGCGAGTTAACCGAAGCTGAGCAAAAAACCTTAAAAGACCTGGGAGTAACCTACTATTCCGTAGCAATTCCTGCAGGAATTTCCTTAAAAGGGGATTTAAAAGCCTGCTATTCCCTTTACCGCATTATTAAAAAAGAAGGGTACCGGATAGTTCACTGCCATGGTTTTAAAGCGGCACTGGCGGGAAGAATGGCTGCTTTTTTGGCTGGGGTGCCGGTGGTTTATACCGTACATAACTCCATCTGGCATGAAAATGTAGCGGCTTTTAAAAGAATTATTGCTTCGCTCATTGAGCGCTTTTTAACCAAATTTTATACCCATAAAGTAATTGCGGTCAGTGAAAATTTAAAGAAAGAATTAATCTTAAAGCATGGGGTTTTGGCAGAAAAAATTACCGTAATTCCTAATGGGGTGGAGATTCCGGAAGAGATAAAAACAAATCCCCACCAGCCGGTGGTAATAGGTACCTTAGCCCGTTTTGCCCCGCAAAAGGGTTTAAATTATCTTTTAAAAGCCTTAGCCCTTCTAAGTAACAGGGGAGTGGTATTTCGGGCGATCATTGGCGGTGATGGCCCTTTAAAAAATGAGCTGAAAGAGTTAGCAAAAGAGCTGGGGATTGAAAGCCTGGTTACCTTTCCCGGATACATTCCCAATCCCGCTGAATTTTACCGGGAAATTGATATTTTTGTTTTACCGTCCATTTCCGAAGGACTACCCTTATCCCTTCTCGAAGCAATGAGCTGGAAGTTAGCCGTAATTGCCACCAACGTTGGGGGAATTCCGGAAGTCATTAATTCCGGGGAAAATGGTTTATTAGTTCCCCCCAAGGATGCTACGGCTTTAACTGAAGCGCTTTACACGTTAATTTTTAATGAAAATTTTCGTTTAAGTCTTGGAGAAAGGGCTTATATCACGATAAGGGAGAAATACAACGTAGCGCACATGGCCCAGCGAAACGAGGAGATTTACAGGGGGTTACTTAAATGAGAAAAAAAGTATTTTACATAATTTTACTGATTATTGCAGTAGTGTTGTTTCCTTCTTTGGCCTTTGCCGGTTCCCCGGGGAAATTGGTGTTAATTTCTCTGGATGGGTTATCTTTTGAGGAATTAACGGAGCTTGGCCGGTATCCAAACTTTGAGCGGGTTTTTAAGGAAGGTAGTGTGGCGTTAATGAATAATAATACCGGTGGTGGTCTAAATAGCGTAAATGCTTATCTTACCATCGGTAGCGGTGCCCACCTTCGCGGAGGGGAAACGGGTAGACTTGCGTTTAATTACGGAGAACAGTACGATGGCCAGGAAGGATTTGCTTTATATCGTACCTTTTTTGGGAAGGAACCTTCCGGGGAAGCGGTTGTTAACCTGGGTGCGGTGGAAGCGGAACGGGAAAGCAGTTCGTTAAAATATCCGTTTAAAATTGGCTTAATAGGTGAAGAGTTAAAAAAACGGGGATTAAAAACGCTGGTAGTGGGTAATGCCGATGCCGGAAAGGAGTATTTCCGGGAAATTACTCTTTTAACCATGGATAAAACCGGTGTTACCCCTTTGGGATTGGTAAACCGGGAAGTATTAAAAAAGGACCAGGATTTTCCCGGAGGTTTGAGAAGTGATTATGATAAGATTTATACTTTTGTAACGGACAATTGGCGAAGTTCGGATCTCGTGGTCATTGAAACAGGGGATATTGCCCGAGTTGATTATTTTAAAAACTTACTTTTTGACCGGGAAATAAAACGCCAGAAGACGAAAGTTTTTAAGGAAGTCGATGCTTTTTTAGGAAAGATACTTTCAAAGTTAAATCCTAAAAAAGATGCCCTTATTATTTTTACTCCCTATCCCAGCAGGGATATGCTGGCAAAGAAAGATTACCTGGGCTTTGCGGTGGCCTGGGGCCGGGGGTTTGGTCCCGGGTTACTTACCTCCGGCACCACAAAAAGACCCGGTTTAATTACCAATTTGGATCTCACCGCAACTATCTTGACTTTTTACGGTATTAAACCACCGGTAGAGGTTTTTGGCCGTTCGGTGCAGGGAATTAGCAAGGCAAATGCGTTAAATTTCCTGAAAGATTATCATAACCAGATATTAATTACTTACAACTTACGACCACCGTTAGTTAAAAGTTATATTACCGTTTTAATTATTACGCTTCTTTACGGACTTTTTGGCCTGTATTACAAAAAAGTTAAAGGACTGGATCTTGCCCTTTTGTTTTTATTTACGGTACCTTTAACTTTTTTATGGCTTTCCCTTTTCTACACCAATAACCTCATTTTAAACTTTTTAATTGCGGTGCTTTTAAATTTAGCTTTGGTGGTACTGGCAAAACTTTTAAATAAACTTCTGGGAATAGATAGCTTTGCGGTTATCGGAATAATTACCTTTGCTTCGTTGATTTTTGACCTTTTAAATCACCAGGAGTTAATCCGCCGGTCGGTTCTTGGCTACGACCCGATGGCCGGCGCCCGGTATTACGGGATCGGCAACGAGTATATGGGGATTTTGGTAGGGGTTACTTTATATTTAGCAAGCCATTACGGTACGCGCTTGAAAAAGAAAGCTTACGTTTTATATTCGTTTGTTTTTCTTGCCGTTTATTTGCTTATTTCCTCTCCTTCCTATGGAGCAAACTTTGGGGGAGCTCTAACGGCATTGTTTGGTTTTACCGTTTTTCTGGCGCTATTTTTAAACATCCGTTTTAATGTACGAAACGTGTTGATATTGCTAGGAGCGGTAATGGCAGGTTTAATAGCAGTTTATACTTACGATGCTTTTTTAAGCACTAAAGCTCAATCCCACGTGGCAAGGGCTATACAGGAAGTAAGGGCAGGTGGTCTTTCGGTTTTAACGGGGATTATAATCCGCAAGGTGGCAATGAATATAAAACTTATTAAATACACTATCTGGAGCAGGGTGTTTTTGACAAGCTTACTGGCTCTGGCCTTTTCCTTTTACCGGCCTCTTGGTTACATGAACAAAATAAAAACGGAAATGCCGATATTTTACAAAGGATTAGTCGCCATTTTAGTAGCAAGCGTGGCTGCTCTTATTTTTAATGATTCGGGAATTGTAGCGGCGGCTACTACTATGAATTACAGCGCCTTGCCGCTTTTATATCAAGTATTATTATTTGTACGGGAGGGAGAAAAATGATTTTAGGTAGAGCCGTAATAGCGGGGCAGGATAAGTACGTGAAAATTAATGATGATAAGGTAGAAATTTTAAATGGAGATATTTTCGGCGAGATTAATTCCAGCGGAAAATTACTTCCGCTTTCAGAGGTCAAATTACTACCCCCGGTATTACCGTCGAAAATTATCTGTGTAGGTTTAAACTACCGGGACCATATTGACGAATTTAAACACCAGTTGCCGGAAGAACCGGTGATTTTTCTAAAACCGCCTACCGCGGTAATTGGTCCTTTAGACGTGATAATATTACCTCAAGAAAGTCGGCGGGTGGACTACGAAGGAGAACTGGCGGTGGTGATTAAAAAGGAAGGGCGAAATCTAAAGGAAGAAGAAGCAAGGGATTTCATCTTAGGTTATACCTGTGCCAATGATGTTACCGCCCGGGACTTACAGCGGAAGGATGGACAGTGGACGCGGGGAAAATCGTTCGATACTTTTTGCCCTCTTGGACCGTGGATTGTTACCGATATTGAGCCTGACCACCTTGAGATAGAAACTTATTTGAATGGGGAACTCCGGCAAAAGAGTAATACTTCTAAAATGCTGTTTCATCCCTATTTTTTGGTAAGTTTTATTTCTAAAGTCATGACTTTAAAGCCTGGAGATGTAATTTTAACGGGAACCCCCAGCGGTGTTGGTAAACTTGCTGAAGGAGACACGGTTGAGGTAAAGATTTCGGCCATTGGAAGCCTGAGAAATTTTGTGAAAGTATAGAAAAAGCCATGAAATCTTAAAAATTTTTAAGGATAATAAAGAATTAACCAAAATTAAATGAAATTAATTTAGAAAATCTCTATTTTTTTATTGACAACGGGGATTTATGTGCTAAAATTTAATTTGATTGAATAAAGCCCATGTATACAAAAGGGGGTTATAGTTCCCAACAAATTATTTTTAAAGGAGGAAGTGCCGATGAATGCTTTAGGCCGTCATGTGATTGCCGAGCTTTACGGCTGCGGGTTTGACGTTTTAAATGATGTCAAAAGAGTTGAAGAAATCATGGTCAGAAGTGCTTTGGAAGCAGGTGCTGAAATTAGAGAGGTAGCTTTCCATAAGTTTAGTCCGCAAGGGGTTAGCGGTGTGGTGGTCATTTCTGAGTCCCATCTTGCAATTCATACCTGGCCTGAGTTAGGTTATGCTGCTGTTGATGTATTTACCTGCGGGGATACGGTAGATCCCTGGGATGCAACAAATTACCTGGCAAAGGAGTTTGGGGCAAAGTACATGACGGCTAAGGAAACGAAGCGGGGCGTCATGGTTGAAGAGTTTGCCGAGAGTCAAGCCGTCAATTTATAGGAGGGATTTTTATTAGTACGTGTTTTAAACACGGTTAGCGAGCCTTACATGCCGGAGAAGGTATGTAGGGCTTATTTATTTTAAAAATGATGATTTCCAATAATTTTAAGAAAGCTAACAGGAAAATGGGATAAAATAAAGAATAATAGTATAAGTGTGGATTATTTTGGGGAGGCCTGTAAATGAGTGTTGTTGAAAGGGAACTTAATAAAGTGGCAGCGGAAATAACGGAGGTAATTGCCAAAAAACTTCGAAGTAACGTGGAACAATACGGGGAAATTTTGCCCGAGATTAAGGAAATGACTGCTGTTAGAAAAAGAATTTTAGTTTGGTTACTGATGGGGCAAAGGCTGGGGATTGAATGGGAAAAATTAGTAAAATTAGCCGAAATATTCTCTTATATTTATCTAGCCCATGAAATTCACCGGCAGATTGGTGAAGAAGAATATCACGGGGAAAGGCAAAGAATCCAGTATCAGGTGTTAGTGGGCGATTTTATGTACGGTAACTTTTTTTTGGAGCTGGCCAAAGCGGGACTTTTACAATACTTAAGTTCTCTGGCCAGGTTAATTCTTGATTTAAATGAAGCTGCTTTAATTTTTTCGGAGGAAGATAAATATAAAGACGAGCGAATTTTTATGGGTCAGAGTCTGGCTATCCTGGGAGATTTAGCTGATGTACCCAAAGATACCCTGCAAGAACTTATTACCTTTGGAGAAAAAATTGGCGAGTTTCTTTGTAACATTGAGGATGAAGGCTTTGACGGTTTAATAAAACTTAAAGAATTTATCGATAAAAACGACATTTTATCATAAAAGGAAGGGGTAGTAAATTTTGAACGATTCCCGCCAAACTTCAAAAGAAGAACTTGTTTATAATATTTTTTCGGCAATTGCCCATCGGTATGATTTATTAAATACCGTTTTAAGTTTTAACCGGGATAAAGCCTGGCGGCGGTTCGCGGTTAAGGTATCGGGCTTATCGGCCGGGGGAAGGGGTTTAGATGTGGCCTGCGGCACGGGAATGTTTGCTATTGAATTAGCGCGGGTAGTTGGCCCGACAGGAGAAGTCGTAGGACTTGATTTTAACGAAAACATGCTTGAAGTTGCCAGGAAAAATATTGCCAGGTACTCCATGGAAAAAATAATTAAGTTAGTTCACGGTAATGCCTTAGCTTTACCTTTTCCGGACAACAGCTTTGATGTGGCAACTATTGGTTTTGCTTTAAGAAATGTGCCGGATATTGAAAAAACAATATTGGAAATGAAAAGGGTAGTAAAACCCGGAGGCAGGGTTGTGAATTTAGAACTTGCCCATCCGACCTTCCCCGTGTTTAAACAACTGTACTGGTTTTACTTTGAAAAATTGGTGCCGCTTTTAGGGAAATTGGGGGTGGGGGTGGACGGTCCTTATTCTTACCTGCCCAACTCGGTAAAAAATTTTCCACACCAGCAGGTCATTAAAAAGATGTTCGAGGATTTAGGTTTGGTGGATGTAAAATGCTACGAGCTTACCGGCGGAATAGTGGCGGTTCATGTTGGTACCAAACCATTTGAAAAAACTACATAAGATTGGGGGTAGTAATTGATGGCGTTTCGGGATTTGCGAGAGTTCATAGCAGAACTTGAAAAGCGGGGGGAGCTTAAAAGGATCAAAGTTCCGGTGTCACCGGAATTGGAGATAACCGAAATTACCGACCGGGTGTCAAAGGCTTATGGACCGGCTCTTTTATTTGAAAACGTTTCGGGTTACGATATCCCGGTATTGATGAATGCTTTTGGCTCCTATGAGCGCATGAAATTGGCTCTTGGGGTTGACCGTTTGGATGATATCGGAGAAGAGTTTTTAAGCCTTTTAAATCCCGATGATATCCCGGTTACCATGTTTGAAAAGCTGAAAATGTTACCGAAGCTTGCCAGGTTGTCAAATTTTGCACCTAAGATTGTAAAAAGTGGTCCGGTAAAGGAAGTAATTATCAAGGATAACCCCGATTTAAATAAATTTCCAATATTAAAATGCTGGCCGCAGGATGGTGGAAGGTTTATAACTTTACCGTTAGTCATTACCAAAGACCCGGAAACCGGAAGAAGAAATGTGGGCATGTACCGGATGCAAATTTATGACGGCAGGACTACCGGGATGCACTGGCATATGCATAAAGATGCGGCGCACTTTTACCAGAAGGCCAAGCGCCTGGGCAAGCCTTTAGAAGTTGCGGTAGCTTTGGGCGGAGATCCGGCAACCATTTATGCGGCGACAGCTCCTCTGCCACCGTCAATTGATGAATTTCTTTTTGCCGGTTTTATTCGGAAAGAACCGGTGGAATTGGTTAAAGCGGAGACGGTAGATTTGGAAGTTCCGGCACATGCGGAGATTGTTATTGAAGGTTACGTTGATCCCGATGAACTGCGATTAGAAGGGCCTTTCGGGGACCATACCGGTTATTACAGCTTAACCGATTATTATCCGGTATTTCATGTTACAGCCATTACCCACAGAAAGAATCCCATTTACCCGGCAACAATTGTGGGCAAACCACCGATGGAAGACTGTTATATGGCAAAAGCCACCGAACGAATCTTTTTGCCTTTTTTAAAGCTGCTGCTGCCGGAAATTGTTGATATAAATCTTCCCCTGGAAGGGGTCTTCCATAATTGCGCAATTGTCTCGATTAGAAAACGTTATCCCGGTCATGCCCGTAAAGTGATGAATGCTTTATGGGGCTTGGGGCAGATGATGTTTACCAAAATGATAATTGTTGTTGATGAAAATGTTAATGTACAAAACCTTTCGGAAGTAATGTGGAAAGTATTTAACAATATTGATGCGAAGCGGGACTTAATGATTGTTGAAGGACCCCTGGATATTTTGGATCACGCATCTCCTCTGCCCAATTACGGTTCAAAGCTTGGCATTGATGCTACCAAAAAATGGCCTTCCGAAGGTCACACCCGACCCTGGCCTGATGACATCGAAATGGATCCAGAGATTAAGGCTTTAGTGGACCGGAAGTGGAGTGACCTCGGCCTTGACTAAAATTAAGATCTTTCTTGAAATGATCAGGTTTGAACATACACTCTTTGCCCTACCTTATGCTTATGTAGGAGCATTTTTGGCTTCCGGGGGTGTACCGAGGCTAAGAGATTTTCTTTTTATTACTTTGGCTATGGTTGGTGCCCGGACTGCCGCAATGAGTTTAAACCGGTTGATTGACCGGCATATAGATGCCTTAAACCCCCGAACCCAAAACCGGGCCCTGCCCCGGGGGCTTATAAAAGTGTCGGAAGTATATATTTACACGATACTTTCGTTATTGCTCTTTTTTTGGGCGGCAGCCAATTTAAAGCCGTTAGCATTAAAGCTTCTTCCCCTTGCTTTATTTGTTCTGGTAATTTATGCTTATACTAAAAGATTTACCTGGGCATGCCACCTTGTTTTAGGTCTGGCCCTGTCCTTTGCTCCGCTCGGAAGCTTTGTGGGGATTGAAGGTTATATTCCGCTACCGGCTTACTTTTTAGCTGCCGGGGTGTTATTTTGGGTGGCAGGTTTTGATATTATCTACGCTCTTCAGGATGTGGAGTTTGACCGGCAGCAGGGGTTATACTCCATACCCAGCAGGTTTGGGATAGAAAAGGCTCTAACGATTGCCCGGGTATTTCACTTTCTAACTATCATCTTCTTTTTACTGGCCGGCATTGGTTTTGGCCTTGGGTTTTTTTATTATTTTGGTGTTATTGCCACCGCTATTCTTTTATTATACGAGCACTGGCTGGTCAAGCCTACCGATTTATCAAGGGTTAATACGGCTTTTAACAATGTAAATATGATTATCAGCGTCTTAATGTTCGGTGTTACCGTTATCGATTTACTAATTTAAAAAGGGAGTGGAAGGATGTTTGCTTTTGCCGATAAAAATTTAGAAAAAATTTACGATAAAGTGGAGAAGGGTGAACGGCTTTCCTTTGAAGACGGGCTAACCCTTTTTAATTCCTCCGACCTTATAGGGATTGGTTATCTTGCCAATATCGTCCGGGAAAGAAAAAATGGCAATAAAGCTTATTTTATTGTAAACCGCCATATCAATCCCACCAATATCTGCGTTAACCGCTGCAAACTTTGTGCTTTTGGGGTGGACAAAGACTCTCCGGAAGCTTACCAGATGAGCCTTGACGAAATTGAAGCGCGGGCTTTAGAATCCAAAGATGATGGGATAAGTGAAATTCACATTGTAGGTGGTCTTCATCCCGATTTGCCTTTTGATTTTTACGTGGAGATGGTGGAGAGGGTTTCCAGAGCCCTACCTGGAGTGCACATTCAGGCTTTTACGGCGGTGGAAATTGACTACTTTTCTCGTATTTCCGGGAAGTCTTTGGAGGAAGTGCTGACAATTTTAAAAAATGCCGGGCTGGGTTCGTTACCCGGCGGGGGTGCGGAAGTTTTTTCCGAGAGGGTGCGAAAGAAAATTTGCGAGAAAAAAATTTCCGGCGAACGCTGGCTGGAAGTCATGAGAACCGCCCATAAACTCGGGCTTAGAAGTAATGCCACCATGCTTTACGGACATATCGAAACCGTTGAAGAAAGACTTATGCATTTAATTAAGTTAAGAGAACTTCAGGATGAAACCGGCGGTTTTATGTCGTTTATTCCTTTGGCGTTTCATCCTAAAAACACCGGGTTAGAGGGTGAAATTAAAACCCTCACTACTGGCGTAGAAGACTTAAAAATGTTAGCTATCAGCCGCTTAATGCTCGATAATTTTGACCATATTAAAGCTTTCTGGATCATGGTGGGACCAAAACTTGCTCAGATTTCCCTTTCCTTCGGAGTGGACGATATTGATGGTACGGTGGTAGAAGAGCGGATTACCCATGCTGCCGGGGCTACCACCTCTCAAGCCATGACCAAAAAGGAAATCCTGCACCTTATACGGGAAGCGGGAAGACAACCGGTAGAAAGAGATACTCTTTACAATGTGGTACGGGAGGATTTTGAATGAAATTAAGGCTTGGACGGGTAAGCTACTTAAACTGCTTACCCTTATATTATCCTTTTGAGAAAAATGGTTTTGCGGAGGCTGAGCTTTTTTCAGGTCCCCCGGCCGAGTTAAATCAACTTTTTTTAAAACATCAGTTAGATGTAACTCCCATTTCCTCCATTGAGTACGCCAGAAACTATCAAGACCTTTTAATTTTACCTGATCTTTCCATTGCCGCCGATGGCCCGGTATTAAGCGTGATGTTTTTTTACCGGCAGGAATTTTCCGGAAGGCTTCAAAACATAAAAAAAGTTGGTGTAACCAGGGAGTCGGCAACATCGGTAGTACTATTAAAAATAATCTTAAAAGAACTTTTTGGAGCCGACCCTCAATACGTACCCATGAATTTGGACATTGAATTTTACCGCAAGACCGATTTAGACGGAGTGCTTTTAATTGGTGATAAAGCTTTAGCAGGTTATTATCATTTGCCCCAAAATTTAGAGGTGTTGGACTTAGGCGAAGCTTTTAAAAAACTTACCGGACTACCCATGGTTTATGCGGTGTGGGCGGTCCACCGGGAGACCTGCCAGAAAGAGCCTCATAAAATTAAAAAGTTAACCGAACTGTTTTTTCAGGCTAAAAATTACTCGTATGCTCACTGGCAAGAAATGGTTGAATTTGGCAGCCAAAAATATCCTTTTACTCCTGAGGAAATTGACGGGTATTTAAAAATTATTTCCCATGAACTATCCGAGAGGGAGTTTTCTGGTCTTTTGGAGTTTTACCGTCGGGCTTCTAAAATAGGCGAAGCGCCGGCAGGGGTTTTGGTTAAGATTTGGAGGGAAGACGATTGGATGTAAAAAAAATTTACGCCAAAATAGAAGCGGGGGAAAGGATAACTTTTGCCGAAGGAGTTTTACTGTTTGAACAGGGAGATTTGTACAACTTGGGGCGACTTGCCAACCTTGTCCGCCGCCGTCATCACCCGGAAAATATTGTTACTTTTGTGGTTGACCGGAATGTAAATTATACCAATATCTGCTCGACGGCCTGCAAATTTTGTGCTTTTTATCGTCCTCCCGGTCATCCGGAAGGTTACGTTCTGACCTTAGAAGAAATCTTTGCCAAAATTGAAGAGCTGGTTAACCTGGGCGGAACTCAGTTATTAATGCAGGGAGGGACCCATCCCGATTTAGGGCTGGAGTACTTTAAAAACTTGTTTTCTCAGATAAAGAAAAGATTTCCAACGGTACAAATCCATTCCCTTTCGCCGCCGGAAATTATGTACCTGGCTAAAAAAGAGGGCTTAAGCGTGGTTGAAGTCTTAAAGCAACTAAAAGAAAGCGGACTGCAATCTTTACCCGGAGGGGGAGCGGAAATATTATCCGACCGGGTGCGGAAGGTAATTAGTCCCAATAAAATTTCCGCGGCGGAATGGCTGGAAGTGATGGAAGCAGCCCATAGCCTGGGGATGAAGACTACAGCAACGATGATGTTCGGGCATGTGGAAAATTACGAAGACAGGATTATTCACCTGGAAAATTTGCGGCAGCTTCAGGATAAAACCCGCGGATTTACTGCTTTTATACCCTGGTCGTTTCAGCCGGCCAATACAGCATTAGCCCATCTTTTGCCAGCTGGAGGGATGGACTACTTAAAGACGGTTGCTATTTCCCGGATTTATCTCGATAATTTTCCCAACATTCAAGCTTCCTGGGTTACTCAAGGGGCCAAAATAGCGCAATTAGCTTTGTATTTTGGAACCAACGATTTTGGCTCTACTATGCTTGAGGAAAATGTGGTCCGGGCAGCGGGGGTAACCTACCGCATACCAATGAACGAAATAATAAAAACTATCCGGGAAGCAGGGTTCATACCGGCCAAACGCAACACCCATTACGAAATTTTGGAAGTTTATGAGGAGTGAGCCGATGGCATTGGAAAAATTACTGCGCTCCATACCCAAGGTAGATGAGATTCTAAAAGCTCCGGAACTTCAGGACTATTTAAACCGTTATCAGCGGGAGATTATTACCCGGAAAGTGCGCGAGGTTTTAGATGAGCTCAGAACCGGTATAGTCTCTGGCCAGCGGCAAAAGCCGCTGGAATTTCAGGAGGTTGTTAACTTAGCTCAAAGAAAGATTGAAAGCTTTTTTCTACCTCCCTACCGGCGGGTGGTCAACGGTACCGGTGTGGTTTTACATACCAACCTGGGCCGGGCTCCTCTGGCCCCGGAGGCGGTAGAAGCCTTACGTAAGGTCTCGGGCAGTTACGGCAACTTGGAGCTGGATTTAACCACCGGAAAAAGGGGCTCCCGTTACGACCACGTGGTGGAATACCTCTGTGAGTTAACCGGAGCCGAGGATGCACTGGTGGTGAACAATAATGCTTCGGCGGTGGTATTAGCTTTAAGCAGTATGGCTTTTGGGAAAGAGGTGATAGTTTCCCGGGGCCAACTGGTGGAAATCGGCGGAGCCTTTAGGATACCGGAAATAATGGAAAGAAGCGGGGCAATTTTAAAAGAAGTTGGTACCACCAATAAAACCCGGATTGACGATTACCGGAAGGCAATTAACGAGAACACCGGCCTTTTATTAGGGGTGCATACCAGCAATTACAAAATAATTGGTTTTACCGAATCGGTGGAAATTGCCGATTTGGTGAAGCTTGGAAAAGAAAAGGGAATTCCGGTAATGTGGGACTTGGGAAGCGGCAGTTTGGTGGATTTAACCTCTTACGGATTACCGTACGAACCAACGGTGCAGGAAGTTCTGGCGGCGGGGGTGGATGTAGTTACTTTTTCCGGAGATAAGCTTTTGGGTGGCCCGCAAGCGGGGATTATTGCTGGCAAGAAAGAGTTTGTTGCCAAAATGAAAAAACATCCTCTTACCCGGGCTATTCGGATTGATAAAATGACCGTAGCAGCTTTGCAGGCAACTTTAATGCTTTACTTTGAAAGAGATTTTCTCTCGAAAATCCCGGTATTACGGATGTTAACCGAACCGCCCGAAAAGATTAAAAAGCGGGCGCAAAAGCTTTATCGCAAACTCTTAAGGGCCAAATTACCTGCGGAAATTTCTCTGGATGAAGGCAAATCGGAAGTAGGTGGGGGAGCTTTTCCCGGAACCTACCTATCTTCTTATGTGATAAAAATTAACCCCCATCACCTTTCGGTGGAAAAACTGGCAAAAGCTTTACGGGAGGAAAATCCTGCCCTTTTGGGAAGAATTGAGGAAGAAAAATTTATTATCGATTTAAGGACGGTATTGGAGGAAGAAATAGATTACTGCAAACGCTTACTGGAAAAACATCTGGTGGGTGACCGGCAATGAAATACTTCATCATTGGAACCGCTGGCCATGTAGACCACGGAAAAACGGAACTGATAAAAAGGCTTACGGGAATTGATACCGACCGCTTAAAGGAAGAGAAAAAACGGGGAATTTCCATCGAACTTGGTTTTGCTCACCTGACGCTCCCTTCGGGGAAAAAAGCCGGGATTGTTGATGTTCCGGGGCATGAGCGGTTTATTAAAAATATGCTGGCCGGGGTTATGGGGTTTGACATGGTGCTTTTAGTTATTGCTGCCGATGAGGGTATTATGCCCCAAACCCGGGAGCATATGGATATTTTAAAGCTTTTACAGATAAAAAAAGGTATCGTGGTAGTAACGAAGAAAGATTTAGTGGATGAAGACTGGTTAAATCTTGTAATTGAAGATATCAAAGAATTTGTCAAAGGAAGTTTTCTCGAAAAGGCTCCCATTATCCCCGTATCATCAATTACCGGTGAAGGGATTTCTACTTTACTTGCGGAAATTGACCGGGTCGCGGAAGAGGTCGAGGAAAAATCCCGGTCGCACTATGCCCGGCTTCCTATTGACCGGGTTTTTACCATAGCGGGATTTGGAACGGTCGTTACCGGTACCCTCTGGTCGGGGGAACTTGCGGTGGGCGAAACGGTAGAAATTCTCCCCCGCGGGCTTACCAAAAAGATTAGAAACCTGCAGGTCCACGGGCAAAAAGTGGAAAGGGCTTTTGCCGGGCAGAGGGTGGCGATCAATTTAGCGGATGTAGAGGTAAAAGATATTGAACGGGGAGATTGGGTTGTTACCATTGGCGTATTAAAACCCACCCGGTTGCTTGACGTTAAGTTTACGGTTCTTGCTTCGCAAGAAAAGCCCGTTCGCCACCGACAGCAGATACGTTTTTACCTGGGAACGGCGGAACGGCTGGGAAGGGTACTGCTTTTAGACCGGGAAGAATTAGAGCCGGGAGGGGAAACTTATGCCCAGCTCATGTTAGAGGAGCCGGTAGTAGCCGACCGCTTTGACCGGTTTATCATTCGCTCCTATTCGCCTATGGTAACTATTGGTGGTGGAGAGATCCTGGACCCTTACCCGGCAAGGAAATACAAGCGTTTTCGCGAGGACGTAATGGAAAGCTTGAAGGTTAAAGAAAAAGGGGAACCTTCTGCCTTAGTTTTAAACGTTCTTTTAAATAGCTTAAAACCCTTAGAACAAAAGGTAATTGAACAAAAAACTACGTTGGCGGCGAGGGTGGTCGAAGAGAGCTTAAATCAGCTAATTGCCGCCAATAAAGTTTACCGCTCGGGGGAAAAACTGTACTTTGCGGCGGATAATTATGCTAAAATTTTAGCTAAAACAAAAGAGTTTTTACAGAGTTATCATCACCAATATCCTCTTAGAGCAGGGGTTTCTAAAGACGAACTGAAGAGTAAACTTTTTAATGAGTTTTCGTTAAGAGAGTTTACTTCTTTTCTGGAAATTGCCGAAGAGAAAAAAGAATTAAAGGTAAGCGGAAATAAAGTAGCTTTAATTGATTACGTACCGAGATTAACAGCGGAACTGGAAAAAGCCAAGGAGAATATTTTAAACTACTTTAAAAAAGCTTCCCTGATGCCGGAAAATCTTAGTGCTGTTTTACCGGGCTTTAACCTCAAAGAAGATTTGGCGCTGGAGTTAATAAATTATCTTGTGGAGCAAGGGGAATTAATTAAGATTGACGAAGAAATATATTTAGCCCGCGAACATTTTGAAGAGGCTATGGCCAAAATTAAAAAGCTTTTATTAGAAAAAAAAGAAATTGTAATTGCCGATGTGCGAGAACTCCTTGGTATTTCCCGTAAATACGCTTTGCCGTTATTAGAAACTTTAGACCAGCTAAAAATTACCCGGCGTGTTGGAGATAAGAGGGTTTTAGCGAGGAGGGAATAGAATTGAGGAAAAAGAGGGTTTTTCGGGTAAAAAGACGTCCCCTGGAAATTTGTGAAAATTACTATGTGGTGAGCGAAAAGAAGGGAGATGGCCGTGGCGAACTCCCTTAAGTATTTAATTCTTTCTACCAGTCCACGGATAGGTGGCAATAGCGATACTGCTGCCCGGTATGTGGAAACCCTCTTAAAGGCTAAAGGAGATGGAGTTTTCTTAAACACTTCCCGCAAAAAAATCAATCCTTGCCTTGGGTGTAATTTATGCAGCCGGGACGGCCGATGCGTGCAAAAGGATGACATGGCAGAAATTTATGAGTTACTTCCGCAAATTAATTACTTGGTTATAGCATCTCCAATTTATGCCATGGGGCTTTGCGCTCAGGCCAAAGCTATAATAGACCGGTTGCAGCCTTACTGGGCGCAAAAGTACCTTTTAAAGCAGTCAGAAATGCAGCAAAAAAGGCGAAAAGGCCTGTATTTACTGACCGCCGGTACTAATTTTAACACCGTATTTACCGGGGCGGAGATTACCTTGAAGTACTTAAATAATGTTTTAGAAGTTGAGGAGTTTAGGATTGTTGGATTTAAAAACTTGGAAGAAAAGGGCGAAATTAAAAAAGATCCCAATAATTTTAACCGGATTCTGGAAGCTATTAATCAAATGGGGGTGAGCTAAATGAGAGCTGCTTTTTCCTTAACGGTGGCTGAAGGGAAGAGGTTGATTGCAAAAGGTATTAAAAAACATCCGGCGGTAGCAAAAGCTTTTAAGGAAGGGATTGTGGTGATTGCCGGAGGAACAACTAATGGTTATATCGTGGAAGAATTAACCGGTAGGGAAATTGAACGGGAGTGGTATACGGCGGGGGTAATAACGCCCAAAGGACAGTGCGTAACCGACCCGGGTCGAAGAATTCCACCGGTGGTGCTGGAACGGGGCCAGGTATCAGAGCTTAGCTGGCAGGATGCCCTCGAAAAAATGGGACGGGATGATGTGTTTTTAAAAGGTGCCAATGCTATCGATGCGGAAGGATTTGCCGGAATCATTACTTCCGATTCCCGGGGAGGGACCATAGGCCGGGCATACCCGCTTATTCGCGCCCGGGGGATACGGCTTATTATTCCCGTTGGTTTGGAGAAAATGGTGCCTTCGGTGCGGAAAGCAGCCGAATTAACAGGAATTTATACAATTGATAAAGCTTTAGGGCAAAAATTCGGTTATACCGTCATTGGTGATGGGGAAATTTTTACCGAAATATCTGCTTTAAAGCTTTTATTTCCCAACATTGAGGTTGTGGTAGTAGGTAGCGGTGGCATAGGGGGAGCCGAAGGGGGAAAAACGTTTATTGTAGAAGGAAATGAGGATGAGGTAGTAGAATTATTAAGCTTGATTAAAACCATTAAAGGAGAACCGGCGCTGAAAGATAGCAAGAGAAACTGTCCCTGCGATGTGCCCTGCGACCGTATAAGGAACTAAATCCGGATTTAGTCCGGAATTTTTAAGGAGGGGGAAGATGGAGTTAAAAGAAATTTTAAAGGGGAGAAGAAGTATTAGAAAGTTTAAAAAAGACCCGGTGCCGCGGGAAGTGGTGGAAGAGCTTTTAGAAGCGGCACTCTGGGCGCCTTCCGGGAAAAACCGCCAGCCCTGGGAAATTTACGTGGTTGGTGGGGAAAAGCGGGATGAGCTTGCCAGGCTTATTGCTGAATCAGGTAAGCACATTAAACCAAAATTAGAAGAACTTTTTCCGGAAAAGATTGTAAAAATTACCCTGCAGTTTTTTGAAAATGTTGGTGACGCGCCGGTAATTATTTTGTTTTACATTCCCAAATACGAATTTTCAGTTAACCATCTAATGAGTGGTTATGAACGCCATTATAATGAAGAAAATAGGATCGAAGCCATCATGAGCGTCTCGGCCCTGGTGGAAAATTTAATGCTTTTGGCTTATGAACGAGGGCTGGGGACGTGCTGGATGACCGGCCCCAGGTATGTGGCCGATGAGATTGATCGCTTTTTGGGGGTTACCGATAAGGAATTTGTGTGTGCGGTGGTACTGGGGTATCCCGATCAAAATCCTCCGGTGCCGCCGAGAAAAACCGGGAAAATACAATTTATTGGCTTTTAGTAACTACCTGCAAAATCGTGTGGCTTGAGCTGCACGATTTTTTGTATTATCATTAGTTTTCCGGGTAAATTATACAAAAAAAGAAGGTGGGATCGTGGTAAGAGACTTAGTTTATCCCGAAGGAATTTATCTTGATGAAATTATTGCTTATTACAGTAAAACCTGGGAATATTTACGGCCGTACATGCAGGGACGGCCCTTTTTTGTCAAATTTTATCCCGAAGGGGTTGGCAGGGAAAGTTATTACGTGCGGGGAAAACTTGCCCATGCTCCTGCTGCTTTGGTTTATTATGAAAAAAGAATTAATGAAAAAACCAGTTTATTGGTCGAAGATTTTCCTACTTTGAAGTGGCTAATTGAGCAGGGTTGCATTGAAATGCACGGCCTTTTAGCAAAAGCCGGGCAGGAAAGATTTCCCGATTTGTTGCTTTTTGACCTTGATCCTTTTCCTCCTTCCGGATTTCAGGAGTGTGTGGAAGTTGCCCTATTAATTCGGGAAGTCCTTAATTCGTATGGATTGGAGGGTTATCCGAAGACTTCTGGATTAATGGGCTTGCATATTTTAGTACCGGTGGTTCCGCGTTATAAAAACGAAACTCTGGTTAGCATTGCTAAATTTATCGGAAGTCTGGTGGAAAAAGCTCACCCGCAAAGGGTTTCCCTGCAGGATTACCGGGCTGAAAGGGAAGGAAAAGTCCACCTGGATTACAGCCACAATCGCTACGGTAAAACGATTATTTTGCCCTATAGTATTCGAGCTTTTGCCGGAGCGGGGGTTTCCACACCTCTTACCTGGGAAGAAATAAAGAGCGGTAAGATTAATCCCCTGGACTTTAACATTAAAACTATTCCTCATCGACTTAAAAAAGATGGAGAGGTCTGGGACTTATTTTCCAGGCAGTATTCTTTAGAAGATTTATTAAAACTTCTTTAAAAAGGTTATAGAAAAATTTAGAAAAATATTTTAAAGTAAAGTAAGGTAAGTTAAAAATATTTTTGGGGTTGATTTTTTGCAAAACAGTGATTATTATTTAACCTTAGCTTCTGTATATTATAACCAAAAACTTTTTCACTTGATTAAAGAAGGCATCCCGGTAGAAGAAATTGTAGTTAATCCGGTAAAAACATTAAAGGAGTTTGGCTTTTCGCCCACGGAAATTAATAGCCTTACCCGGAAAATTTCCGAATTTAATCCCGAACGGGTAAAGGAGCACTGCTCAAACCTGGGGATAAAGATTGTAACCTTTGGGGAGAAGCGGTATCCTGAGCGGTTATTACACCTGTACGACCCACCGGTGGTGTTATTTTGCTGGGGTAACCTGGAGCTTTTAAAAACACCCATGGTCGGGATTGTAGGAGCGAGGCGTGCTTCATCCTACGGCTTAAAAGTTGCCAGAGCTTTTGCCGAAGAAATAGCCGGGGCGGGGATCACGGTGATAAGCGGCCTGGCCCGGGGTATCGATGGTGAAGCACACCGGGGGGCGGTAAGTGCGGGAGCAACGGTGGCGGTTTTAGGTTCGGGGATTGATGTACCTTACCCCCGGGAAAATGAAAACCTTTACCGGGAAATAATACAAAAAGGATTAATCATCTCGGAGTTTTTACCGGGGACGATGCCCTTACCTTATCTTTTTCCCATCCGTAACCGCCTGATTGCCGCTCTGGCCGAAGGTATCGTTGTAGTGGAAGCCGCGTTGAAGAGCGGAAGCTTGATAACCGCCAGGATTGCCCTTGAGTTAGGAAGAGAAGTATTTGCTGTTCCGGGGATGATAACTTCTCCTTTAAGTGCTGGCAGTAATCTTTTATTAAAAGATGGGGCCAGAATTGCTTTAAAAGGAACGGAGGTTATTGAAGAGCTTGGCTTTGGCACGTTATTTAGTAATAGTTTTGCTGCCCAGAGGTCAAAGCAAGAAGCTTTCGGTCTTGCCGGAAAAATTTTAGAAGTTTTAGTAAATGAGGATTTAACCGTGGAAGAGATAGCTTATCGCTTAAATGCCCGTGTTTCGGAGGTATTAAGAGAAATTTCCTTCCTGGAAATAAAAGGCTTTGTGAAAAAACAGTTTGGAGGTAAGTTTACCAGGGGTTGAGGTGATTTTGGTTTGAAAAAATTGGTAATAGTTGAGTCTCCAGCAAAAGCTAAAACTATCGGAAAATTTTTGGGCAAAGAATATGTGGTAAAAGCTTCCATGGGACACATCCGGGACTTACCCACCTATCGGTTTGGAGTAAATATTGAAAAGGATTTTGCTCCTACCTACGAAATAATCCGGGGTAAAAAAGAGCTTATAAAAGAATTAAAAGAAGAAGCGGCCAAGGCGGAAAAGGTCTACATAGCTTCTGACCCGGACCGGGAAGGGGAAGCCATTGCCTGGCACGTAAAGGAAGTATTGGATTTAGAAGATAATGGAGACCTTAGAATCGAATTTAACGAAATTACCAAGGATGCGGTTTTGCAGGCAATAGCCAATCCCCGGGGGATAGATTACAACCGGGTATACGCCCAGCAAGCCCGGAGGATCTTAGACCGGATTGTCGGTTATAAATTAAGTCCCCTGCTTTGGCGAAAAATCAAAAAAGGATTATCGGCCGGGCGGGTACAGTCGGTAGCGGTTAGGCTTATTTGTGAGCGGGAAGAAGAAATTGAAAAATTTGTACCGGAGGAATACTGGAGTTTAACGGCTCATCTTGAAGCGGAAAAGAAACCATTTAAAGCAAAGCTTTCTAAATACCAGAATCGCAAAATAGAAATAAAAAATAAAGATGAAGTGGAGCGGATTATTGCTGAAGTTTCGCAAAGGGATTTTAAAGTTGTTAAAATCACGAAAAAGCTCACCAAAAAATCTGCTCCGGAGCCTTTTATTACCAGTACCTTGCAGCAGGAAGCGTCAAAACGGTTAAACTTTTCGGCCAAAAAAACCATGCAAATTGCCCAGGCTCTTTACGAGGGACTGGAAATCGGTGAATACGGAGTTACCGGTTTAGTAACATATATAAGAACTGATTCTACCCGGGTAGCGGAAGAAGCGAAAGCAAAAGCAGCAGCATATATTAAAAATACTTTTGGGGAAGAATATGTAGGAACTGAGAAAAAGACCAAAGCCCCGAAGGGGAAAATTCAGGATGCCCATGAAGCCATCCGGCCTACGGATATAGAAAAAGATCCGGAAAAGATTAAACAATATTTAACACCCGATCAGTATAAACTTTATAAATTAATCTGGGAACGGTTTGTGGCCAGTCAAATGAGCGATGCTCAGTATGACGTAACTACGGTAGATATTGAAGCGGGAGATTATTTATTTAGGGCGACGGGATCAATCCTAAGATTTCCGGGGTTTACCAAAATCTATCAGGTTGAAGAAGAGGAAGGGGAAAAAGAGGAAAAGGAGAAGTTACCTGCTTTAATGGAAGGGCAAAGCTTAACCTTACTGAAGCTTGAGCCAAAGCAGCATTTTACCGAGCCTCCGCCGCGGTATACCGAAGCTACTTTAATTAAAGCTTTAGAAGAAAAGGGAATTGGGCGGCCGAGTACTTATGCGCCCATCTTGGAGACTATATTAAAGCGAGGCTACGTGGAAAAAGATAAGAAGCAATTAAAACCTACCGAACTTGGCCGGATAGTTGTAGATTTACTAAAGGAACATTTTCCTGACATTATTGATGTGGAATTTACCGCTGAAATGGAAGAAAAACTTGACCAGATTGAAGAAGGAGAAAAAAATTGGATTGAGGTTTTAAGAAATTTTTACGAACCGTTTAATGAAACTTTGCGGCAATCTTACGAAAAAATTGAAAAAATTATCCTGCCGCTGGAGGAAACGGAGGAAAAATGCCCTAATTGTGGAAGAAACTTAGTAGTCAGAACCAGTCGCTTTGGCAAGTTTTTGGCTTGCCCGGGTTATCCGGAGTGTAAATTTATTAAACCTTTTGTGCAAAAAACCGGTGCTACCTGTCCCCGGTGCGGTGGTGAAATCATAGTTAAAAAATCAAAGAAGGGACGAGTTTTCTACGGCTGTTCCAATTATCCGTCCTGTGACTTTGTTAGCTGGGACCTGCCCAGCAGCAAAAAATGTCCCAATTGTCAAAGTGTTATGGTAGAAAAACGACCGAAGAAAAAGCCACCGTACCTTCTCTGTACCAACCCTGATTGTAAGCATACAGAGCCGTTGGAGGAAGTACAATGAAAGAAGTTGATGTGGTTGGGGCCGGGCTTGCCGGTGCTGAAGCTGCCTGGCAGTTGGCCAAAAGGGGAATTAAAGTACGGTTATTTGAAATGCGCCCGAAAAAATTTACTCCGGCGCACCAAACTCCCCTTTTTGCCGAATTAGTGTGCAGTAATTCTTTAGGGGGTATAAATTTAGACAATGCAGCGGGCTTATTGAAAGAGGAGTTACGGTTTTTAGATAGCCTTGTTATAAAGGTGGCTGATCGAAACCGGATTCCCGCAGGCAATGCTTTGGCCGTTGACCGAAATTTATTTGCGGAAGAAGTAACCTTAAGGCTTTCCCACCACCCATTAATAGAAGTTATACGGGAAGAGGTTGTGGATATTAACCCCGAAAGAGTTACGGTAATTGCTTCGGGTCCCTTAACCTCAAAAGCTTTAGCTGAGAATTTAAAAAAATACCTTGAAAGCGATTACCTTTACTTTTTTGATGCGGTTGCTCCTATTGTCGCCGGTGAAAGCTTGGATATGGAAAAATTGTTTTTTGCCGGGCGGTACCAGCAGGATAAGGACTACTTAAATGCTCCAATGAATGAAGAAGAGTATCTGAGGTTTTATGAAGCGTTGATTACTGCTGAACGGCATCCCTTAAAACCTTTTGAAAAAGACATTTATTATGAAGGTTGCCTGCCAATAGAAGTAATCGCTTCAAGGGGTAAAGATACTTTGAGGTTTGGCCCTCTAAAACCTAAAGGGATTATTGATCCAAGAACCGGAAAAGAACCGTATGCGGTAGTTCAATTACGCCGGGAAAATTTAGCGGGGGATTATTACAATCTGGTGGGTTTTCAAACCAATCTTACCTGGAAGGAACAAAACCGGGTTTTTCGCCTGATACCCGGTTTGGAAAATGCCGAATTTATTCGCTTTGGAGTGATGCATAAAAATACCTTTATCAACTCTCCTGCTTTATTAACTCCTTACTTAAACTTGAAAAAATATCCCCGATTGTTTTTTGCCGGTCAGATAACCGGCGGGGAAGGGTATGTGGCAGCGATAGCTACCGGGGCTTGGGCCGGAATTGCCGCTTCCGGGATGTTTGGGAAAATGCCCGAGCCGTTACCGGAAACCACCATGCTTGGCGGGCTCATCCGTTATTTAAACACTGCCCCGGTAGAAAACTTTCAGCCGATGGGAGTAAATTTTGGCTTGGTAAAACCTCTGGACCGAAAAATAAAAAACAAAAAAGAAAGGTATAAGCTTTTAGCTGAAAGAAGTTTAAAAGATTTAAAAAGGTGGCTTGCGGTCAATGGCTGAGGAGCTTAAAGCTTTTTTAAATTATTTATTACTTGAAAGAAATTATTCCCCGAATACCATTGCCGCTTACGAAAGGGATATTTTGGATTTTCAAGAATTTTTACAGGGAAAAAGTTTTTTATCGGTAAATGAAGTGGATTTAAAGCAGTTTTTGGTAGACATTCTGAGGAAAAATCGTAGCCGGAGAACGGCAGCCCGAAAAATGGTTGCTCTCAGGTCCTTTTACCGTTTTTTGAAAAGATGCGGCTTTATCAAAGAAAATCCAGCGTTAAGCCTTGAAATTCCCAAGATTCCCAAAACATTGCCGGAAGTTTTAACCGTGGACGAAGTGTTTAAAGTGATTGAAGGCCAGGAAAACTCCACACCAACGGGATTGCGCAATAGAGCGCTTTTGGAGCTGTTTTACGGAGCAGGTTTAAGAATTGGGGAAATTGCGGGTTTAACGTTAAACGACCTTGATTTAACCCAGGGTTACGTTCGGGTTACCGGTAAGGGACGAAGACAGCGAATTGTCCCCCTGGGAAAATACGCCTTGGATAGTTTAAAGTTGTACCTGGAAGCAGGAAGACCGGCTTTTAAGCCCAAATCAGAAAAGTTGTTCCTAAATCAGCAGGGTGCGGGCTTAACAGTACGGGGAATTCGTTACCTGATTTCGCAGATTGTTAAAAAAGCGGGGCTCAATCGAAAAATAACCCCCCACACCTTTCGCCACAGTTACGCAACTCATCTGTTAGAGGGGGGAGCGGATATCAGGGCCGTGCAGGAATTACTGGGTCATAAACGCTTGTCTACCACCGAAATTTATACCCATCTCAGTAAAGAGCGGTTAAGAGAGGTTTACCTTAGAACCCATCCGCGAAGCAGGGAGGAGAAAAATGATGTTTGAGGGAACCACGATTGTGGCGGTAAAGCGGGGCGGAGAAGTAGCCATTGGCGGTGACGGTCAGGTTACTTTCGGGCAGCAGACGGTTATCAAACGGCGGGCAAATAAAATAAGAAAATTATACCGGGGTAAAGTTCTGGCCGGATTTGCTGGAGCAGTTGCCGATGCTTTTACTTTATTTGATTTATTTGAAAAAAAACTTGAGGAAAGTCAGGGTAATCTTACCCGGGCGGCGGTGGAACTGGTAAAAACCTGGCGCACCGATAAATTTTTACGCCGCCTGGAAGCCATGCTTCTGGTGGCGGACAGGGAAAGGATACTGTTAATATCCGGTACCGGAGAGGTAATCGAGCCGGATGACGGAGTTTTAGCTATAGGTTCGGGAGGAAATTATGCTTTAGCGGCGGCCCGGGCTTTAATTAATCATACCAATTTATCAGCCCGGGAAATAGTGATGGAAAGTTTAAAAATTGCCCAGGAAATCTGTGTTTATACCAATGATTTTATTACGGTGGAGACCATTGGAGGTGAATAATTTGGAAAATTTAACTCCCCGGCAAATAGTTGAGTATTTGGATAAATATATAATAGGGCAGGAAGCGGCCAAAAAAGCGGTGGCGGTAGCCTTAAGAAACAGGTATCGAAGAAAGCTTTTGCCTCCCCACTTAAAGGATGAAATAATACCCAAAAATATTTTAATGATCGGGCCTACCGGTGTGGGTAAAACCGAAATAGCCCGGAGACTGGCGAAATTAATTAAAGCTCCTTTCGTAAAGGTTGAGGCCACAAAATTTACCGAAGTCGGTTATGTTGGCCGGGATGTAGAAGGGATGATTCGGGATTTGGTGGAGACTTCCCTCAGGATGGTGCGGGAAGAAAAGATTAAAATGGTGGAGGATAAAGCTTATAATTTAGCGGTAGAAAGGCTATCCGAAATTATGATTCCCAATCCCAAGAAGGAAAATATCAAAAACCCTTTTGAAATGTTTTTTGGCGGGATCCGGGAGGATGCAGCCAAAACGGACCCTGCTTATGATGAATTAAATTATCGCCGGCGGGAACTTCAGGATAAAATAAAGAAGGGTTTTTTGGATAATGAAATGGTAGAAATTGAGGTTGAAGAGCAAAAAACTCCCATGGTAGAGGTTTTTGGCGTCGGTGGCATTGAAGAAATGGGGCTAAACTTTCAGGATATTTTGGGTGGCCTGATTCCTCCTCGACGGAAAAAACGGCGGGTTACGGTAAAAGAAGCGCTGAAAATTTTAACGCAACAGGAAGCCCAGAAATTAATTGATATGGATGAGGTGCAACGGGAAGCCATCAAAAGAGCAGAGGAAGACGGCATCGTCTTTTTGGATGAAATCGACAAGATCGCTTCCACCGGCAATACCCATGGGCCCGATGTTTCCCGGGGAGGAGTGCAGCGGGATATCCTGCCCATTGTGGAAGGATCAACGGTTTTAACCAAATACGGACCGGTGAAAACCGATCATATTTTATTTATTGCGGCCGGTGCCTTTCATATGAGTAAGCCTTCGGATTTAATACCGGAACTGCAGGGGCGTTTTCCCATTCGGGTGGAATTAAAGAGTTTAACCGTGGAGGATTTTAAAAAAATCCTTACCGTTCCGGAAAATGCCCTTACCAAGCAGTATGTTGAGCTGCTAGCGACCGAAGGGGTTAATTTGAAATTTACTGAAGATTCCCTTGAAGAAATTGCAAAAATGGCTTATACTGTTAACGAACGGAATGAAAATATTGGTGCAAGGCGACTTATCACGATTTTAGAAAAAGTTCTGGAAGATTTATCGTTTAACGCTCCGGAGATGTGGGGGCAAACGGTGGTAATTGACCGTAAGTTTGTCCAGGATAAGTTAAGTGAAATAGTTCACGATTCCGATTTATCAAGGTATATCTTATAATTGCAAATATTTTAACTTTAGTAAGGAGGAAACATGATGAGAACACTTTTGGAAAAAACTCGAAGCATCAATCGTATATTGCAGAAGGCAGCGGGAAATCCGGTAGATTTTGAGGAAATTGCCCAGGTTCTTTCCGAAAATATCAACTGCAATGTTTATATCGTGAGCCGGAAAGGGAAAATTTTAGGACATGCCTTTTTTAAAAATTTCACCTGCGATATTATGCGGCAGGTAGTGGAAGAAACCGAACGGTTTCCCGAAGATTACAATGAAAATTTTCTTTTGAAAATTACCGAAACCCATGCTAACTTCTGCCAGAAAGCTAATGCTTGTGTTTTCTTTCAGGATGTACAATGCATTTCCCAGAACAAGGTAATGACCGTTGTACCCATTGTTGGCGGTGGGGTACGTTTAGGTACTTTAGTATTAGCCAAGTTTGACGAATCGTTTACCGATGGCGATTTGGTTCTGGCCGAATACGGAGCTACGGTTATCGGTATGGAAATTCTGCGGGCCCAGGCGGAGAAAGTGGAAGAAGAAGCCCGGAAGAAAGCTGCGGTCCAAATTGCCCTGGCGACCCTTTCTTACTCCGAATTGGATGCCATTAAGCATATTTTTGAAGAGTTAGAAGGGGACGAAGGCCTGCTGGTTGCCAGCAAAATTGCCGATAGAGTGGGAATAACCCGTTCGGTAATTGTCAATGCTCTGCGTAAATTTGAAAGTGCCGGGGTCATTGAATCAAAATCCTTAGGGATGAAAGGTACTTACATTAAGGTGTTAAACGACCATCTTTTTGAAGAATTAGAAAAACTAAATAATTAAAAAATTTTCTCCTTGCAGGGAAAAATAAATTGTGATACAATCTTTACCGGTGTCGAAAACGCACTCCCGGCGACCGGCTAAAGGGTGCCAGCGATGGTCTTTAGCCTGGATGAACCGGGCGGAGGAAAAAACCAAAAGGAGGATTCTTAAATGGCTGTAATTTCCATGAAGCAACTTTTAGAAGCGGGGGTTCATTTTGGTCATCAAACCCGGCGCTGGAACCCCAAAATGGCGGAGTATATCTTTACCGACCGGAACGGGATTTACATCATTGACCTGCAGAAAACCGCCAAAAAATTAGAGGAAGCTTATAGTTTTGTTAGAGAATTGTCGGCACAGGGTGGTACGATTTTATTTGTTGGAACGAAAAAGCAAGCTCAGGATGCCATTAAGGAAGAAGCGGAACGTTGCGGAATGTTTTACGTAAATCAGCGGTGGCTGGGAGGTACCCTTACCAACTTTAAAACCATCAGAAAACGGGTAGAAAGGCTTATTGAAATTGAAAAAATGGAGCAAGAAGGTGCGCTGTCGGTACTTCCGAAAAAAGAGGTAGCAAAAATTTTAAAGGAAAAGGAAAAATTAAGCCGCTTTTTGTCCGGTATCAAGGAAATGAAAAAGTTACCCGATGCGCTGTTTGTGGTTGACCCTCGGAAGGAAAAAATTGCCGTGGCGGAAGCCCGGAAACTGGATATTCCTGTAGTTGCTATCGTGGATACAAACTGCGATCCCGATGAGGTGGATTACGTAATTCCCGGTAACGACGATGCTATCCGGGCGGTAAAGTTAATTACTTCCAAAATTGCTGATGCGGTAATTGAAGGCCGTCAAGGCGAGCAATATGCGGAATAAAAGGTAGGGATTAAACCCTACCTTTTTTATGAACAAAAAATGGTTGTAAGATTTTGCCCTATCGGGCATAATTTTTATGGGTACTATTAAAAATTAAAGGAGGTACATAAATGATAACTTCACAAATGGTTAAAGAGCTCCGGGAAAGAACCGGTGCTGGCATGATGGACTGCAAGAGAGCATTAGAGGAAGCTAACGGTGATATGGAAAAAGCAATTGAAATTTTACGGCAAAAAGGATTGGCCGCTGCGGCGAAAAAAGCTGGCCGGATTGCTACCGAAGGAGTTGTTGAAGCTTATATCCACGGTGGCGGTCGGATTGGCGTACTGGTTGAAATCAACTGCGAAACCGATTTTGTGGCGAAAACCGATGAGTTTAAATCTTTTGCCCGGGATATTGCTATGCAAATTGCTGCAGCTAAACCCGAGTATGTAAGACGGGAAGATGTACCGCAGGAAGTCATTGAAAAAGAACGGGAGATTTTAAGGGCACAGGCCTTAAACGAAGGTAAACCGGCGAACGTGGTAGAAAAAATGGTGGAAGGTCGTCTTGAAAAGTTCTTTAAAGAAGTTTGTCTTTTAGAGCAGCCGTTCATTAAAAATCCCGATATTACCGTCAAAGATCTTCTGACCGAGAAAATTGCGAAGATTGGTGAAAATATCAACATTCGCCGTTTTGTTCGCTTTGAATTGGGCGAAGGTTTAGCCAAAAAAGAGGAGGATTTTGCTGCCGAAGTAGCTGCAGCAATGAAAGTTAATAAATAATTATTTTCACAAGGGTGAACTTTTACAGGATTTTTTCTACATTTGTAGAATTATCATTGTCAGGAACTGGAGGTAAAAACGTGCCTTCACCTAAATATAAAAGGGTAGTTTTAAAGTTAAGCGGTGAAGCGTTGGCCGGTGAAAAAGGTTACGGAATTGATCCGGAGGTTGTAAACTCGATAGCCGGCCAAATTGCGGAGATTATCAAAGAGTTTGGAATTCAGGTTGCTGTGGTTGTTGGTGGTGGGAATATCTGGCGGGGTCTTTCCGGAAGTGCCAAAGGTATGGATAGGGCTACCGCCGATTATATGGGAATGTTAGCTACGGTCATAAATTCTCTGGCCCTGCAGGATGCGCTGGAAAAGCTTGGAATTGATACCCGGGTGCAAACGGCGATTGAAATGCGGCAGATTGCCGAGCCTTATATTCGGCGACGGGCTATACGCCACCTGGAAAAGGGCCGGGTAGTTATTTTTGCGGCGGGTACCGGTAATCCTTATTTTTCCACCGATACCACCGCAGCTTTACGCGCGGCCGAAATTGAGGCAGAAGTCATTTTAATGGCGAAAAGAGTCGATGGCGTGTATGATTCTGACCCCTTGAAAAATCCCAATGCTCAAAAATTTGATGAATTGGAGTATATTGAGGTTCTAAATCGCGGCTTGGGAGTAATGGATTCCACCGCTACCTCCCTTTGTATGGATAATAATATTCCGCTCATCGTTTTTAATCTCGAAGTCCCGGGGAATATCAAGCGGGTGATTTTAGGGGAGAATATTGGCACCATTGTTGGGGGTGAGCGCAAGTGATTCAGGATATTTTAAAGGAAGCCCAGGACCACATGCAAAAGGCTATTGAAGTTTTGAAAAAAGAGTTTGCTACCATGCGGGTCGGCAGGGCTACTCCGGCTTTGTTAGAAAAAGTAGTTGTGGAGTACTATGGGACCCAAATGCCGGTCAATCAATTGGCTACCATTTCCGCTCCCGAACCCCGCTTACTGGTAATACAACCCTGGGATAAAGGAGCTTTGGGGGCGATCGAAAAAGCTATTCTTAAATCGGATCTCGGTATAACCCCAACCAATGATGGAAGTGTAATCCGGCTTGCTATTCCTCCCCTTACGCAGGAACGCCGGCAGGAGCTGGTGAAGGTGGCCAGGAAGAAAGCTGAAGAAGCGCGGGTGGCAATTCGCAATATTCGGCGGGATGCCAACGACAGGATTAAGGACTTAGAAAAGGATAAAGTTATTTCCGAAGATGAAGGAAAACGCGGTCAGGATGAAGTCCAGAAACTAACCGATAAGTTTATTAAGACGGTTGATGAGCTCTTAAAAGCTAAAGAAGATGAGATATTGAGCATTTAGTTATGGAACGGGAACTGTTAGGTATTGATTGCGAAGCCGGGCTAAGAAAAATTTTAAAGGAAAATTTAAAATGGGAGATCGTTATTACCTCTCCGCCCGGTAAGTATTTTCCAAAGGGTGACCCTCGAATTTTACAAATAAAAAGGGGAGAAACCGAGGGAAGAATCGTAATCGGTTTTACCGATTACGAGAAAGGAGGTGCAATCGATGGCTTATAGAATTACCGAGGAGTGCCTGGCTTGTGGGACCTGCATGGATAGCTGCCCCCATAATGCCATCGTGGAAGGTGATATTTACAAAATCACCGATGCTTGCCAGAACTGCGGGACTTGCGCTGAAGCTTGCCCGGTAGGTGCCATTGTGGAAGAGTAATTTAAACATAAGACCCCCTCTTAAAAAGAGGGGGTTTAGTCATTTTTGGGGAAGTAATTGGAAATTGTCTTTTATGAAATAAGTTTATACGATATAATATAAAAGTACAAAGAGATAATGGACATGGGGTTTAAGCTTTTCGTGGAGGCGAACGATGGATTTCAGCATATTTCGCAAAAAAAACAATCAAATAGATATAAGCGATCTCGATTTTAGGAAAATGCCCCGGCATATTGCTATTATTATGGATGGTAACGGACGGTGGGCTAAAAAACGAGGAATGCCGCGCTACTTTGGCCACCGGGCCGGTGTAGAGACGGTCCGGCGGGTGGTAAAGTTTTGCGCAAAACTAAACGTACCCTACCTCACCCTCTATGCGTTTTCCACGGAAAACTGGCGGCGTCCACAAGAAGAAGTTAATGTTCTGATGAACCTTTTGGTGGAGTATATTGAAAAAGAAACCGATGAACTAAACCGGGAAGGGGTTAGGCTCACGGTAATTGGAGAAATTTCCGAACTTCCGGAAAAAGCCCGGATCGCCTTAGCTCAAGGTATAGAGAAAACCTGCCATAACAGCCGCTTAAATCTGATTTTGGCCTTAAATTACGGGGGCCGAAGAGAAATTGTGGAAGCGGCCAGGAAAATTGCTTACGAGATAAAAAATGGAAAATTATCGCCTGAGCAGATAGATGAAAAAGTTTTTGCCAACTATCTCTACACCAAAGAATTTCCCGATCCCGATCTATTAATTCGACCGTCGGGGGAAATTCGCATCAGTAATTTTCTTCTCTGGCAAATTGCCTACAGTGAAATCTGGCTTACCGATGTTTTATGGCCGGATTTTTCCGAAGAACATCTGCTGCAGGCAATTAAAGACTACCAAAAACGCGAACGGCGCTTTGGAGGCGTAAATTACCCGTAAGGAGAAAGTTATCGATGTTAAGTTATCGGATTATTACTGCCCTTGTTGCACTGCCCGGATTTTTAATAGTTGGCTATTTAGGCGGGGTTTACCTCAAGGCTTTAACTGCTTTAATGGCGTTAATAGGTTTTTACGAACTTTACCGAATGTTTTTAACGAAAGAGCTTAAGCTTTATGTTCCCCTTGCCTATGTTTTACTTTTACTTGGCTTTTTTGATTTGGTTTCCAGAGAAATTCTCCCCTATTTCTTTTTCATCGCTACGGGCATTTATTACCTGGTCCAACACCAAAAGCACAGTGTCTTGGAATTTTTTTATACCTATACCAGTTTAATGTATGTTTTTTTATTCATTTTTATTTATGAAATTAGAAGCACCCCTTTGGGTTTTCGACTGTTTTTGTTTTATTTCTTGCTAATCTGGGCCAACGATACTTTTGCCTACTTTGTAGGTAAAAAATTTGGCAGGCGGAAAATTGCACCGGCTTTAAGCCCGAAAAAAAGTGTAGAGGGGGCTTTGGGAGGTTTACTGGGAGCTTTATTCATCGCGTTTCTTTACGGTAGGTTTGTTTTAGGTAGCTTAACTTTGTTACCGCTTGCCTTTGTTACTGCTTTAATAGCTCAGGCGGGGGATTTTTTGGAATCGGCTATCAAGCGTTTTGCTGGAGTAAAAGATTCAGGAGAGATTTTACCCGGGCATGGCGGGATACTGGATAGATTTGATGGGGTACTGCTTTCTGCTCCGGTTTTTTACTATCTTTACTTATTATTTAATTAGGGGTGGATTATGGAAAATTGGAAAAGGTACGGCCTTTATTTATTGGGGCTTCTGGCCGGGATTTTAGGCCTGTGGCTTATCTATAAAATAGCGGTGCTCTACTTGTTGCCGTTTATTATTGGCATACTCATTGCCATAATTTTGGAGCCAATGGTAAGTTATTTTGAGAAAAGATTTAATCTTACGCGGGCTATTGGTACGGGCATTTCTCTGGCAATATTATTAATACTTTTTTTAACGGTTATCTCTTCTTTTTTGGTAAAACTTGTTACCGAATTGTACCGGTTAGCCAATTACGTACCGGATATGCTGACCAATATCAAGGACCAGATTACCTTTATGATAGCCGGGGGAAACCGTTTTTTAGGCAAGCTTCCTCCCACCCTTGCTGATTCCATTAAACAGAATGCCGAAAAGTTATTAAATCAAGTGGTGGAAGTAGGAAAGAACTTTTTTACCAGCATTTTTGTTGGCCTGGCTCAAGTACCTGAATTTATTATTATTTTGCTGATTGCCTTAATAGCTGCTTATTTTTTCAGCAAAGATTTACCCCAGTACCAGCGGTTAGTTTTTAATGTGCTACCGGAAGACTACCGGCAAAAGAGTGAGTATGTTTTAAAGGAAGCGATCGCTGCTGCTTTTAGATTTTTAAAAGCCCAGGCGATTTTAGTAGGATTATCAACGATTCTTACCATTTTTGGCCTTTATTTAATTGGCGCAGCTTACCCCCTTACCCTGGGTTTAATAATTGGATTCTTGGATCTGGTTCCGATTGTGGGCCCAAGCCTGATAATTTTTCCCTGGGCGGGAATACTGCTGATTCAGGGAAAATATTTGATGGCGGTCGAAATTCTCATTCTTTATTTGGCCATTTCGGCTTTCCGGAAAGTGGTTGAAGCTAAAGTAGTGGCCGAAAACCTGGGGTTAGACCCTTTAGCAACGTTAATATCTATGTACGTAGGTTTAAAGCTTATGGGGGTCTTGGGTATTGCAGCGGGTCCGATTATTCTTTTAATAATTAAAGCCTTAATTGATGCGGAAATAATTAACTTTCACAAAAAATAGAGTGATGGAGGAATTATGAAAAAACTCGTTATTTTAGGAAGTACCGGCTCCATTGGCCGGCAGTCTTTAGAAGTTATCGAGTTTTTTCCCGATAAATTTTCCGTGGTAGCCTTGGCTGCGGCGAAAAACGGTAAACTTTTGTTAGAGCAGTGCCTGCGCTTTAAGGTTAAGCATGCTTTTTTAGCCGATGAAGAAAGTTATAAAACTTATTACCAGGAGTTTAAAAACCACGGAATACTTCTTACTACCGGTAGCAAAGAACTACTGAATTTGGCTTTACTACCCGGCGTTGATGGCATCATTACGGCGATTCCCGGTACCATCTGTTTGCTTCCTACCATTGAGGCTTTAAAAGCAGGAAAAATAATTTATTTAGCCAATAAAGAAACAATGGTTGCTGCTGGAGAAATCATCACCCCCTTGATGAAGTTAGGGGAAAACCTTTTGCCGGTGGATAGTGAACATTCGGCCATTTTTCAGGCTCTTAGAGGAGAAAAATTGGCGTGGGTGAAGAAACTCCTCATCACTGCTTCCGGGGGACCTTTTAGGGAATACACCTTGGAACAATTAAAAAATGTCACCGTGGCGGAGGCCCTCAAGCACCCCCGCTGGAAAATGGGCAATAAGATTACCATTGATTCGGCTACTTTGATGAATAAGGGCTTGGAAATAATCGAAGCGCACTTTTTGTTCCAAATTCCCTATGAAAAAATTGAACCGGTAATTCACCCGCAGTCGGTAATCCATTCGCTGGTGGAGTTTTATGATGGCTCGGTTCTGGCTCAGCTGGGACTTCCGGACATGCGGCATCCCATTCAATATGCCCTGACTTATCCCGAAAGATTTCCCAACAACCTGCCGGGCTTGAACTTAACGGAAATTGGCGTTCTTTCTTTTGAAAAACCGGACTATGAACGTTTTCCGGCTCTCAAACTTGCTATCCAGGCCGGCAAAGCCGGAAATATTTACCCGGCGGTTTTAAATGCTGCCAATGAAATTGCCGTTGAAGCATTTTTGGCAGGAAAAATTAAGTTTCTGGAAATTGCCCAAATTGTAGAAAAAGTATTAAACTGTTTTTCACCGGTAAAAATGGATTTGGAGACGATTTTAGAGGTGGATTTTCGGGCAAGGGAACTGGCAAGAAAATTTATAGGTGGTGAACACCAGTGATAACGGCGGTTGCCTCGATAGTTATCTTTTTTCTTTTAATTTGGATTCACGAACTTGGTCACTTTTTAGCGGCCAAAAAAGTGGGTATTGTAGTTAAAGAGTTTAGCATCGGTTTTGGTCCGCTTTTAGCCAAAACCCGGAAAAAGGAAACGCAGTACAGTTTAAGATTAATTCCTCTGGGCGGTTTTGTGAAAATGAAAGGGATGGATTTAGAAGAAGGGGAAGAAGAGGAGGACGACCGGGGCAGTTTTACAAAAGCAACCGTCTGGCAGCGGGCTTTGGTGTTATTTGCCGGTTCGGGAATGAACCTTCTGTTAGCGGTGGTTCTCTTGGCGCTGGTTTTTAGCGCCTTTGGAATCCCTAAAGCGGTCCCGGTGATCGATAAGGTCCAGCCCAATATGCCGGCGGCAGCAGCTGGATTTAAGCCCGGCGATAAAATAATAGCGGTAAACGAAACTAAGATTGCTTCGTGGGAACAGCTGGTGGAAATAATAAGTAAAAGTCCCGGTAAACCGTTAACCTTTAAAATTACACGGGAAAACCTGGAAAAAACCATCGTAGTTACCCCCCGCCCCGATGACCAGGGGTTAGGGAAGATTGGTATTGTTCCCCGGCAGGAAATTGAACGAAAACCAATATGGGAAGGTTTGTACCTGGGGTTTGTTTACACCTTTAAAATAATTGCTTTAATTGTAGTGTTTCTTGGGAAAATGCTTGTTCACCAGGCTCCAATGGAGCTGGGGGGGCCGGTAAGGGTGGTTTCGGAGATTGGCCGGGCTGCCCAGTTTGGACTGAGTTCCCTGGTTCAGCTGGCCGCTTTTTTGAGCATCAACCTTGGCATTTTTAACTTGCTTCCCATACCGGCTTTGGATGGTAGCCGGATTATGTTTGTTTTAGCTGAAGCTCTGCGGGGGAAACCAATCGATCCGGAGAAGGAAAACTTTATTCATTTAATCGGATTTGGGCTTTTGCTTTTACTGATGCTAATTATAACTTATAAAGACATTATTTCGCTAATAGGTGGTTAAATTGCTACTTCCGCGCCGAAAAACGAAAACCATTTTTATTGGAACGGTGCCGGTGGGTGGGGACGCACCGATTACCGTGCAGTCAATGACCAATACCGATACCCGGGATTGGCAAAAAACCTTAAGACAAATTAAAAGACTGAAAAAAGCCGGCTGCGAACTGGTGCGGGTAGCCGTTCCCGATCAGGAAGCGGCCCGGGCCTTAAAATTAATCGTGGAAAAATCTCCTCTGCCGGTTATTGCCGATATTCACTTTGATTATAAGCTGGCGTTAATGGCTCTGGAGGCGGGGGTTCACGGTCTTAGACTGAATCCCGGAAATATCGGGAGTGCTGAAAAAGTTCGGATTATTGTGCGGGAAGCTAAAAACCGCCGAGTTCCCATCCGGATAGGGGTAAATGCCGGCTCTTTAGAAAAAAAGCTTGTGGAGAAGTATGGAGGTATTACCCCTGAAGCGATGGTGGAAAGCGCTCTCCATCATGTGGGAATTCTGGAAGACATGGGCTTTGATCTTATCAAAATATCGCTAAAAGCATCGGATATACCGTTAATGCTGGCAGCCTACCGACTTTTAGCTAAGAAGGTTGACTATCCGTTTCATATTGGCGTAACCGAAGCGGGACCCCGCTCCACCGGGATTATTAAATCGGCGGTTGGGATCGGGGCCCTTTTGGCCGAAGGTATTGGTGATACCTTGCGGGTTTCCCTGACGGCGGATCCGGTGGAAGAGGTAAAAATAGGATTTCAAATTTTAAAAGCTCTGGGTTTAAGGGAGTACGGAGCTGAGGTAATTTCCTGTCCAACTTGCGGGCGCACCCAGGTGGATATCATTAAAATAGCCCGGGAAGTTGAGAAGTTTGCTCAAAACGTCAAAAAACCCCTGAAAATTGCGGTAATGGGCTGTGTGGTTAATGGCCCCGGCGAAGCCCGGGAAGCAGACATAGGAATTGCCGGCGGCCGGGGTGAAGCGTTATTATTTAAAAAGGGAAAGGTTGTTAGAAAAATTGGGGAAGAAGAAATATTAAAAGTATTAAAAGAAGAGATTAAAAAGTTGGAGGAGGAAGTGTAATGAGGCTATCCCAGTACTTTATGCCGACTTTAAGAGAAAATCCTGCAGAAGCAGAAGTGATAAGTCATAAACTTTTGTTGCGGGCAGGTTTTATCCGCAAATCGGCATCGGGGGTTTATACATATTTACCGTTAGCCCAGAGGGTTCTTAAAAAAATCATGCAGATTATCCGGGAGGAAATGGACCGGCAGGGCGGCCAGGAATTAATGCTCCCGATTTTACAGCCGGCGGAACTTTGGCTGGAAACGGGCCGCTGGCATGTTTACGGTCCGGAACTTTTTAAATTAAAAGACCGGCACAACCGGGATTTTTGCCTCGGGCCTACCCATGAAGAGATTATTACCGACCTGGTAAGAAGGGAAGTAAGGTCTTATAAAGAATTACCCCTGCTTCTTTACCAGATTCAAAATAAGTACCGGGACGAAAAAAGACCTCGCTTTGGCTTGATGCGCGGGCGCGAATTTATCATGAAAGATCTTTATTCTTTTGACCGGGATGAAGAAGGCTTAGAAATAAGTTACCGCAAGATGTACGAAGCTTATACCAATGTATTTACCCGCTGCGGCTTAAAGTTTCGGGCGGTGGAAGCGGATGCCGGTGCGATTGGTGGGAGCACCACCCATGAATTTATGGTGCTGGCCAATTCCGGCGAAGCGGTAGTCGTCTATTGCCCAGATGATAACTGCGGCTATGCCGCGAACTTGGAAAAAGCGGAAACAAAATTTACTCCCGAAGTAATCGGAACTCCTGCGGAGATCCAGAAAGTAGCAACTCCCAATGTAAAAACTGTAGACGAAGTAGCCGAGTTTTTAAAGGTTGAGAAAAAACAAATTTTAAAATCGGTGTTATTCAAGGCCGATGATGGGTATGTGCTGGCAGTAGTGCGGGGTGACCGGGAAGTTAATGAAGTTAAGGTCAAGAATCAGGTGGATTGTTTGGTTTTAGAGCTTGCTTCCCCCCAGGAAGTGGAAGAGGTATTAGGGGCCGAATACGGCTCGATAGGTCCGGTAGGGGTGAATATTCCGGTAATTGCCGATCTGGAAGTAAAACATGTTTTAAATGCGGTTACCGGAGCAAACGAAACGGGTTATCACTTAACCGGCGTAAATCCCGAAAGGGATTTTTCGCCCGCGGTAAAATATGCGGACATCCGTTTGGTTGAAGAAGGAGAGCCCTGTCCTAAATGCGGAAAAGCCCTGGTGTTTGCCCGGGGTATTGAAGTGGGGCAGATCTTTAAACTTAAAGATAAATACAGCAGGAAAATGGGAGCCTTTTATTTAGATGAAAATGGGCAGCAAAAGCCCATAATTATGGGTTGTTACGGTATTGGCGTTACCCGGACTATGGCGGCAGCAGTGGAGCAAAACCATGATGAAGATGGTATTATCTGGCCGGCGGCTATAGCTCCCTTTGAAGTAATCGTGGTGCCGGTTTCCAATAAGGACGAACAGCAAATGAAAATGGCGGAGGAAGTTTATAATTTGTTATTAAACGCTGGCTTTGAGGTTGTGATAGATGACAGGGACGAGCGACCCGGGGTTAAATTTAAAGATGCGGATTTAATTGGCATTCCGCTCCGGATAACCGTTGGTAAACGGACCGTAAGTGAAGGGGTATATGAGGTAAAAATTCGCCGGACCCGGGAAGAAAAGGTTTTCCAAAAAGAAGAGTTAGTGGATGGCTTAAGACAGCTCTTAAAAACTTTATAGGGGGAAAGCTCTTTGACCGTTGAGGTGTTGATTCCAGCGTATAACGAGGAAAAAAATATCGGGCGGGTGATTGCAAGTTTAAAAAAGCTTTCGCTCATTGATAAAATTATTGTTATCGATGATGGCTCAAGGGACAAAACAGCGGTTATTGCCCGCCAGTTAAAAGCTCATGTTATTTCTCTCGGGGAAAATCGGGGAAAAGGTGCAGCGCTTTTAGAAGGTTTTAAAAGTTCTCGCGGTGATATTATTGTTTTTTTGGACGCCGATTTAGTTAATTTAACTTCAAGGCACGTAATTAACCTTTTGCTACCGGTAATAAAGGAAGAAGCAGTTATGACGGTAGGTATTTTTAATCAGGGCCGTTTTGCTACCGATTTTGCCCAGAAAATTACTCCCTTTCTTTCGGGTCAAAGAGCTTTTCAAAGGTGGTTTTTAGAAGAGTTTTTTGCGGAAAATGACGACATCGAACAGCTTCGCTACGGTATTGAGGTAAGTCTTACCTTATATGCCAGGAAGAGGGGTATAAAAGTAATTGAAGTACCGTTACCCCATTTAACCCATGTGATGAAGGAAGAAAAGTTAGGGCTAATTCCTGGAATGGTAGCAAGAGCTAAGATGTACCGGGACATAGTTTTTAGCTTTGGCAGTAAAATTAAACTTTAAAAATAGAGGAGCAGTACGATGAGCGAGCTTGAGATTGTTATCCGGTTGATCCTGGCAAGTATTTTAGGGGGCTTAATAGGACTTGAGCGGGAAAGTCTCGGTAAATCCGCAGGCTTTCGCACTCATATTTTGGTTTGCGTAGGTTCGGCTCTAATCATGCTGCTCTCCGAACAAATTTATTTTGACTTTTACGGTAAGGCCAATGCTGACCCGGCCCGTTTAGCTGCTCAGGTGGTAAGTGGGATTGGTTTCCTGGGCGCCGGGACTATATTACGGGAGGGTCTAACAATTCGCGGTCTTACCACCGCTGCGAGCCTCTGGGTGGTTAGCGGCGTTGGTCTGGCGGTGGGCATGGGCTTTTATTTTGGAGCAGTTATTGCCACCGGCATAGTTTACATTGCCTTATTGTACTTAGGTAAGGTGGAAAAATATTTAGAAATTTACCGTAGCGGTGAAACGGTTACTGTTCTTGTGGAGGATACTCCGGGACAACTGGCCAAAGTATCCGAAGCTTTTGGCCGTTACGGACTTAATATTGATAATGTGGAGATTATTAAAAAGAAGAACCAAAAAGTACAAATTGTCATAATGCTTTCGCGACCGGATAAAAACCGGGTTTATAAGGCTATAGAGGAAATAGCCAATCTTCCGGGAGTAATTCAGGTGCAAAAGGAGTAACGCCTTATGGACAAAATTAAGTCTATCCTGGAAAGCTTGGGGCAAAAAGCGTTTTTGGATAAAGTTCAGGTGGACCCCCGAAATCAAAAATGGGAGCTTTATTTTAAAGCTCCCCATTATATTTCTTTAAAAGAATTTGATGGCTTAAAGGCAGCAATCTTGGAAGAACTTCCGGATTTAAACGTAAGTATTGATTTAGCGGTGGAGAATTTTCGCGATACGGACATCGAGCTTCTCTTAGAAGATATTAACTATTTACTGGTGCAAAAATTACCGCGTTTACGGGGTGAACTCAGGGAAGCGGGTTTAACCTTTGATGGTGAAAACATTATTTTTGAAACCGCCAATGAAATAGTGTTTGATACTATTAAACGGAAAAAAGTTGTGGAAACAATTACGAAATTTCTGGCTAAAGTCGCTCCGGATTATAAGTTTATTGCTAAATTTAAAGAAGAAGCAAATGAAGTACTGGACTGGCAGTTAGAAATGGAAGAAGAATTGGTGCAAAAGCTTTGGGAAGAAAAAGTGGCGGAAAGAGAAGGGCAGGAAAATAAAGAGGAGGTTCCGGTTAAACTTTCCATAGGAAAGGAAATTAAGGAAACTCCCTGTAAAATTGCCAACCTCACCGAAGAGGAAAAAAATGTGGTGGTCAGTGGAGTTATCTTTGATTTGGAAGTGAAAAAGCTTAAGACGGAAAGGATATTAATTACTTTTAACCTAACGGACCAAACGGATGCCATTTCGGCCAAACTGTTTTTGAAAAAAGGGGAGGAAGAAAAAGCTTCTTTAATCAAAGATGGCATGTACGTAAAGGTCAGGGGCGAAGTGCAGTTTGACCGTTTTGCCGATGAACTGGTGTTATTTATAAATGATTTAGAGGAAATAGAAAAACCTGCGGGCCGGATGGATTTGGCTGAAACCAAGAGAATTGAACTCCATTTACACAGTAAGATGAGCGCAATGGATAGCGTAGTGGATTTAGAAAAGCTTTTCCAAACTTTGAAGAGCTGGGGGCATGAGGCGGTAGCTATTACCGACCACGGTGTTGTTCAGGCTTTTCCTGAAGCAGCGGAACTTTCGGCAAAATACGGGATTAAAGTTATCTACGGACTTGAAGGGTATCTGGTGGATGATGGACTGCCGGTAGTTTTTAATCCCGAACCTTTATCGTTAAAGGAAACACCAATAGTAGCTTTTGACTTTGAAACCTCCGGTCTATCTTCGCAAAGAGATGAAATTATTGAAATTGGAGCGGTTAAAATCTTTGACGGAGAGATAAAGGAGACTTTTTCCGTACTGATTCGCCCGCAAAAACCTATTTCTGCTAAAATTTCCGAACTTACCGGTATTACTAACGACCTTTTAGAAAAGGAAGGGCTGGATTTTGGTGAGGCCATAGAAAAATTCCTGCGTTTTTGCGATGGCAGCATCCTGCTGGCCCATAATGCTGCTTTTGATTACGGGTTTTTACGACAAGCTTTAAAGAGATTGGGACATGAACGAAAATTTTCGGTGGTGGATAATTTGGCTCTGGTCAGGATTCTGTTTCCGGAGTTGAAAAATCACAAGTTAAAAACCATAACCGAACACCTGGAAGTTTCCCTTAATAACCACCACCGGGCTCTTGCGGACAGCTATGCTTTAGCGGAAGTCTTTTTAAAGCTACTGCCCAGGCTTTTTGAACGGGGACTTTATAGCTTGGATGACCTGGCCAAAATAAACTACAACTACATTAACGACCGGTCTAAAACCTATCACGTTTCGATTTTAGTGAAAAATCAGGAAGGACTTTACAATCTTTACCGTTTAATAACCTTATCCCATTTAAAATATTTCCACCGCCACCCCCGCATCCCCAAAAGTGAGCTGATGCGCTACCGGGAAGGCTTACTGATAGGTACTGCCTGCGAGGCAGGGGAGCTTTTTACCGCTTTACTGGAAAATCAGCCGGAGAGCCGTATTTTAGAAATTGCCCGGTTTTACGATTATTTTGAAATAATGCCTAAAGGAAATAATGCCTTTTTATTGAGAAACCAGCGTTTAAAGAGCGAACAGGAATTGGAAGAGTTGAACCGGAAAATCATTGCTTTGGGAGAAAAATTAAATAAACCGGTGGTGGCTACCGGCGATGTTCATTTTTTAGAGCCGGAAGATGAAATTTACCGCCGGATTCTCCAAAAAGGGCAGGGGTATGACGATGCCGAACTGCAGCCGCCCATTTACCTTAAAACTACCGAAGAAATGTTAAAAGAATTTGCTTATTTAGGCCAGGAAAAAGCCTATGAAGTGGTAGTGGACAACCCGCGCAAAATTGCCGAACAAATTGAAGAGATTAAACCAATTCCCGATGAGTTTTACCCGCCGATAATTGAAGGGGCGGACCGGCAGATTTACGAAATGACTTACCAGAGAGCTCATGAGTTATACGGAGATCCGCTTCCGGAAATAGTGGAAAAAAGATTAAAGCGGGAGCTTGATGCTATTATTAATAACGGGTTTGCCGTATTGTATTTAATAGCCCATAAGTTGGTAAAAAAATCTTTGGATGATGGTTATCTTGTAGGTTCGCGGGGTTCGGTAGGTTCCTCGCTGGTTGCAACGATGACGATGATTACCGAGGTTAACCCTCTACCCCCCCATTACCTTTGTCCTAATTGTCGCTACAGCGAGTTTATTACCGATGGCAGTTACGGCTGCGGTGCCGATATGCCCGACAAAAATTGTCCGCGCTGTGGTACTCTTCTCAAAAAAGAGGGTCATGATATTCCCTTTGAAACCTTTATGGGTTTTGAAGGGGACAAAGTTCCGGATATTGATTTAAACTTTTCCGGGGAATACCAGCCTCGAGCTCACAAGTATACCGAAGAACTATTTGGCAAGGATTACGTTTTCCGGGCGGGAACTATTGCTACCGTTGCCGATAAGACAGCCTTTGGTTTTGTTAAAAAATATTTTGAGGAGACCGGAAGGCCGGCCCGTCAGGCCTGGATAAACTGGCTAACGAACGGGATTGTCGGAGTCAAGAGAACCACCGGTCAACATCCGGGCGGTCTTATGGTTGTCCCGAAAAATAACGATGTTCACCGGTTTACTCCTCTCCAGTATCCGGCGGATGATAAAAGTGCGGGAGTGGTTACCACTCATTTTGATTATCATTCAATTTCGAGCCGTTTGGTTAAGCTTGACATCCTGGGCCACGACGACCCGACCGTTCTTAAGATGTTGGAAGATTTAACGGGAATTGATCCCCGAACTATCCGGTTAGATGACCGGAAAACTTTAGGTATCTTTTCTTCCACCGAACCCTTAGGGGTAACTCCCGAACAAATCCGCACTACTGTAGGTACCTACGGAATTCCGGAATTTGGAACCCGTTTTGTGCGGCAGATGCTTGAAGATACCCGACCCAAGAGCTTTACCGAACTGGTGCGGATTTCCGGCTTTTCCCATGGAACGGACGTGTGGCTGAATAATGCTCAGGATTTAATTCGAGCCGGAATATGTAAATTATCCGATGCAATTTCTACCCGGGACGACATTATGATTTACCTCCTGCAAAAAGGGGTTCCTCCCAAAAAAGCTTTTAAAATCATGGAAAATGTCCGCAAAGGAAAAGGAATTTCCGAGGAAGAAATAGCGGTAATGAAAGAACATGGAGTTCCCGACTGGTTTATTGGAAGCTGCCAGAAAATAAAATACCTTTTCCCCAAAGCCCATGCGGTAGCTTACGTGATGATGGCTTTTAGAATTGCCTACTTTAAGGTTTACTACCCGGAAGCTTTTTATGCTACGTATTTTACCGTAAGGGCTGATGATTTTGACCTGCCCGTTATTTTGGCTGGTCCAGAAAAAATTTGGAAAACTCTTGATGAGCTGGAACAACGGGGGGGAAATTTAACGGCAAAGGAAAAAGGTCTCGTTACGGTGTTAGAAGTTGCCCTGGAAATGCTGGCCCGGGGAATAAAAATGCTGCCGGTAGACCTGGAAAAATCCGATGCAACCCGCTTTTTAATAACCCCGGAGGGTATCTTGCCTCCTTTTGTGGCTTTACCCGGAATAGGGGAAGCAGCGGCGATAAATATTGTAAAGGCCCGGGAGGAAGGAATGTTTGTATCCATTGAAGATTTAAAAACCCGGGGAAAAGCCACTAAAGCGGTAATTGAAGTTTTGGATGCCCACGGCTGCTTAAAAGGCTTAGCACCGACTTCCCAGTTAGTACTTTTTGCTTAATTTAACTATTTTCTCCCTAATACCTTGCAGTTGTATGGGATGTGTGTTATAATGTTAAAGAAATAAAAGCCTTTTCGCAGAAAGAGTGGGTTTTCCCACTCTTTCTTGTTAGTAATAGCAGTTTACGGGAAAAATATTAAAGCAAAAGCGGAAAGGGGGCGAAAACATGGGCCGGAATAAAGGAATTGAACAAAAAGTTTGGCCCCTTGCCGAAAGGGTTGGGGGAGAGCTTAACTTAGAAGTGGTTGATGTCGAGTTTGTAAAAGAAGCGGGCAGGTATTTTTTAAGAATTTACATAGATAAAGATGAAGGTGTAGACTTGGATGACTGTCAAAATTTTTCCGAAAGAATAGGTGTTATTTTAGATGAAGAGGACCCAATTCCCCAGTCGTACTACCTGGAAGTGTCTTCACCGGGGATTGAACGCCCCCTGAAAAAATTAGCGGATTTTGAAAAGTTCGCTGGTAGAGAAGCTCAAATTAAAACTTTTGCCGCAATTGAGGGACAGAAGCAGTTTAAAGGAAAACTTCTTGGGGTTCGAGATGGCCAGGTGGTTATCGATGCCGGTAAAGGAGAGGTACAAATTCCTTTAGAACAAATTGCCAAAGCTAACCTTACCTTTGATTTTTAGTTTCGGGAGGATCTGTGATGAATACAGAATTTTTACAGGCAGTGCAGGAAATTGAGAAGCAAAAGGGGATTCCGGCGGAAGTACTGTTAGAAGCAACGGAACAGGCGTTATTGTCCGCTTATAAGAAAAATTATGGGATTAACCAGAATGCCCGGGTGCATATTGACCGGGTTACCGGAGAAGTAAAAGTTTACGCTTTAAAGACCGTGGTGGAAGAAGTTAAAGACCCCCGGTTGGAGATAAGTTTAGAAGAAGCCCGGGAAAAAGACCCAAGACTAAATCTTGGCGATGTCCTGGAAATTGAGGTAACTCCGCGAAATTTTGGCCGGATAGCAGCGCAAAATGCCAAGCAGGTGGTTATCCAGAGAATCAGGGAAGCAGAAAGAAATCAAATTTACGAAGAGTTTTCCAGCCGTGAGGGGGATATTATAACCGGAATTATCCGCAGAGTTGACCAAAAAAATGTTTATGTCGACCTTGGCAAAACCGAGGCAATTCTTCCACCGCAGGAACAAATTCCCGGTGAAAACTATAAATTTGGTGATAGGATAAAAGCTTACCTGGTTGAAGTGAAGAAAACCAGCAAGGGACCAAACATAATTTTATCGAGAACGCATCCCGGCCTTTTAAAAAGGCTTTTAGAACTGGAAATACCCGAACTTTATGACGGAACGGTAGAACTTAAGAGTATTGCCCGGGAAGCGGGTTCCCGTTCGAAAATCGCTGTATACAGTAAAGATGAAAATGTAGACCCGATTGGAGCCTGTGTCGGAAACAAAGGGCTTAGAATAAAAAATATTGTCGAAGAATTAAATGGCGAAAAAATTGATGTAGTGAAGTGGAGCCCTGATCCGGCAAAATTTATTGCCAATGCTTTAAGTCCAGCAAAGGTTACCAGTGTGGAGGTTTTCGAGGATGAAAAAGTTGCCCGGGTAGTTGTACCCGATTACCAGCTTTCCTTAGCAATTGGCAAGGAAGGACAAAATGCCAGACTTGCGGCTAAGCTCACCGGTTGGAAAATAGATATCAAGAGCGAATCGCAGGTTGGGGGGATTTAATGGCCAAACAGAAAAAAATCCCGATGAGGATGTGCCTTGGATGTCAGGAGATGAAACCCAAGAAAGAGCTCATTCGGGTAGTTAGAACTCCCGAAGGGGAAGTATTAATTGATAAAACCGGAAAAAAGGCGGGCCGTGGCGCTTACATCTGCCCATCCCTTAGTTGCTTTGAAAAAGCTAAAAAGGGTAAAAAGTTTGAAAAAGCTCTAAATCATCCGGTTTCTCCCGAAATAATCGAAAAATTACAACAGGAGTTAACGGAAAGTGAACAAAGTTGAAGGTATTTTAGGTTTAGCTTATAAAGCAAAAAAACTTCTTGTGGGAGAAACGGAGGTTTTATTAGGGTTTAAAAGGGGTAAAATTGAGGGAGTTATTTTAGCGGTAAATACTTCGGAAAAACAAAAGAAGAAAATAGAATTTCTGGCAAAGGAGCAGGGAACTTTGGTGGTTAACTGGGGCACTAAAGAGGAAATAGGCAGGATTTTAAACCGCCGTCCCACGGGAATATTAGGCTTTCAAGACAGGGGATTTTGGCAGAAATTTTTAAAAGAAATTGGTAATGACCAGGGGGTGAATTAATGCGCAAAAAGCGTGTTTTTGAAATTGCCAAAGAGTTAAACATGGAAAGTAAGGAAGTTATCAATCGTTTAAAGGCAATTGGGGTTGAAGTAAAATCCCACATGAGTACAGTAGAAAATCACCATTTAAATCTTCTGTTAAAAGCTTTAAACCGGGAAAAAGAAGAAAAAGAAAAAAAGGAGCAGGAAAAGAAGCAGGTGGAGCAAAAAGCTGAAGCCCAGAAGCTCCAGTCTCACCCCCAGAGGCCAAAAGAGCAGCAACAATCAAAGCAAGGGGGTCAAAGCCGCCCGCGGGAACAGCGGTCTGACCGGCCCCAGGGCCAAAGGTATGCCGGTAATCAACGACCGGAACCCAGGGATAAGGACAAGGGTCGCCGACCGGGTGAACAGCGCTCATTTAACCAAAATCGCCCGAGGGATGACCGGCGGCGTTTTGATAAAGAGCGGGGAGTTCAGGGGCCAAAACCCTTTGGAGAGAAAAAGGAGCGTCCGCCTTTCCCCAGGGAGAAGAAGAAGGGAGTACTTCCGGCAATTCCCAAACCTGAAGCTCCTAAAGGTGAAAATAAAGAACCGGAAAGGAGAAAGGGTGCTCCGGATAAAAAACGGGAGTGGGAAAAGGCTTTAAAGAAGGAAGAAAAAGTTTTTGCTCTGGAAGAAAAGAAATTGAATCTGAAAAAAGAGAAAAAACAAGAAAAACAAGAAAAACAGGAACCGGTTGCTGCTGAACCCAAAGCAATTGTTATTCCCGAACGGATGACGGTTCAGGAATTTGCTAAAATTATGGGTAAATCGGCGGCGGAAGTAATTAAGAAGTTGATGAGTTATGGCATTTTAGCAACAATAAACCAGGAAATTGATGCCGATACCGCCACGATTATTGCCACCGACTTTGGCTATGAAGTAACGGTGGAAAAGGAAGAAAAAGAAGACATCTGGCTTCTTGAAGAAACTCCCGATGATCCGGAAAGCCTGGAACCAAGACCGCCCATTGTAACGGTAATGGGCCATGTTGACCACGGTAAAACATCGCTTTTAGATGCAATCCGCCAAACCAATGTTACCGCCACCGAAGCGGGGGGAATAACCCAGCATATCGGGGCGTATCAGGTAGAACATAACGGCCGGAAGATTACCTTTATCGATACCCCTGGTCATGAGGCTTTTACCGCAATGCGCGCCCGGGGTGCCCAGGTGACCGATATAGCGATTTTGGTGGTGGCTGCCGATGACGGGGTCATGCCGCAAACGGTGGAAGCTATAAACCATGCTAAAGCGGCAGGGGTACCAATTATCGTTGCAGTAAATAAAATTGATAAACCCAATGCCCAGCCGGACCGGGTTAAACAACAGTTAACCGAATATGGCCTGATTCCCGAAGCCTGGGGTGGCGATACGGTTTTTGTGGAAGTTTCGGCCTTAAAGAAAATCGGGATTGAAGAACTTTTGGAAATGATCTTATTGGTGGCGGATCTTAAAGAACTCAAGGCTAATCCCAATAAACCCGCCCGGGGTACGGTAATTGAAGCCAAGTTAGATAAAGGGCGGGGACCGGTTGCGACGGTTTTGGTTCAATCCGGAACTTTAAATGTGGGAGATGTGGTGGTTGTTGGTTTAACCTACGGTCGGGTACGGGCGTTAATGGACGATAAAGGCCGGAGGGTCAAAAAAGCAACTCCTTCAATGCCGGTAGAGGTTCTGGGTTTAAACGATGTGCCCAGTGCCGGAGATATTTTGGTGGTAGTTGACGATGAAAAGACCGCAAGGACCTTAGCCGAGAAGCGGCAGGAGCAAAAGCGGGAAGAAGAATTAAGAGCCAGCAGCAAAGTTTCTTTGGAAGATTTATTTAAACATATTCAGGAAGGAAAAATTAAAGAATTAAATATCGTCTTAAAAGCGGATGTGCACGGTTCGGTGGAAGCCATTAAACAGTCCCTTTCCCGTCTTTCCACCGAGGAAGTTAAAGTTAACGTCATTCACTCGGGTGTAGGCGCTATAACCGAAACGGATATCATGTTAGCCTCGGCTTCCAACGCCATTGTTATTGGCTTTAACGTTCGTCCCGATAGCAATGCCCGGAAATTAGCCGAAACGGAAAAGATCGATGTGCGGGTTTACCGGATTATCTACGAGCTTTTAGATGACATTAAAGCTGCTATGGCTGGTCTATTGGAACCCGAACAAAAAGAAGTGGTGCTGGGACGGGCTGAGGTGCGGAAAACGTTTAAAGCATCGAAAGTTGGGACGATTGCCGGATTATATGTACTGGAAGGTAAAATTACCCGTTCGGCAAAAGTGCGGGTAATACGGGATGGAATCGTTATTCATGAAGGAAACGTGGAATCTTTAAAGCGGTTTAAAGATGATGTGCGGGAAGTAGCCCAGGGATATGAATGCGGTTTGACTATTGAAAAGTTTAATGATATTCGTGAAGGAGACATTATCGAGGCTTTTACCATAGAAGAGGTTAAAAGAACACTGGAATAAAGCGAGGTGAGGGTTTTGGCTTCCCATAAGCACGAACGAACCGCCCAGGCAATCAAAGAAGCGGTGGCGGCTATCATTTCCAGGGAAGTAAAGGACCCCAGGCTTGGATTTGTGTCGGTTACCAAAGTTGATTTAGCCAGGGATTTGAGCCAGGCGAAAATTTATATCAGCGTTTATGGCAGTGAGGAGGATAAAAAAAATAGTTTCATAGCTTTAAATAGTGCCAAAGGATTTATCAAAGGAGAATTAGCATCACGGGTTAGACTTAGAATAATGCCCGAACTGTATTTTGTAGAAGATCCTTCTATTGAATATGGAGCAAGAATTATGGAAATCTTGGAAGGTCTTAAAAAAGAAGCAGGAGAGAACGAAAGTGAGTCTTAAAGACCTCTTGAAGAAATATAGCAAAATCATTGTGACGTCCCATATCTTGCCCGATGGGGATGCTATGGGTTCAATTCTGGGTTTTGGCCGGGCCTTACGTTTAAATGGCTTTGAAGTGGTAATGTACCTAAAAGATAAACCGGTTCGCCTGTTTTCCTTTTTTCCCGACTTTCCCCGTATAACTTCCGATCCGGCGGTATTTGCCGGAGACAGTTTAATAATTGCTTTGGATACTGCTGACCCGGAACGTTTAGGAGAAGAAGCATTGGCGGTGGTTACTTCAAACCCGCAAAGGGTTATAAATATTGACCATCACATCAGCAACACTTATTTTGGAGTGGAAAACATAGTCGTGCCCGAAGCTTCGGCTACCTGCGAGATTTTGCCGCAAATCCATGAAGACCTGGGTTTACCCTGGGATGAGTGGGTAGCTGCGGCCTATTATGCCGGTATTACCCTTGATACCGGTTCTTTCCAGTATACCAATACTACCGCCAAAAGTTTTGCTGTAGCTTCCTTTTTGGCTCAGAAAGGCTTTGATCTGGCAATGATCAACGAAAAGCTTTACATGGAAAAACCCAGGGATAGCGTCCTTCTTTTTCGGGAAGCCTTAAACTCCCTGACCTTTGAAGCCGATGGGAAAATTGCCTGGGTAAAATTTACCCGGGAACAAATCGAGCGTTTTATTGAAGGGGAAGAAGTCATAAGTTCGATTGCAAGTTTTGTCCGGGGAATTGCCGGTGTGGAAATTAGCATTCTTTTCCGGGAAACCAGGGATGGCAGCATTAAAGTAGGATTTAGGTCCAAAACTATTGATGTCAACGAAATTGCTGCTAAGTTTGGCGGTGGCGGCCATAAAAAGGCATCCGGTTGCACCCTGAAAATGCCGCTGGCGGATGCGGTGGAACAAGTTTTAGCCGAGGTCAAAAAGAGGTTTTAAAAATGGATGGTTTTATCAACCTGTTAAAACCGCCGGGAATGACTTCCCACGATGTGGTAGCTTATGTACGGAAAAAATTAAAAACCGGGAAAGTTGGGCATTTAGGTACTCTTGATCCTGCAGCGGCAGGAGTATTACCGGTGGCAGTGGGGCAGGCTACCCGCTTAATAGAATATTTGGAAAATGTAGCCATGAAAGAATACCTGGCGGAAATTGTTTTTGGCATTACCACTGCTACCTGGGATATGGAAGGGGAAATTTTGGAGCAAAAGGACGCTTCCTTTTTAACCGCTGGCGATATAGAAAAAGTACTTGGGCATTTTCATGGTGAAATCGAGCAAACCCCGCCTCTTGCTTCGGCGGTTAAGGTTTCGGGTAAACCTTTATACCGTTATCAACGCCAGGGGGAAAAGGTAGAACCCCCGAAAAGGAAGGTTTTTATCGATAGTATTGAATTGTTGGAATTCTTAGCAGACAAACCCCAGCCGGCGGTGCGGTTGTATATCCGTTGTTCCCGGGGAACATATATTAGAAGCATAGCAAATGAGATCGGTAATTTACTTAAAACGGGGGCAACCCTGAAATTTTTGCTTCGCACCCGCTCCGGACCCTTTTTGTTAGACGACAGTAACCTTCTTCACGAAGATTTTACCCTTATTCCTCCGGAACAGCTATTTCAAGATTTTCCAAAAATAAACTTAACCAGGGAGCAATACCTCAGGGTAAAAAATGGCGGAGGAGTAAAGGTTGAAACTAAAGGGGAAAATTTTGGACCGGTGTTTGCTTATTATGGCGAAAAGATTATAGCCACAGGCATGATTTGCGGGCAAATTTTTCGACCGGAAAAGGTTTTCCGGTTTGGGGAGTGAGTAATAGTTGCAGGTTTTTCACGGTTCCAGGGAGTTTACTTTAAATTGCCCTGTGGTGTTAGCTTTAGGCAATTTTGACGGAGTGCATCTTGGTCACCAGAAACTTTTGAGGGTTACCCGGGATTTAGCCGGTAAAATCGGGGCCTGTCCCGGGGTGTATACTTTCTGGCCCCATCCTTTAGAGGTGCTTCAGGGAAAACAGGTAAAATATATCCTTCCTTTAGACGAGCGTCTTAAGAGATTTGCTGCGGAAGAGCTGGAATTTACTGTGTTAGAATCTTTTACCCCCGAATACGCCCGGCTTTCTCCGGGGGAGTTTATAAATATGCTTTTGGAAAATTTTAATTTGGCGGGAGTAGTGGCAGGTTTTAATTATACTTTTGGCCACCTGGGAGCCGGCAGGGTAACTGACCTGATTAAAGCGGGAGAACGTTTTGGGTTTAAAGTGGAGGTGGTTGAGCCGGTTACCTTTGGCCAGGAAGTGGTGAGTTCAACGGCAATCCGGGAAAAATTAGCGGCCGGGGATATTGCTAAGGTCAACGGTATGCTTGGCTACACTTATTTTTTAAAAGGTAAGGTAATCGGGGGCGATAAGCTTGCCCGGAAAATTGGCTTTCCTACTGCCAACATTTTGCCGGAGGAAAACCTGGTTTTACCGCAGTACGGCGTTTATCGGGTAGATGTAGAAATTACCGGCGAAGAGGTAAAAATTCCGGGCATTGCTAACCTCGGAGTGCGCCCGACGGTAAAAGTTGAAAGTCGTCCGCTTTTAGAGGTTCATCTTTTAAACTATAAAGCTAATCTTTATCACCGGGAACTCAAGGTTAGTTTTTTAAAGAAAATTCGTCCCGAGAAAAAATTTAATTCCCTGGAAGAATTAAAAAAACAAATCGAGTTAGATGTTAAAGAAGCTTTACAAGGAATAAATTAAATTATTGGCTCATAACCTTTACCGAAGGGTGGGTTTTGAGCCGTGTACAACCTGAAGGACAGGGAAGAACAGTTTTACCGGGAACTGATTGCGGAAATTTCCCGGATTATTTTAAAAAAAGATTTTATTAAATTAAAAAAAGATTTGACCAAACAATATAAAAAAGCTAAAATAAAAGATGCGGAATCCGCTGCCTTGGAAGATGCTTTAATTGCCTTTTTGTCCAAGAAACTTGAGGACATTTAGGCTTAACCAGAGGTTAGGTTTATTACTTGATCTCTGGCGATTATGGTAGGAGGAGGTGAAAGAAGTGGCTTTAACGCAAGAACAGAAAATGGAAATCATTTCCAAGTATCAGCTGCACGAAAAGGATACCGGTTCGCCGGAAGTACAAATTGCCATTTTAACCGAAAGAATCAATCAGCTGACCGAGCACTTAAAGGTGCACAAAAAGGATTTCCATTCCCGGCGTGGCCTCTTAAAGATGGTTGGCCAGCGGAGGTCTCTTCTTAATTACTTAAAGCGGAAAGACTTTGAGCGCTACCGCGCCATTGTCGAAAAATTAGGTTTAAGGAAATAAAGCGGGGATTACCCCCGCTTTTCCTATATCAGGAATTTTCTTAAGTATTATTGATTTTTTGGCAGGAAATACTATAAATAATGTCGAATTTTTTTACAATATATTACGGGATTTTAAGGAGGTTATTTGCGATATATATGACCACGGGAAGGCAGATTTTAGAAAAAGAAATAATGATTGCAGGAAGGCCGTTAAAGCTTACCGCAGGTAAAGTTGCGACCCAGGCCAGCGGTTCGGTTTTGGTAAGCTATGGCGATACCGTAGTTCTGGTAACGGCTACCGGAAGTAAAGAGCCCCGGGAAGGCATTGATTTCTTTCCGCTGACGGTAGATTACGAAGAGAGGTTTTACGCTGTTGGTAAAATTCCCGGAGGTTTTATTAAGCGGGAAGGACGTCCCAGTGAAAAGGCAATTTTATCGGCGCGCTTAATTGACCGTCCTATTCGTCCTCTTTTCCCAAAAGGCTTTAAAAACGATGTCCATATTGTAGCAACGGTTTTATCGGTAAATCAGGATAATCCCCCGGAAATTGCCGCGATGAACGGAGCTTCGGCTGCTCTTACCCTTTCCCACCTGCCGTTTTTAGGTCCCATTGGTGCAGTGGTGGTGGGGTTGGTGGAGGATGAACTGGTGATAAATCCCACCATTGAGCAGGCGGAAAAAAGCCGGCTGCACTTAGTGGTTGCTGGGACCAGGGATGCGGTGATGATGGTGGAAGCAGGCGCCCAGGAAGTGCCCGAAGAAATTATGATTGAAGCTATAACGAGAGGCCATGAAGAAGTTAAGAAAATTGTTGCCTTTATCGAAGAGTTTAGGGAGGAAGCATTAAAGCTCGGGCTGGCCAAGGAGAAGATGGAAGTAGTGGTGGAAGAGAAGGCGGAGCTCAAGGAAGCGGTTACCGCTGAAGCTTATCCCCTTCTTAAAGAAGCAATTGAAAAAATTATAGCTGAAAAATTTAACAAACAGGAGCGGGATGAATATCTTGAAAATTTAAAAAAGGAACTTACAACCAAGTTTTTGGAAACTTATCCCGAAGAAGAGCTTACCATTAAAGGCATCTTGGACAGCATTCAAAAAGAAATCGTTCGGCAGAAGATCTTAAAAGAAGGCATTAGAATTGACGGCCGGAAGACTGACGAAGTGCGGCCAATCTGGTGTGAAGTGGGGCTACTACCCCGGACTCACGGTTCCGGTCTCTTTACCCGGGGACAAACTCAGGTCTTAAGTATTGTTACTTTAGGTGCTGTTGGCGATGTGCAAATTCTTGATGACCTTGGGATAGAGGAATCCAAGCGTTTTATGCACCATTATAACTTCCCACCCTACAGCGTTGGTGAGGTTCGCCCAATGCGCGGGCCGGGGCGGCGGGAAATCGGCCACGGAGCGTTGGCCGAAAGAGCGCTTGAGCCGGTGATTCCGCCGGAGGAAGTTTTTCCCTACACTATCCGGATAGTATCGGAAGTTTTAGAGTCTAACGGTTCAACTTCCATGGGTTCAGTTTGCGGTAGCACTTTAGCGTTAATGGATGCCGGTGTTCCCATCAAAGCGCCGGTAGCTGGTGTTGCTATGGGTTTAATTAAAGAGGGAGATGAAGTAGCCATCTTAACCGACATCCAGGGAATTGAAGACGCTCTGGGGGATATGGATTTTAAAGTTGCCGGTACCAAAGATGGCATTACCGCTCTGCAGATGGATATTAAAATCGCTGGCGTTACCCGGGATATATTAACAAAGGCTTTAGCCCAGGCCCGGGAAGGCCGGATGCATATTTTGGGCAAGATGTTGGAAGTAATTTCCGAACCAAGGAAAGAACTTTCGCCCTATGCTCCGCGAATAATCTTTACCACCGTGGATCCGGAAAAGATTCGGGATATAATTGGTCCCGGCGGTAAAATAATTAAGAAAATTATTGATGAAACAGGAGTCAAAATCGATATTGAGGACGACGGTCGGATTTTCATTGCAGCGGTGGATAAGGAAGCGGGCGAAAAAGCTCTCAACATTATTGAAAACCTTACCAAGGAAATTGAAGTGGGCAAAGTATATCTTGGGAAAGTTACCAGGATAGCTGACTTTGGAGCTTTTGTGGAAGTAGTTCCAGGGGTGCTGGGCCTTCCCGGCAAAGAAGGCTTGGTACATATCAGTCAGCTTGCCCATTCCCGGGTGAAGAGAGTGGAAGATGTGGTAAAAGAAGGTGACCAGATTTTGGTTAAGGCGATTGGTTACGACAACCAGGGTAGACTGAAACTTTCCCGGAAAGATGCGATCCCAGCGGAGGAAGTAAGGGAAAAGAAAAATCCTCCAATTCATAAACCCCGAAGGGAAGGAAAATAAATGAACGTTGGTTTACACCTTTCCATTGCCGGAGGGCTCTTAAAACTTAAAGAAAGAATTATAAAAAATAAAACCGAAGGGGTTCAGATCTTTTCCCGAAGCCCCCGGGGTGGAGAAGCTAAACCCTTTAACGAAAAAGAGTTAAAGGGTTTTTTAGAGTTTAAAGAGGAGTATAAGCTTTATCCTTTAGTGGTTCATGTCCCGTACGTAATGAATTTAGCTTCTCCCGAAGAAGAGATGTTTCAGAAAAGCGTAGCTATGATCCGGGAAGACCTTTACCGCTCCGACCAGCTTCATGCTGACTTTTTGGTAGTCCACGTTGGAAGCCACCGCGGGGCAGGCGAAGAGCGGGGATTAGCCCGGATGGTAGAAGGGCTTAAAATACTGCTTTCCGAGAATTTCAAGACAAGAATCCTGATTGAAAATACCGCCGGTAGCGGCAATGAAATGGGATATTCCCTTGACCACCTGGCTTATATCATTTCCGAAACCGGTCATGAGGAACTGGGGATTTGCCTTGATACCTGTCATTTGCTGGCGGCCGGCTATGATGACGTTTCGCCGGAAGGGATTTCCGCCTTTTCCCGGGAGTTTAGGGAGAAAATCGGGGAAGAGCGCTTTTGTCTTCTTCACGTAAATGATTCCAAACACCCCATTGGTTCGCGAAAAGACCGGCATGAAAATTTAGAGCAGGGATATATAGGGAGAGAAGGGTTTATTAATTTACTGAATTCACCCTTTTTTAAGCGGGTGCCGTGGATTTTAGAAACACCGGAACCGGGGATTGAGGAAGATTTGGTGAAGCTAAAAAAGCTAAGAGAGGAAGTCCTGAAAATTCCAGCGGACCGTTAATCGTCTCATAGGTTAGGATACGTGAAAGCCTGGCTTATGCTTTTTGGGGAAAAAGCGTAAAGCCGGGTTTTCTTATTTTATGGGGCCTTAGCTAATTTGGCAAAAAGATTAGAAATAGTTACAATTGTAGTGTCTGCTTTTATACCTTCTTAAAAGCGTCCAAGGAAGGGCAGAATTTTTGCTTTTCCGTAAACCAACTTTTAAGGAGGGATAAAAATGAAAAAATTTTTTGCAGTGTTTTCTTTAATTTTTATGCTATTACTCCCTGTAGCAGTTGTATCTGAAGCTTTGGCTTCGCAGGTGGTTTATTACAAGGTTGGAAGTTACGGCTCAAAAGTTCTGGAGATTGAGAGAAAACTTGTAAGTTTGGGTTATAAGGTCTACAAAGTGGATAAGTATTTTGACGTTTCTACCAAAAAAGCGGTTATGGCGTTTCAGAAAAAAGAGGGTTTAAAAGTAGACGGTATTGTTGGTCCGGTAACGATGAAGCGGTTAATAGCCCGGACTTCCACTTCTGTATCCCGGAGCGCTTTTCGTATCAGCCCGGAAGACCAGGAGCTACTTGCCCGCATGGTGGAGGCGGAAGCCGGAGGTGAGCCGTATCTGGGCAAGGTGGCGGTGGCCGCGGTAATTTTAAACCGGGTAAAATCACCGCTCTTTCCTAACGATGTTCGGGGAGTAATTTTGCAAAAAGGAGCTTTTGAACCAATCCTGAACGGTTGGTTCTGGCAGGTAACGGTATCTGCTGAATCGAAGAAGGCGGTGGCTGATGCGTTACGCGGGATTGACCCTTCCAACGGCGCTTTGTACTTCTATAATCCGGCCAAATCGAACCATCCCTGGTTTGCTAACCGGGTAGTTACCGCCCGCATCGGCAACCACGTCTTCACCAAATAGTACCGTTAGGGACGGTTCTGACAGCATCCATTTTTCTGCTGTTAGAACCGTCTTTTTTGCTCGTTTTCCCTTCCTGTGGTATAGTAAATCCAGGTGGTAGAAATGTATTTACTTTTAGCCGTTATTTGTGCTTTTATGATAGCCCTGGGGCAGATATTCTGGAAGCTTGGGATGGAAAGAATGCCTTTTACTTTTACTTTGACTGGTTTAATAAAATTTTTTATGAATGGTTACATTATTTCAGGAATTTTCATGTACGTTTCCGAAACTTTCTTATGGTTTTGGCTTTTAGCCCGGGAGCAGGTCAGTAAGATTTATCCCGCACTTTCCTTAAGTTATATTTTTGTGTTGGTAATGGCCAGAGTATTTTTAAAGGAAAAAATTGTTTTTACCCAGGTAATTGGCATCTTGCTGGTTGTATTAGGCGTAAGTTTAATTGTGAAAAAGTAGTTTACAAATCAAAAAAATCTTACTATAATATCTGTTGTTAATAATATACTCAATACTTCGTAGCAGGTGGTTTTAAGTGGAAAAACGTTGCCCTATTTGCTACTGCATTATTGACGATGGGGAGGAAATTTGCCCGGATTGTGAAATGGACAAAGCTTTATTAGAACTGTATGTGGAACAATAACCCCGTAATTTTACGGGGTTTATTTTTTTAGAAGGAATTTTTCCTGGAATGTCTAAATTAAGAGGTAAAGTTATCCCGGTAGCTGAAGGAGAGTTACTTTAATGGATATCTTGATGCATCTTGCGGAGGAAAGAATTCGGGAAGCTATGGAAAATGGGGTTTTTGATAATCTTCCGGGAAAGGGGCAAAAAATTATTCCCGAGGATTTGTCCATGATCCCGGAAGATTTACGCGCAGGATATATCATTTTAAAAAATGCCGGCGTGCTGCCCGAAGAAATGCAGCTCAAAAAAGAATTGGTGACTTTACAAAATCTTATCGATTGCTGCTACGATGAAGAAGAAAAGAAGGAAATAAAGAAAAAAATTAACGAAAAAATCCTGCGCTTTAATCTTTTAATGGAAAAACGGAAAAAGCAAAATTCACCGGCTTTAAAAGCTTATCTTGGAAAAATTTATGGACGTTTTAGATAAGGGGAGAGGAGTATTGGTTTTAAAACTAAAAAACGTGAACTTAATTCGGGAAAAGAAGCAAATCCTCAAGAATATTACCTGGGAAATAAACCAGGGTGAGCACTGGGCGGTCCTGGGCTTAAACGGAGCTGGCAAAACTACCCTTTTAAACCTTATCTGCGGGTATTACTACCCATCGAAAGGTGACGTCGAGGTACTTGGAAAGAAATTTGGTCGCTATGATTTAAGGGAGCTTCGCCGGGAAATTGGTTTTGTAAGCTCTTCTTTGCAGGAAAAGCTTTATGTTCGGGAAACAGCCTTGGAAGTGGTGTTAAGCGGTCTTTTTGCCACCATAGGGCTTTTTGACCGGCCGCAAGAAGAGGATGTCGAAAAAGCCCTTAGGCTTTTAGAAAAATTTAACTTATCTAACCTGGCTAACAGCCAGTATCAAACCCTGTCGCAAGGGGAAAAGCAGAAAGTTTTAATAGCCCGGGCTTTAATTAACAATCCCCGCCTTTTAATCTTAGATGAACCGGTGGCAGGATTGGACCTTTTAGCCCGGGAGAAACTACTTTCCGATATTGACTCCCTTTGCCGGGAAGAAAGTGGACCTGCAATTATTTTGGTATCGCATCATACCGAGGAAATTGTGGCTGGGATAACCCATGTCCTGTTGTTAAAAAATGGAGAAGTTTTTGCCGCGGGCAAAAAAGATGAGGTACTGACTTCAGAGCTTTTAACAGATTTTTACGACCTGCCGGTTATAGTTGAAAAAGAGGGAGAAAGGTATTGGCTTAAGGTTTTTAAGAGCGGGATGTAAATGAACGAAAATGCCGCTCTAGTTTCATTTTTCCGATGAGGTAAAAACAAAGCTTGAAGCTACTGCAGTAGACCTTGGAAATAGCGGTTTAAAATACTATAAAATAAACCCGGAATTCGCTTCCGGGTTATTTTTTTGCCTTTTTTATATCTTGGCGCCTTTTTCTTTAAGGATTTTTACTGCCTGTTCTACTTTATCTTTTGTCGTTACTGCAGTTACCAAAAACGCCTCACCCCCGGCTGTGCCATATTCTTTAGCGGTCATCCCCGATACTGATGGGTCAGCTGATAAAAGCACCCGGGCATCATTATCGCCAAACTGGTTGGCACCAGCGGAGTAAAGGCTTAAACCGGTTCCGCTCACTCCCTGGCCGGAAATCGGGTTATTAACTTCCGGATTGCTGGCAACACCGTATCTGCTCACCCGGTCAACCTGTACGTCATTAATTCCCTTAGCTTTAAGGGCTTCGGCGGCATCTATGGCTTTAGCACTGGAGGGAAAGTACGCTAAAATTGACCGCTCGTTTTTTTTAAGCTCCATCGCTTAATACCTCCTCGTATAATTTAAATTACCATAGAACCCGAGCCGAAAAATTAGGTTAAGGGTTCTTGATAACTTGGCGTGCCTTTGCGAAGATTAAAATAGGTTGGTCCGGGGTCACTCTTAAATACCTCCTGTAGCCCGAGTAAACCCGGTGACTACTCATGTAAGAGTGAGACCCTTGCGGTGCGGCGCATGTTTCTTACGCGTGAGCTGAGCCAACAGGCCAGCCGGCTTCTGGATTCAGCAGGCCAGAGGTGCACCCCCGGCTGTCCTGCCACGCTCTCATCGCCCCGCGAGGTTGTTACGCGACGTACCCGCAGGGCACGCCCCTAATTTGGGCCAGCCCAAGGAGGGATACCCTTTGGCCCGGGTCGTTTTTGCAGGCATTGATGTCAGCGCTCTTAAATGCGACTTGGTGTGTCTCGATGAGCAAGGGCAACAGCTCGCCCCAGTTAAGTCTTTTCCTAACAGCCTCGAAGGCGCTTCTGCTATGGTTGAGGTGCTGGATGGTCTCGCCCATAAGTTTAACATCCAGCAACTTCATATAGGGTTGGAGGCCACCTCTATCTACAGCGTCCATCTCCGTCAGTTCCTCCTGGACTCCCCAAAGCTTAAGCCATACTCCACCAAGGTCTATGAAATAAACCCCGTCATGGTGGCCAGTTTTAAGAAGGCCTTCGGTACCAAGCGCCCTAAAACAGATGCCCTCGATGCTTACGTTATCGCAGAACGGGTGCGCTTCGGCCATCTTACCCCTTGTAGCCGGGAAACTATAGTGACTGAACCTTTGCGCCAGCTCACCCGCCTGCGCCTACACCTCGTGGAAATGGTGACGGCCGAGCAGAACCGAGCCTTAAATCTCCTCTTCCTTAAGTTTTCTAATTATCACCAGGACAAGCCTTTTAGTCAAACTTTCGGTAAGGCCTCCCTGGCGGTATTACAGGAATTTACACCAGATGAACTTATAGAAATGCCATTGGAAGAGCTGGCAGAGTTCATCCAGTCCCATGGTAACAACAAATTAGCCTCACCTGAGAATATGGCTAAGGCCCTCAAACAGGCTGCCCGCCGCGCCTACCGCCTTAATCCTAAAATGCTCGCAGCTTGTGAGGTGGCTCTTTCTCTTACTCTGCAGAATATTGACCACCTCAAAAGGCAGCTTAAACAACTGGATAAAGTCATTTGCCGGGAGTTAGAAGCCATACCTCAAACTCTGACCAGCGTAAAAGGCCTCGGTCCCATCTCGGCTGCTGGTATTATAGCCGAAATTGGCGATATCAAACGTTTCAAAGATCAAGCCGCTCTGGCTCAATATGCCGGCCTTACCTGGACCCGCTACCAATCAGGTGATTTTGACGCCGAAGAACGCCGCCTGACAAAAAGTGGCAACCGGTACCTGCGTTACTACCTGGTCCAGGCCGCCAACTCGTTGCGGGTGCACAACGAGGAGTATAAGGCCTACTACCAGAGCAAGTATCACGAAGTTACCAAGCATCAACATAAGCGAGCGCTGGTTCTAACTGCCCGCAAATTAGTAAGGCTGGTCTTTGCCCTGCTGAGCAAAGGCCAAATCTACAAAGGGACGGTGATGAAATAGTTCTTGAATAAAACCTTTTCTCTTCTCTGCTATTTTCCAACTATTACCATATAGTTGGAGAGGGTTATTATTGCCTTTTTTAGCCCCTACTTTTCTAATTTCCATTTCTTGGTCCTTGACTTTTTACCGTGAGTCTTAAGAATAGTATTTACCGGGTGATGTTCAATGTTTCATTTTTTAAAAAATGAATGCCATTCATTGTGAAAATATGACAATTAAAGAAAAAAATATTGTTAAATCTGGGCAAGAGAATTATTTTAAAGGTAAACAATTTATTTTATAAAGAACAAAGGAAAAATGAGAAAATTGTAGAAAATAATAAATAGTCTTTAAATTTTTATAAAACTTGGGGGGATAGTATGGAAAGAGGGAAGTACGGTTTTGAAGACCCAGTGCGGCGGCTACTATTTACTTTAGCCGGCACCTCGGGAGTTCGGGGCTTACAGTCAGCGGTCATTGGACCCAGGATTTTTATGGGACCCCGGGCCTTAAACACTCTGGTGGGGATGGGAAAAACAATTTGTCGAAATAATCGGGTACTGATTATTACCGATAAAATCGTAAAACCAAATGCAGAGAAGGTTAAAGAAATCTTCTCTAATGCTGGTTATCACGTTGAAATGTGGGATGAAGTGCAGCCCGAACCTCCGGTGGAAAATATTTTTGCCGGAGTGGAGGCAGTAAAAAATAGTGATGCTTCCTTAATCATCGCCATTGGCGGTGGTTCGGTAATCGATGCCACCAAGGTAATCTGGCTTTTATATGAAAGACCCGATGTAGATTTTAGAAAATTATCTCCCGTTGATTCCCTTGGGTTAAGAAAAAAGGCGCTGTTTGCCGCAATTCCAACTACAGCTGGAACCGGTTCTGAAGCTACTTCGGCAGCAGTAATAACCGAAGGCGGCCATAAGATGAGTCTCAGCCATCCGGAATTTGTTCCCGACTTTGCCATCCTGGACCCCAATTTCACCGTTTCTCTTCCCCCAAATCTAACCCTCTGGACCGGTGTTGATGCCCTGGCGCATGCGGTAGGAGCGTACTTGAGCGGCTGGGCTAACGAATATACCGATGCTTATGCTCTCCAGGCGATAAAACTAATCTTTAAGTTTTTACCCCGGGTGGTGGCGGATGGTCGGGATTTAGAAGCCCGGCAAAAAATGTTAATTGCTGCTAATTTAGCGGGGCTGGCTTTCAGCAATGCTGCTCCTGGTATCGACCATGCGTTGGGGCATACCCTGGGGAAAAAGTTTGGTCTGCACCATGGTTTGTGTGTTGGGGCATTTTTACCCTATGTCTTTGAGTTTTACGCCAAACACTTAACCAAAACCGATGAACTTGCAAAGGCCCTTGGCTTTGGAAAGGGCGAGGAGTTTTTAAATTCGCTGGTTGAGTTTTATAAAAAGCTCGGCTTTAGCTTTAAGTTTTCCGATTATCCGCAGGTTAGTGAGGAGGCATTTAAGCAAGCGTTACCGGAGCTGGTTTCCTGGGCGCTTATTGACCCGGTCAGTATTTTAAGCCCCATTCCGGTAACACCAAAAGATTATGAGGAGATTTTTGTGGCATCCTTGTACGGGACGCTGAAAGGAGGCGTACGCTAATGCTGGGTTACACAGGGAAAATAGCGTATATTGACTTATCAAACCAGAAAGTTGAGATAAAGCCTACGCCATTCAAGCTTGCCGAAAAATTTATCGGTGGCAGTGGCCTTGCAGCAAGGCTTCTTTATGATTACATTAAGCCGGAAATTGATCCCCTGGCTCCGGAAGCTTATGTGGCAGTGATGGCTGGCCCGGTTACGGGAACCGCTCTACCGGCTTCTTCCCGCTATGCAGTTTGTGGCCGTTCACCATTAACCGGCTACTGGGGCGAGGCTACCTCTGGCGGAAAATTTGGGGCATATCTTAAAAGAGCCGGTTTTGATGGTTTAATTATTACCGGTAAAGCTCAGGATATGGTATATCTTGAAGTCAAAAATGGCAGGGTGGAGATTAAACCCGGCAGCAACTTAAAAGGTCTTGATTCCTATGAAATGCAGGAAGAGCTCAAAAAAGTTTACGGCAGTAATGTCAGCATTGCAGGCATTGGGGTAGCCGGCGAAAGGTTAATGCCGATGGCTGCGGTGATGAACGACCACGGTCGGGCTGCCGGGAGAATGGGTTTTGGAGCGGTTTTTGGCAGTAAAAACCTAAAAGCCATCGTAGTCGATGGACAGGGAGAAGTACCGGTTGCTGCTAAAGAAGAGCTGAAAGAATTGGCAAAGCAATTAACGGCTGCTTATAAAAAGGAAATGGAGCTCTTTACCCAGTACGGGACTTTAGGATATCTGGATATTGGCTATTATTTTGGCGATACTCCGGTGAAATATTTTACCAAAGGATTATTTCCGATAGATAAGGTCAATGCCAGAAAGTTCAGAGAGGAATATTCAATCCATCCCAGAGCCTGCTGGGGTTGTCCAATTGCCTGTGGACGCGAACTTAATTTCAAAGGTAGAATTGTTGATGGTCCCGAATACGAAACAGCGGTTACTTACGGACCGCTTCTGGAAAACTTCGATATGGATACTATTATTGAAGCCAATGATATTGCCAACCGTTATGGCTTTGACACTATTTCCACCGGTGTTAGCCTGGCCTTTTTAATGTACTTAAAAGAAGAGAATTTGCTTCCCGAAAACTTGAAGGCCGAAGTGCCTGATTTTGGAGATAGCAAGGGAATTCTTGAAGCGTTAAGGCTAACCGGAGAAAACAGCGGCATTGGTCAGCTGATAGGCAAGGGAGTTGCCAGAGTGGCCGAAGAGCTTGGTTTGTCTCAGGACTATGCTGCGGCTGTAAGAAGATTGGAGATACCCATGCATGAACCAAGAGCCTTTACCGGTCAGGCGTTATCCTATGCAACCGGTCCCCGGGGAGCCTGTCATTTAAGAGGAAGTTTCTTTGAAGTTGACCTGGGGATTGCTAAAGATCCGGACTTTGGAGTAGTGCCGGGACCGAGGTTTAACCTTGATGGCCGGGTTGAAGCAGTAGTGAAGTTCCAGAGCTTACGGGAACTTGATAACTGTCTTGTAAAATGCAGCTTTGCCTTTACACCGTTAAAGGCTGTGGTGGGTGCTCTGTCTTATACTACCGGAGTTGCCTGGACGCCGGAAAAAGTGGTCGAAGCAGCAAACAATTCGATTACAATTAAGAGAGCCATTTCCTTTAATTTGGGAAGCAGTCCGGCCGATGATAGGCTACCCGGGCATGTGAAAAAGCCTCTTGCCGAAGGGGGAGCCTTTGGTAACGTTCCGGAGATTGAAAAATACTTGCCTGAATTTTATCAACTTCGGGGCTGGAATTCCGATGGCACCATATCCCGGGAATTTTTAGCGAGGTTACTGGCGGATGATTAAAGTTAAGGTAAATTATGCTTTATTTTACGACCTTCCCAAAGAAGAAATTGAACTTGCGGCAGGAAGTATTGAAGAGTTAAAGGAGCTTTTGGCCTCAAGACTTAAAAATCCCTTTAGTATTGCGGTTAACGGACAGATAGCAACTGACAACCAGCTGCTAAAAGATGGGGATGAAGTATTTGTCTTTCCCTACTTAAGCGGTGGTTAAAAGGAAAACACCCCGGAGGTTTAACTTCGGGGTGTTGTTACATATCGGAAAAAATAGCGGTGATTTTTTGCGCGGTAGTTTTAACTTTGTCAGCGTAAAAATTAATTGTTTCTTCATTCACTGAAGAAGCAAGCCCAATACACGATACAACCATGCGAACACTTCCGCTGTTATCAAAAACAGGAGCGCTAATGCCAAAAACCCCCGGAGTGTGTTCTTCAAAGCTCACCGCATAGCCCTGCTTTCGAATTACCTCCAAACTTTGAAAAAATTCCTCTACATTGGTAATACTTTTGTCGGTAAATTGCTTGATTCCTACCTCTTTTACAATTTCCCTGGCTTCCTTTTCTGGAAGGAAGGCCAGATAACATTTTCCAAAGGAAGCACTGGTTACCGGAAACGATTGACCGATACTGACGGTAATCCGTACTGCTGCCTCCGGCTCTTCTTTGGCAATGTAAACTAGGCGGTTGTTGGCGATTGGCTCTACAAGGACACAGGTTTGTTTGGTGGTTTCTGCTAATTCTTTTAAATGCTGTTTGGCAATTTTTAAGTAGTCGTTGAATTCGGAAGCCCGGCTACCTAAAACAATTAAAAAAGATCCCAGGCTGAACTGCCTGGTGTTTTTGTCATAGGATACCAGCCGGTAATCCAGAAGAACTTTCAATATCCGGTGGCAGGAACTTTTATTGATATTTAAGTCCCGGGCAATTTCGGCAAGGGTGCGGTTTTTATTCCGGTATCTACTTAAATAAGTTAAGATTTTGATAGCCATTTCCACGGCCGGGGCTCCCGATTTATTTTCTTTTTCTTCTAAAACCATAACGTCACCTCTCCTAATTTATCATAACACTGCAAGCGGTTTAAGAAAAATTGTAAGAAAATTTTAAAATTTATTGCAAAATTATTGACATAAAAATTTAAATCCCGTTATACTATATATAAGACAATTATTTCATATATAAAACAAAAAAGCAAGAGGGAGGGGCGCTATGGATTTCACGATCAGTGAAGAACTGCAAATGATGGTGCAGACGGTCAAGGATTTTGTGGATAACGAAGTTGACCCCATCAGCCAGCAAATTGATGAAGAAGACCGGGTGCCGGAAGAAATTATCCAGAAAGCAAGAGAACTTGGACTCTTTGGTTTGAGCATCCCGGAAGAGTATGGCGGTGTGGGCAGCATTGGCATGCTGGGCAAATGTATAATTTATGAGCAACTTGGACGTACCGCCAATGGTTTTACCACTTTAATTGGTGCGCATACCGGTATTGGTACCACTGGTATCGTGGAGTTAGGCACCGAAGAACAAAAAAGAAGATATTTACCTGACCTTGCCTCGGGGAAAAAATTAGCTGCCTTTGCTTTAACTGAACCAGAGGCTGGTTCTGATGCCGCAAGTATCAGGACAACAGCCGTTAAAAAGGGAGACCGCTATATTTTAAACGGGGTAAAGCATTTTATCACCAACGGTCCAGATGCCGATGTCTTTACCATTATTGCGGTAACCGATAAAAGCAAAGGGGCTAAAGGTGGGATAACGGCGTTTATTGTCGAAAAGAACTTTCCTGGTTTTAAAGTGGGAACTATTGAGAAAAAAATGGGACTGCGAGGTTCCCATACCTCGGAAATTATCTTGGAAGACTGCGAAGTTCCGGAAGAAAACGTCCTGGGCAATGTCGGCGAAGGTTATATCAATGCCCTGAAAATCCTGGCTAAAGGGCGGGTAGGACTGGCTGCTCGCTGTGTTGGTTCCATGCAAAAACTTCTGGAGCTGTCTACCCGTTATGCCCAGCAGCGGGTCCAGTTTGGTAAGCCTATTTCGTCTTTCCAGGCTATTCAGCATATGCTGGCGGAGATGGCCGTAGATATTGAAGCAACCAGATGGTTTGCCTACCGGGTAGCCTGGCTTGTGGACCAGGGAGCAAAGGTCATTAAAGAGGCTGCTGCCGTCAAACTGTTTGCTTCGGAAGCTTATGGCCGGGTGGTCGATAAAGCGGTACAGATTTTTGGCGGCATGGGTTATATGAAAGAGTTCCCCATTGAAAGATACTACCGGGATGCCCGGATTACCAGGATTTATGAAGGAACTTCGGAAATTCAGAAGAATATAATAGCTTCCCAGATTTTAAAGGAACTGGGTTAATAAAGAGGTGGCTTGCATGCGGCGGGTAGCCATCATCGGAGCCGGGCAAACTCCCTACGGCGATTTTCCAGAGCTGGGGGTTAAAGAGCTTTTTGCTATGGCTTTTAAGGAAGCAATAGAGAGTGTCGATAAAGGGATTGACCCCCGGGAAATCCAGCAGGCCTTTATTGGCTCTTTAAGCGCCGGCAGCGGTTTTCAATTAGGACAGCTTGCTCCCTTATTAATGGGACATGTGGGTTTACCCAATGTTCCGGCGGTAAGGGTGGAAAATGCCTGTGCTTCGGGTGGATTTGCGTTATATAATGCGATTAATGCGGTTGCTTCCGGACAGTGCGATATTGCTCTTGCTGCCGGGGTTGAAAAAATGCGGGATGTTTCTTCGACCAAAGCCAAATACTGGCTTGGGATTTCCGGCGATACCGAGTTTGAAAGACTGGCAGGCTTAACCTTTGCCGGGATTTACGCTATAATTGCCCGGCGCTATATGGAGGAATACGGCCTTACCCGGGAGCAGCTGGCCAAAGTAGCGGTGAAAAACCACTATCACGGCAAAATGAATCCCAAGGCTCAATTCAGACAGGAAATAACGGTGGAAACGGTGTTAAAGGGAGCACCGGTAGCTGATCCCTTTACGGTGTGGGACTGCTCACCTACCAGTGACGGAGCAGCGGTTGTTTTACTTTGCAGTGAAGACCGGGTAAAAGAGTTTACCGACCATCCAGTCTTTATCATCGGCTATGGAATTGGGTCCGATTACCTGGCTTTGCAGGATCGAGACAGTATTACAAGTTTTAAAGCCACCCGGCAGGCAAGCACCAGAGCTTATCAGATGGCCGGAATAACTCCAAAAGAAATTGATTTTGCGGAAGTGCATGACTGCTTTACTATTGCCGAAATTTTAGCTTACGGTGACCTTGGCTTTGGCGAAAAGGGAGAGGTGATTAGGCTATTGGAAGAAGGGGAGACCTACCTTGGTGGACGCCTTCCGGTAAATGTCAGCGGCGGACTTAAAAGTAAGGGCCATCCTATTGGAGCTACCGGCTGCGGTCAGGCATACGAAGTGTTTAACCAGCTCCGGGGAAGGGTCAAAAATCCGGAGCGCCAGATAAAAAATGCCGAAGTAGGCTTATCCCACAATGTAGGCGGTTCCGGAGGAACGGCAGCGGTGTTTATTTACCGGAGGGAGGGGTAGCGATGGAAGTGGGGATAGTAAGTTACGGCATCTATTTCCCCGGCCTTAGAATAACCAGGAGCGAATACCAGAAAGCCCTGGGCAGCTGCGGAGCAAACTTCAGTGAGAAAACAGTTGCCGATTTTGATGAAGATTCGTTAACAATGGGTATAGCTGCTGCCAGGGATGCTCTTTTTGAAGGTATAAATCCTGAAGAAATTTCCCTTTTGACCTGGGCTTCCACCAGTCCGCCTTACAGTGAAAAATTGCTTTCCGGCAGTATTGCGGAAATGCTCGGACTTAAAAAAAATCTATTTTCAGCTGAATACGGCCAATCTACCCGGGCCGGCGGTGAGGCTTTTTTAACGGCAGTAAGCTTAGTAAAAGGAGGCTTTGGCCAAAAAGCTCTGGTTATCGTGGCTGATGCTCCCAGGGCTAATGTTAAAGACCCCATTGAGCACGGACTGGCTGCAGGCAGTGCTGCCTTTATCCTGGGGACAGAAAATCCTCTGGCAGTGGTAAATAACTTTGTAGCTCTGGTCCAGGAAAATTTAGGCGAACGTTTTCGCAAAGCTGGCAGCGGTGAAATAAAAGATATTGGCGTTAAAACCTTTACCGGTGAGGCCTATCAAAAGTTGATAACAAAGGCGGTAACCGAACTTTTGGAAAAAGAAAATTTAAAGCCGGCTGATTACAATTATGCTGTATTGCACGAAATTGAAAGCCGCCTTCCCCTGAAAGCCGGCAAAAAACTTGGTTTTACCGACGAACAAATGCTACCAGGCCTGCTTTACGAAAATACGGGTGATACCGGTGCTGCTTCTCCCTTTTTAAGTCTGGCGGCAGTTCTGGACCGGGCTAAACCGGGAGAAAAAGTTATTGTAGCTACTTATGGTTCCGGTGCCGGGGTGATAGCTTTTAGCCTGACAGTGAAAAAACCAGCAAATAGAGTGCCGGTTCGAGAAAAGCTTGCCTCAGGGAAAAAATATTTAAATTTTATTCAGTACCTCAGAGTTAAGAGGTATTTATAAGGGGTGAAGCCATGGGTGCGCATATTTCCATCCCCATGTACCAGCGGGCGGTAAAACAGAGATACCGCCTGGTAGGTTTAAAATGCTCCAACTGCGGTCAAATAATTTTTCCGCCCAAGGCTGGCTGTAAATCCTGCGGGGCGCTGGATAATTTTACCGAAGTGCAATTAAGCGGGCGCGGCAAAATTTATTCCTATACCGTTATTGCTGGAGCGGGAGCGCCTCCGGAATTTTCCGAAGAAGCGGCATACCGGGGAGCTTATCCGGTGGTGCTGGTGGAATTGGAGGAAGGTCCCCGGATTATAGCTCAATTGACCGAACCGGTACCGGCAGAAATTAAAATTGGGATGCCGGTGGAGATGGTTTTGCGGCAAATTTACACGGAAGAAGACGTAATCCGCTATGGTTACAAGTTTAAAGTTCTTGAAGGAGAGAAATAAAGCTGGCAAAAGTAATTGCCGGCAGTAAAAAAACAAGAGGGAGGTATCTTTTATGGAAGTTAAAAAAATTTGTGTTGTTGGGGCCGGCAACATGGGTCACCAGATTTCCCTGGCTGCAGCTTTGGCCGGCTATCAGGTCACCTGTACCGACATTAACGAAGAAATCTTAAACAGGGCCAAAAACTTTGTGGAAACCTACTTACCTGAAAGGGTGGCGAAAGGAAAACTTACCGAGGAAGCAGCTGCCAAAGCTAAAGAAAATTTGACATTCACTTTGAGTCTGGAAGAGGCCTGCAAAGATGTGGACTTTGTCATTGAAGCGGTAATTGAAAAGCTGGATGTCAAGCGGGAATTATTTAAAAAGCTTGATGAACTTACCCCTCCCCATGCCATTTTAGCTACCAACAGCTCCTACATTGTCAGCTCCAAAATTGCCGATGTTACCAAACGTCCGGAAAAAGTTTTAAATATGCATTTCTTTAACCCAGCTCTGGTCATGAAACTGGTTGAAGTGGTTAAAGGACCTCATGTTGCCGATGAAACTGCAGAAGTGACGATGGAAGTAGCCCGGAAAATGGGCAAAGTTCCGGTTTTGCTGCAAAAAGAAATTTACGGCTTTCTGGTAAACCGCATTTTAGCGGCTATTAAGGCTGAAGCGTTCTATTTATATGAAATAGGAATAGCCGATTATAAGGATATTGATACCGCGGTGGAACTTGGCCTTGGTCACCCCATGGGACCCTTTAGGTTAATGGATTTAACCGGTATCGACCTTACTTATTACGTTGAAATGGAAAGATACCGGGAAAGCCGGGATCCTGCTATGAAGCCATCTCCTACCGTAGTGGAGAAATTTGTTAAAGGAGAATGGGGACGGAAAGTTGGTAAAGGCTTTTATGATTACACCCAGGAGAAAAAATAGAAAGCGGGGAGATTTGCGGTGGAATTTGAAAAAATTAAATTTGAGGTTACGGACGGTTATGCCGTTATTTACCTAAACAACCCGCCGGTAAATGCTCTTGGCCAGAAAGTTTTAAAAGATTTACAAAAAGCTTTGCAGGAAATTGAGAAAAATCCCGAGATTCGGGCGGTAATAATTAGCGGGGAAGGTAGCAAGGTTTTCTGTGCCGGGGCAGATATCACGGAATTTGCTGACCGGGCTAAAGGGATTTTACCGGAAGTGGAAGGAAGTGTTCTTTTCCGGCAAATTGAGCTTTTCCCCAAGCCGGTGATTGCTGCGCTGAACGGTAGCTCCTACGGCGGAGGAACCGAATTAGCGATAAGCTGTCACCTGCGCATTTTAGCAGATGATGCTTCCATGGCTTTGCCCGAAGTAAAACTGGGCATTATCCCTGGCTGGGGAGGTACCCAGAGGTTACCCCGGTTAATTGGTAAAACCAGAGCCCTGGAAGCAATGCTTACCGGAGAGCCAATAACGGCAGAAGAAGCCTTAAGCTACGGTCTGGTAAACAAAGTCGTACCCAAAGACCAGGTACTAACAGAAGCCCGGGCGCTGGCAGCTAAGCTTGCCAAAGGGGCGCCCATCGCTATGCGGGAAATTTTAAAGGCGGTAACTTTAGGGCTGGATACTTCAATAGAAGAAGGTTTAAAAATTGAGAAAGAAGGTTCCAAAGTGGCGTTTAGCAGTGAAGATGCGGTGGAGGGAAGAACTGCTTTCTTTGAAAAACGGCCGCCGAATTTTAAAGGCCGGTAAAAGGGGAGGGGGAAAATGCGTGATGCGGTAATTGTGGGGGCAGTAAGAACGCCCATTGCCAAAGAAAAAGGAGCATTAAAAGACCTGCCGCCAGAGGTTTATGCGGCGGAGGTAATTAAAGAAGTAATTAAACGAAGCGGCTTAAAAGACTCTTTAGAGGTGGATGAGGTAATTTTTGGCCACTGCCTGGGCGCTGTGGGCTGTATGGGCCGGGTAGCCTGGCTTAAAGCTGGGTTGCCGCTTGAAGTACCGGCGATAACGGTAGACCGGCAGTGCGGGTCCGGTTCTACTACTGTAAATTTAGCGGCTTCTCTTATCTGGGGCGGGGTTGGCGAGCTTTATCTGGTCGGTGGAGTGGAAAGCATGACCCGCCAGCCTTACCTGATGGAAAGGCCTACTGAAGCCTTTCAGCGGACCGCTCCTGCCTGGATACCAAGAAGAACATTAGCTCCAGCAGAAATAGGCGACCCTCCCATGGGAATTACGGCGGAAAACGTTGCGGAACGCTGGCAGATCAGCCGGGAAGAGCAGGATGAGTTTGCCTATTTAAGCCAGAAAAAAGCCGCCAGGGCCATCCAGGAGGGGCGCTTTAAAGAGCAGATTGTGCCCATTGTGGTTCCTCAGAAAAAAGGAGACCCGGTAATTTTTGATCAGGACGAGCATCCCCGGCCGAATACTACCCTCGAAGTTCTGGCCAAACTTCCGCCGGCCTTTAAGCCCGGCGGCACCGTAACTGCTGGCAACTCTTCGGGGATAAATGACGGCGCCGCTGCTTTATTAATTGCCAGCCGGCAGAAAGCCGAAAAATTGGGGTTAAAGCCTATGGCCAGAATAGTAGGTCATGCGGCTGCCGGAGTTGATCCCAATATTATGGGGATTGGTCCTGTTCCCGCAGTGAAAAAGGTTTTAGCCAAAACCGGCTTAACTTTAAATGACATTGATGTTATTGAGCTAAATGAAGCCTTTGCTTCTCAGTCAATTGCCGTATGCCGGGAACTGGGCATTGACTGGCGGGATGAAGAAAAATTTAATCCCAATGGCGGAGCAATAGCTTTGGGCCACCCGATTGCGGCGTCACTGGCCATCCTGGTGGTTAAAGCGGTTTATGAACTAAAACGCCGTCAGGGTAGATATGCTCTGATAACCGCTTGCTGCGGTGGAGGTCAGGGAGTAGCTACGATCATTGAAAATATCGACGATTAAACACACCAAATAAAGCGGCCAAAGGAATTGGCCGCTTTTTTAAAAAAGTTAAGGAAGTGAGGAGCATGAACTTTGATTTACCGGAGGATTTACTGGCAATTAAGCGTTTAGCCCGGGAATTTGCCGAAAAAGAAGTAAAACCCACTGCTGATGCCGATGATAAAGCTCATCGTTTTCGCCGGGACCTGGTGCAGAAAATGGGCGAGCTTGGATTTTTAGGGTGCATTATTCCTGAAGAATACGGGGGTAATGGTCAGGGGTATTTGGCGGTAGCAATCCTCTGTGAAGAAATAGCCCGGGTGCACAGTTCTCTTAGAATTATCTTTGCTGCCAATACTTTAGGTCCTGGAGTTACTATTTACCGTTACGGAACTGAAGAAGCGAAAAAGAAGTATTTACCCGGTCTTGTCAGTGGTGCTTTAATAGGATGTTTTGCTATTACTGAACCCAATGCTGGTTCTGACGTAGCTTCAATGACCACAAAAGCTATCCGTGATGGGGATTATTATATTTTAAACGGGAGCAAAATGTGGATTTCCCTGGCGCCGGTAGCGGATATTGCTTTGGTTTATGCTTATACCGACCCATCCCGGAGGGCCAAAGGGATGTCGGCTTTTATTGTGGACTTAAACAGCGAAGGTGTCACTATTGAACCCATTGAGGAAAAACTGGGAAACTGGGCGTCACCGGTGGGGGCGATTACTTTTGAAAATGTCCGGGTTCCCGGAGAAAACTTATTAGGGCAGGAAGGGCAGGGTTTTAAAATTTGCATGCAGCAATTAGATGATACCAGGCTCGCTTCAGCCGCTGGGGCGGTTGGGGTAGCTCAGGCCTGCCTGGATGCTGCTGTTGAATATGCCAACACCCGGGAACAGTTCGGGCAAAAAGTTGGCCAGTTTCAGATGATTCAGGACTGGATTGCCCAGATGGTGGTGGAGATTGAAGCGGCTCGACTTTTAACTTACCGGGCGGCTTTTCTAAAAGATAAAGGAGTACCCAGTACCCGGGAAACATCAATGGCAAAGCTTTTTGCCGGTGAAACCGCCAGCAAATGTGCCGATTATGCTTTAAGAATTTTTAGTGCCTACGGGTATTCGGAAGAGTACCCGGTAGCGCGCTATTTTCGCGATGCCAAGTACTACCAGATAGTGGAAGGAACCAGCAATATTCATAAGCTTATCTTAGCCCAGGATGCCCTGGGCTACCGTAAGGCTAACCGTAATTAAGATTGTTCGAGGGGGGGAAAGATGAGCGCTCAGGAAATTTTATTAGAAAAAAAAGAGGGTATTGCCACTATTACCTTAAACCGTCCTGAAAAAATGAATGCTTTTACGTTAGAAATGATTGACCGGTGGGTTAATTTTTTACAGGAATGCCAGCAGGATGACGCTGTAAAAGTTATTGTTTTAACCGGGAGCGGCAAAGCTTTTTGCACCGGTGGAGATTTAGAATTACTGGAAAAGACAGCTAAAAGCACTCCTCTTGCCAGTAAAAATTTTATCTGGAAGCATATTCAGAAAATACCGCTTTTGTTATGGGAAGTAATCGATAAACCGGTCATTGCGGCTATCAATGGTACGGCGGTGGGAGCCGGGCTTGATATGGCACTGATGTGTGATCTGCGTTTTGCTGCGGAATCTGCCCGCTTTTCCGAGGGATATATCAGGTTGGGCCTGGTTCCGGGGGATGGAGGAGCTTACTTCTTACCACGTCTTATAGGTATTGCAAAAGCTTTGGAACTTCTCTGGACCGGAGATTTTATCGATGCCAGGGAGGCACATCAACTTGGACTGGTAAACCGGGTTTATCCTGATGATAAATTACTGGAAGAGACGTATAAATTTGCCGAACGGCTGGTAAAAGGGCCGGAAGTGGCGATTAGAATGATAAAAAGAGCGGTTTATCAGGGGTTAAGGATGGATTTAAGAGCTGCTTTAGATCTGATTTCTTCGCACTTTGCTATCGCCCAGTTTACCGATGACCACCGGGAAGGTTTAAAAGCTATAAAGGAACGTCGGCCTCCGGTGTTTATGACAGAAGATAAATAGATGAAGATAGAGGAATTAATGCCGGAGGTAGAATCACCCAGATATATGAATGCACCAATCAGATTAAAATTTTTCGGATATTACGAAAATTAAAAAAATTATTTCATCAGGAGGGGTTTTATGGCTGCCGAAAATACCGCAATGCCCTGGCTAAAGCATTATGTGAAAGGGGTAAGACCGCACATCGACTATCCGGAAAAAACATTACCGGAACTTTTGTGGGAAACGATTGAAAAATATCCGGGAATTATCGCAACTATTTTTTTGGGCGAAAAAATGACGTACAAAGAGTTTGGTGAAAAAGTAAAAAGGTTAACCCGGGCCTTAAGTCAAATTGGGATTAAAAAAGGCGACCGGGTAGCAATTATGCTTCCCAACTCTCCCCAGTTTGTAATGAGCTATTTTGCCATCTTATCTCTGGGCGGGGTTGTCGTTCAGCTTAATCCCATGTACGTCGAGCGGGAAATTGAGTATTACTTAAACGACTCCGGTGCTGAAACGATTATTTTGTTAGATGTTTTATACCCGCGAGCCCGGGCGGTAAAAGGAAACACTTCGCTTAAGAATATTATTGTAGTTAATATTCCACAACTCGGAACATATCCCGGTGAGTTTGGCCCGGAAGTTTATTACTTTAATGATTTGGTGCTAAATAGTGAGCCGGATGTTCCGGAAGTAGCGGTAAGCCCCGATGATGTGGCAGTTTTGCAATATACGGGCGGAACGACCGGCGTTTCGAAGGGAGCAATGTTAACCCATAAAAATTTAGTAGCTAATGCTTACCAGGTGCGAGAATTTTCCCATCGCCTTTTTGTTCCCGGACAGGAGCGAATTTTAATTGCCTTACCTCTTTTCCATGTTTACGGCATGACCACAGGCATGAATTTAGCTACTTGCTTTGGTGGTACCATGATTTTAGTTCCCAGATTTGAGGCAGGCCTTATTTTAGAGCATATCGATCTTTACCGTCCTACCGCTTTTCCCGGTGCTCCTACCATGTATATCGCTTTACTGAACTATCCGGATCTTACCAGGTATGACTTAAAGTCCATCTACGTTTGCGTCAGCGGTTCCGCGCCTCTGCCGGTAGAGGTCCAGACAAAATTTGAAGAAATTACCGGGGCCATAGTGGTGGAAGGCTACGGTTTGTCCGAAGCTTCACCGGTAACCCACTTAAATCCAATTGGCGGCTTAAGAAAAATTGGTTCGATTGGCGTACCTTATCCCGATACCCTTGCTAAAATCGTTGATTTAGAAACGGGGGAAGATTTACCGCCGGGAGAAATTGGCGAGCTGGTAGTAAAAGGACCGCAGGTTATGAAAGGTTACTGGAATCGTCCCGAAGAAACTGCCCAGGTCCTGAAAGACGGCTGGTTATACACCGGTGATATTGCCAGAATGGATGAAGATGGCTTTTTCTACATTGTTGACCGGAAAAAAGACATGATTATTGCCAGCGGTTACAACATTTATCCCCGGGAAGTAGAAGAGGTACTTTACCAGCACCCCAAAGTTAAAGAAGCGGTTGTGGTGGGTGTTCCCGATGCTTACCGGGGAGAAACGGTCAAAGCCTATATTGTGGTTAAAGATGGTGAAACCTTAACGGAGCAGGAAGTAATTGACTTCTGTAACGCTCGCCTGGCCCGCTACAAAGTACCGCGCTTGGTGGAATTCAGATCCGAACTTCCGAAAACTGCCGTGGGTAAAGTTTTACGCCGTCTACTGCGGGAGGAAGAACTAAAAAAGCATGGTGGTGAAAAATCTTGACTAAACCGGTGGTTTCAATTGTAAAGTTTGAGGATGCGTATCATTCTCTAAGAAAAGCCCTTGAACTCTGTGATGGCCTTTCGGGTTTAAAAAAAGATGACAAAATTTTAATAAAGCCCAACTTGGTTTCCTGGGATTTTAACCTGCCCTTCCCGCCCTTTGGGGTCGTGACAACATCGGCGGTTATGGCGGCGCTGGTTCGAATTCTCAAAGAAGAAGGATTTAGCCGGCTGACAATCGGCGAGGGTTCTCTTATGAACCCTCGCCCCATGGGAAGGCAAATTTTTAAGGTTTTGGGTTATGAAAAGCTGGCGGAAAAGTACGGTGTGGAGCTGGTAGATTTTAATGAAGAAAAGTTTACGGAAATAGATTTTGGCCCCATTAAGCTTTCGGTAGCCAATAGAGCTTTAAAAGCCGATAAAATCATTAACCTTCCGGTCTTAAAAACCCACAACCAGTGCAAAGTTTCCCTGGGAATTAAAAATCTAAAAGGTACCATTAGCCGCCGTTCCAAAACTCACTGCCACGGTAAAGACTGGGATTTAGAACATACCTTTCCTCATTTAGCTACCCGGCTACCTGTTGCTTTAACAATTATTGACGGTGTATTTGTCTTAGAAAAAGGTCCGGGTCCTACCGGCAAAGCCTACCGCAAAAACTTAATTATTGCCTCGACGGACATTTTAGCGGCTGATATCGCGGGGGCAGAAATCATGGGTTACCGGGCAGAGGAAATAGAGCATTTACGCTATTTTGCCGGTCTAACTGGGAGAAGCCTTGATCTGCAAAATCTGGAAATTCGAGGTGAAGATCTTAACGCCCACCGGCAATTTATTGATTACGACTGGGAATGGCAGGAGGGGGATTTAGGACCCATTGGTTTTGCCAGAAGGGGTATAACCGGACTTGCCATCAGAAAATACGATAGTTCCCTCTGTACCGGCTGTTCGGGAATGTATAACCCCATGCTTATAATGTTTATGTCGGCTTTTAAAGGTAAGCCCTTCCCCAATGTGGAAGTGGTAAGCGGTAAAAGGCAGCTCGCGTCACCGGGCTTTGACTATACCGTTTTATTTGGCAAATGTGTCTGTGAATTAAACAAAGATAATCCCAATATAAAACATGCCATTGCTTTAAAAGGCTGTCCGCCTTCCATAAAAGACCTTGAAGAAGGCCTCAAGGAAGCCGGTATCTTTTGCAATTATGACGAATACGTAAATTACCGGCACTACATTTTTAACCGTTACAAAAAAGAAGAAGGCTTTGATTTAGAACTTTATTCGATAAGCTAAATTCCTGAAGTAAATGAATGACCTTCAGTGCAAAACACTGGATTTCGGGGAAAAAACCACCGGTTTGATTTTTGCGGTAGACCAAATTCGGGAAGGGTTATTGAAAAATAAAAAGGGAGGGGAAGGTAGTGATTAGTTTTGAATTAACGGAGGAGCAAAAAGCTATTCAAAAGATGGCCAGAGATTTTGTCAGAAAAGAAATTATTCCTATTGCCGCGGAATACGATGAAAAGGAAGAAATACCCTGGCAGGTGATTGAAAAAGTATTTAAAGCCGGACTTATGAATCTCCATGTTCCGGTGGAGTACGGCGGGCAGGGAGTGGATTTTATTACCGAAGCTATTGTTGCTGAAGAAATGGCTTACGGCTGTCTTGGGATAAACGGAACCTTTGGGAATAACGCCCTGGCTCTGACTCCGCTTTTAATTGCCGGGACCGAAGAGCAGAAGGAAAAGTTTTTAAAACCGTTTTGCGCCAAACCCAACTTAGCAGCTTTTTGCTTAACCGAACCGGAAGCCGGTTCTGACGTTTCCGCAATTAAAACCACCGCCCGGCTGGAAGGGGATGAATGGGTTTTAAACGGGACAAAATGTTTTATCACCAACGGCGGGGTGGCGAGCCTTTACACGGTTTTTGCAACCGTTGATCGGAGTAAAGGGATAAAGGGGATTACGGCTTTTTTAGTTCCGGGGGATACGCCGGGGATTTATGGCGGAAAAAAAGAAAAGAAAATGGGCGACCGGGCGTCCCACGTAGCGGAGGTGATACTGGAGAATGTCAGGATTCCCAGGGAAAATGTCTTGGGGGAGGTGGGAAGCGGTTTTAAGATTGCCATGCAAACTTTAGACCAGACGCGCCCGATGATTGGGGCAACGGCGGTAGGGGTTGCCCGGCGGGCTTTAGATGAAGCGCTTAAATACGCTAAAGAGCGAAAACAGTTTGGCCGTCCCATAGCCGAATTTCAGGCAATTCAATTTATGCTGGCTGATATGGCGATGCAGATTGAAGCAGCCCGGGCGCTGGTCTGGAAAGCCTGCTGGATGCTGGACCAGGGCATGAAAGCAACTAAAGAGGGCGCGATGGCGAAATGTTTTGCCAGTGATGTAGCGATGAGGGTTACGGTGGATGCGGTGCAGATCCTTGGCGGTTACGGCTACATGCGGGACTATCCGGTGGAGAAATTGATGCGGGATGCGAAAATTACCCAAATTTATGAAGGTACCAACCAGATTCAAAGACTGGTAATTGGCCGGGAACTTTTGAAAGATTGAGAAAAAATTTTTTTAAGATGAATGTTTAGAAAATTTTAAAAATTAAATCCATTTCAAGGAGGGGTTTTATGAGTTCGGTGTATCAGGCTAAACCCTGGTTAAAACATTATTCCGAAGGGGTCAGGGCGAGTCTTAACTATCCGGAAAAAACTCTCCATGAGCTTTTCTGGGAAACCACGGAAAAATATCCGGGGTTAATAGCCACTGTCTTTTTGGGGCAGGAAATGACCTATAAGGAGCTGGGAGAAAAAATAAAACGGTTTACAAACGCTTTAAGTAAACTTGGCATTAAAAAAGGTGACCGGGTGGCGGTGATGCTTCCCAACTGTCCGGAGTTTGTGATAAGCTACTTTGCCATCTTAACCCTTGGGGGCATTGTGGTCCAGACAAATCCCATGTATGTGGAAAGGGAACTGGAGTACCAGTTAAACGATTCCGGTGCCGAGACCATTATTTTATTGGATGTTTTGTACCCGAGAGCTAACGCGGTAAAAGGAAATACCGCTCTTAAAAATCTCATAGTGGTCAATATCCCGCTAATCGGCACCTATCCCGGTGAATTTGGACCTGGAGTTTATAAATTTAATGATTTAATTTCCGACTCGGAACCCAATCCTCCTGAAGTTACCGTAACTCCCGACGATGTGGCGGTATTACAGTATACCGGCGGAACAACAGGTATTTCCAAGGGGGCAATGCTGACCCATAAAAATTTAGTGGCCAATGTCTATCAGGTGAGAGAATTTTCTAACGGTATCTTCTTTGACGGCCAGGAGAGAATCTTAACCGCCCTGCCTCTCTTCCATGTCTACGGAATGACCTGCTGCATGAATTTGGCCACCTGCTTTGGCGGAACGATGATTTTAATTCCCAAATTTGATGCAACTCTCCTGCTGCAGCACATCCAGCGCTACCGTCCAACTTCCTTCCCCGGCGCTCCCACAATGTATGTAGCTTTACTGAACCACCCGGACCTGACGAAATACGACTTGAGGTCGATAAATGTCTGTGTAAGTGGTTCCGCACCGCTTCCTGTGGAAGTGCAGACCAAATTTGAAGAAGTTACCGGTGCCGTGGTCGTGGAAGGCTACGGATTGTCCGAAGCGTCTCCGGTTACTCATTGTAACCCCATAAGAGGCACCAGAAAAATCGGCTCGATAGGTGTTCCTTATTCCGATACCATAGCCAAAATAGTAGATATCGAAACCGGAGAGGAATTACCGCCCGGACAGATTGGTGAATTGGTTGTAAAAGGTCCGCAGGTGATGAAAGGCTACTGGAACCGTCCCGAAGAGACCGCTAATGCCTTAAAGGATGGCTGGCTTTATACCGGCGACCTGGCCAAAATGGATGAAGACGGCTTTTTCTACATTGTTGACCGGAAGAAAGACATGATTATTGCGGGAGGCTACAACATTTATCCCCGGGAAGTGGAAGAGGTACTTTATCAGCACCCCAAAGTTAAAGAAGCGATTGTAGTAGGTGTGCCGGATCCTTACCGTGGTGAAACGGTCAAAGCGTTTATTGTCGTAAAGGAGGGAGAAACCTTAACGGAGCAGGAAGTAATTGAATTCTGCAACGCTCACCTGGCCAGGTACAAAGTGCCGCGCCTGGTGGAATTCAGATCCGAACTTCCCAAAACTGCCGTGGGTAAAGTCTTACGCCGGCAGTTACGGGAAGAAGAGTTAAAAAAACAACAAAAAAATTAGCCCTGGTAGAAAAAGCCGTGCTGGCCAATTTGGCAGAAGGCGAGGAACATAAGGAGGGGGGAGTTAGGAAATGCGAACAGCAGAGGAATATATGGAAAAACTGTTTAAAATGCGAAAAAACGTTTACTATAACGGGGAATTAATAGGCCGGGACGACCCGCGATTAAGACCCGGAATAAATGTTATCTGTGAGACCTTTAATTATGCCGCCAACCCGCAGTATGAAGAGTTATTAACAGCAACCTCGCACCTTACCGGGAAAAAAATAAACCGCTTTACCCATATCCATCAAAGTCCGGAAGATTTACTGAAAAAGCAGGAAATGACCCGGTTTATGTGCCAGCGAGTGGGCGGCTGTGTCCAGCGGTGCATGGGTATCGATGCTTTAAACGCCTTATCGGTAGTAACAAAAGATATGGATGATGCTCTCGGTACCAATTACCACGAACGTTTTTTAAATTACCTTAAATACTACCAGGAAAACGATCTGGTGGGCAACTGTGCGCAAACCGACGTTAAAGGCGACCGTTCTCTTCGTCCTCACCAGCAGGCTGACCCTGACCTCTATTTGCGGGTGGTTGAGAAACGAAAGGACGGGATTGTTGTCTCGGGGGCTAAAGCTCACAATACCATAGCTCCCTATGCCGATGAAATAATTGTGCTACCAACCCGGATGATGACCGAAAAAGACAAAGACTGGGCAGTGGCGTTTGCTGTTCCGGCGGACGCCGAGGGGATAACCCAGATTATCAGGATTTCCAATCCCCGTCCCCGCCAGAAATTAGATGCACCCTATGCCAATTATGGTTCTGCTGACTCCCTGACAGTTTTTGACCGTGTCTTTGTTCCCTGGGAGCGGGTCTTTATGTGCGGGGAATGGCAGTATGCCGGTCAGTTAGCCCTGCTGTTTGCCACCTACCACCGCCACAGTTATACCGGCTGTAAACCGGCAGTAACGGATATCATCATGGGTACCGCAGCTCTGGTGGCCGAATACAACGGCGTGGAAAAAGCTTCGCACGTCCGGGATGCCCTGGCTGAACTTATCGCTGTTGCCGAGCTTGTCTATGGTGCCGGGATTGCGGCAGGAGTTAAAGCTAAGAGAGCAGCATCCGGAACATATATTCCGGAAGTAGTTTACGCCAACGTTGCCCGCTATCATGCCGGAGTTAATGTCTACCGTGAATTTGAATTGCTGGCGGAGCTGGCCGGTGGACTACCCGCAACCCTGCCGCCGGAAGGCGACTTTTACAACGAAGAAACTAAGGGCTATCTGGAGAAGTACCTCATGCGGAAAGCGGGAATATCTGCTGAAAATCAGCATCGCTGCTTTAGATTTATAAGTGACCTTCTGGTTTCAGCCCAGGCTGGCGTAAAACAAGTGGCGGGAGTCCATGGTGGAGGATCTCCCATAATGGAGAAGATTACAATTTACGGCCAGTATAATATTGAAGAAAAGAAAAAGCTGGCTAAATATTTAGCGGGGATAAAAGAATAAGAAATGGAGGGATTTAGATGCCCTATGCTGAGGTTAACGGCATTCGGATGTGTTATAAAGAATACGGAAGCGGTTCACCGCTTCTCTGCATCATGGGTTTAGGGGGCAATGCGGACTGGTGGAGCGACCGGTTTGTCTTTGAAATGAGTGAGGACTTCCGGCTCATTTTACCGGACAACCGGGGAGCAGGTAGAAGCGACTGCCCTGAAGAGCCCTGGACTATAGAAACCAATGCCGATGATTTAAAGGAACTTCTGGATGTCTTGAAAATAGAAAAAGCTCACATTTTTGGCATTTCGATGGGCGGGATGATTGCCCAGATTTTTGCCATTAAATATCCGGAACGGGTAGAAAAACTGGTACTGGGCTGTACTTTTTGCGGAGTAAAACACGGGATACCTTCCCAGGCTCTTCTCTGGGAAGATACTTCCCTGGAGGAGCGGGCTCGCAAAACCGCCGAACTAATCTTTTGTGAGGAAACGATAAAAAAATACCCCAACGTTATTGATTTATTTGTGGAGCGTTACATGAAACTTCCCACTTCCAGGGAAGGCTTTTTCCGCCAGCTAAATGCTATTTTGAACTTTGACAGTTTCAATGATTTAAATAAAATCACCGCCCCAACCTTAATCATGACCGGGATGGAAGATCAGATATTGCACCACGAAAACTCCGACATCCTGCGAAAACACATCCCGAACTCCCGTTTAATAAAGTTTAGCCCTGCCGGCCACGGATTTTTTGAAGAAGTACCGGAAGTACTGGATATCTTGAAAAGCTTCTTTAAAAGTTAAAACTTAACCCCCTGAGGGAAACTTCAGGGGGTTTTAAGCTCCTATTGTTAGCAAAAGGAAATTACCTTGCTCCGGCAGATGTTTTCTTTTATTGAGCGACTTAAGGATAAAATGTTATAATTTGAAAAAAGCTTCAGGAGGGAGAGGAAGATGAAGGTAGTAGCATTTAACGGCAGTCCCAGAGCAAACGGAAACACTTATCAAGCCTTAAAGCTGGTTTTGGCGGAGTTAGAAAAAGAGGGCATTGAGGGAGAAATAATCCAGGTGGGGGATAAGGTGATAAGAGGCTGTCTTGCCTGCGGCAAGTGTGTAAGGAATAAAAACGAAAGATGTGCCATTGACGATGAAGTAAACGACTGGATTCAAAAAATGAAAGAGGCGGATGGCATTATCTTAGGCTCCCCCGTCCACTATTCTGGTATAACTGCGACTATGAAAGCGTTTTTAGACCGGGCGTTTTACGTAGCTTCAGCCAACGGCGGACTTTTCCGGCATAAGGTGGGTGCGGCAGTAGTCGCTGTTCGACGTTCGGGTGGGGTAGCAGCCTTTGATCAGCTCAATCACTATCTTCACTATGCGGAGATGTTTATTCCTGTCAGCAACTACTGGAATGTCATCCACGGCACCAAACCCGGGGAAGCTCTGCAGGATGAAGAGGGAGTGCAAATTATGAGAGTCCTCGGAAAAAACATGGCTTATCTTTTAAAGCTCATAGCAAAAGGCAAAGGTGAGATCGAAGCTCCGGAGAAAGAAAGTAAGGTATATACCAATTTTATTCGGTAAACGCTGTAACATGTTAAAGATAGAGGTCGTATCTAAGACTGACTACACCCCCTGAAAAGGGGGTTTTATTTTAGAAAAATGCAGGAAAAACAAGGAAGAGGAAGAATTATATAACTTGGAGTTTTCTAAATAATAAATAGCAAAAAGTTAGGGTGAATTAATACCATGAAGAGGTAGGAAAATTAAAACAAAAAATATCAAGTAATTGGAACGTTAAGACGCCAGCTAAGCTTTTAAAACAAAATCGGGAATCAAAGAAGAGTTTTATAAAAAATATTGCCGAAGAAAAGCCGGGGAAAAAGAGAAGATCAAAGAAAAGATTGACGATGCTGTTCCAGGGCTTCTTGGTAAAATCTTAAAGCTTGCGGCGGATATAATTTATAACCTTGAACAAAAAAAGTAGTACGATAAATTTAAAAATTTTTTCTATTATTACCTTCGGAGTGGCGAATAATAAACGATGTTGTTTTAGAGCGGCTAGAAGATGAGTTTATTCAAATAGATTACGGATTGGTTAAAAACCGTAGATTGCATCATGCCGGTACTTGATAACGGCCTTGCTTTATCAATATATCTTCGAGGCAAAAAGAAAACAACATTTCACTTTCCGAAATAGAAGATTTAGCAAATCGTATTATAAACGCTAAGTCTTTTGCCAAAATGCCTATCCTGGAAAAGATAGAGAAAAAGCGGAAGAAAAACCAGAAGAAAAAGCGGTAGCTAAAGGAAGTGTAAAAATAAAACCTACTATGGAAAAAGGCAAAACCAAGGAAGGCAGAGAATACATGAAAATAAGAAGTACCGAAGAAATTGCCAATCTTTTACGAGAACGCTATATTAAAATGGGTAAAAAAGTATACCAGTTTTATAAAGATAAATATGAGGATGGCGCCTGGTTCTTTTATTATGAGTGATTTGTTTCATAACTGTTGTTGTAGGATATATGCATATATAAAATAATTCAAAAAAATAGTGGTGATGAATTATGTTAAGAGAATTGTTACTTGATGTCCTAAATAATTACAAGAATGAAACAAATGAAAATAAATTTAGTAAAAATGTAAGGATTTATAAAGTGTTAACTTATGATTTTAAAGATTATTTAGGAAAATACGTAAACAATGATATTTATGAAGTTAAAGGCTCAGCTGGTCAGGGAGTTTGGACAAAATATCCTTGGGTAGCTATTTATAATAAAAAAATAACAAATAGCATTCAGGAAGGGGTTTATATTGTTTACTTATTTTCTGAAGATATGCAAAGGGTTTATTTAACCTTAAATCAAGGTTGTACAAAATTAATTGAAGAATTTAGAAAGAAGAAACTTGTTATTGATCAGCTAGTTAAAACGCGGGAGGAAATTAGAAGGAACATCCCAAATGGTAGTTTTAAAATTGATAATAAGTTGAAAATTGGTTATGTGTATTATGAGGAAGGAAGTATTTTTTATAAAGAGTATTCTCGGGACAATATGCCTGAAGAAAATATTCTTTTAAATGATTTGAAAGAATTAATTGATAAATATGAAGTATATTATCATAATATCTTTTTAGGCAAGAGCGACTATATTAAAGGAAGTGTTCAAATGAAAGGGCAAGAACCCAATAAAATTATCCAAAAAATTAAAAACTATATACAATCTAAAGGTTTCAATTACTCATATGAAGAATTATGCAACTTTTATTTGTCACTCAAAACAAAGCCTTTTGTGATTTTAGCAGGGATAAGTGGAACAGGAAAATCAAAACTTGTGAGGTTATTTGCTGAAGCAGTTGGAGCAACCACTGAAAATGGTCGTTTTTCAATAATACCAGTTAGACCTGATTGGAACGATAATAGCGAATTGATTGGGTATAAGAATATAAAAGATGAATTTGTACCTGGATACTTAACAAAGATTATTGAAAAAGCAAAAGAAGAACCCGATAAACCTTATTTTGTTTGTTTAGATGAAATGAATCTGGCAAGAGTTGAGTACTACTTAAGTGATTATTTAAGTTTAATAGAATCTAGGAAATTTGAGAGGAATGAGATAATTACTGATAAATTAGAGATTTTAAATGGAATAACGATACCGCAGAACTTATATTTAATAGGAACCGTTAATATGGATGATACTACTTATTCTTTTAGTAGGAAAGTATTAGACAGGACAAACACCATTGAATTTTCCGAGGTGGATTTTGACTTAGATCATTTCATGGTTAATGCTGATGAGCAAATAGAAATTGGTTATGAAGAACTAGATAATAACTTTTTTAGGAGTGATTACCTAACTATAAAAGATGCTTTACATGAAGATATGGAATATGTAAAGACTATCAATGATAAAATCATTCTTATAAATGAAATATTGAAAAAAGCCAATAAACATTTTGGATACCGGGTAAGAGACGAAATTTTATTTTACATGTTATACAATAAAAAGTTGCAACTTTTAGATGAAGAAATGGCTTTTGATTACCAAATAATGCAAAAGATTTTACCGACAATTGTTGGAAGTGAACAAAAAATAAAGGAAATATTGATTGAACTATATAACTTCTGTAACCCTAATTATCAAATTGCCAATTTACCATCATATATTGAAGATGCCGAGAAATTTTTGGGAGAAGCAACTTATAAAAAAAGTGCGAAAAAAATAATTGAAATGCTGAGGAGATTTGAAGATGGTTTCACCTCCTACTGGATTTAAAACAATAATGTCTATTACTACTGATGAATTTGAATTAGTTATAAGCGGAAAAATTGAAAACCAAAAAGTGGAACGATTAAAAATAAATTTTAATCAAGAAGCATATTTTGATGTGCAATATTTTGGAAAGGGCCGTGCATTGTAAAGACCGTTGATAGTTTTGGAAATTTAGCAATTAATAATGGTAACGTTATGATGCCAGCTTTTTTTGAGGAAAATTTATATCAAATGTACTTAGAAAAAAAAGAAGACATTGACATCGAAATATATCATATTAGCGATGAAATAAAAAATTCGTTTTGTCAGTATGGCAAAGTTATTGTGGGAAGCTTTAATTTTTCTGGAGAAGTTGGCCATACAGTTTTTAAAGTTAAAAGCAAAGACAAAATATTATTGATGCTTACCATTGAAGTTTTCCCGGCTAAAATGGATTATTATCAAGATTACAAAGCTATGTTGCAGGAAATAAACGAAGAGATGGCAGCCTTAGCCTATGAATTATTAGGAAGTACTTTTCATCAAGCTACGGTAAGTCAAACAAAACATCAAAGTAATTTTGAATTTATCAAAATCCTACAGACGGTTTTTAATAATTTCAATAGGGCTCTAAAAAGAATAGAAAAGTATCCAAAACATAATATCGTTCTCCAGGAAACGATAAAACATGCGGACAAAGCAAAAGTAGTATCTTCGAAAACAAGCAAATTTTTAGGCAAAAAGCCAGAAAATCTTTTTGAAGACAAAAATGGCTTTATTGCAATCAATGGAAAAAAATACTTGCCGTTTAAAGTAATTGAGTTAAAGAAAAACATTACTTTTGACATATTTGAAAACCAATATGTGAAATATATCTTACAAAACTTAATTAAAAGAATTAAAAAGATAAAAGGTAATATTGCTAAGCAAAATATCGAGCGAAAACAAAGCAATATTGTTAATGAATATCTTAATTTTCTTAATGAAGTGGAAAGGCAAATTACTTACCATTTACGCACCTTTTATGTAAATATAAGTGAGCTAAATAAAAATAAAAGTATGACTTTAGTTTTTCAAATGGCGCCTGGCTATAAAGAAGTATATTTTTATTGGATTCTGTTAAAAAAAGGACTTAGCATAAGTGAAGATATTTATAATATTACACCTAAAAGGATTTGGAAGCTTTATGAGATTTGGTGTTATTTAACTATTCATAAAATAATAAAAGAATTGGGGTACCAAGTTAAAGATTACGGAATTATAAAAGTTACTGACAATGGGTTAGTTTTTAATTTACTACAAAATGACACATCTGTAATGAAATATGTTAACGAAAATGGTGAAGAAATAGAGTTATTTTATAATAAAATATTTACTAACCTACCTACAAGTGACCAAAAGCCTGATACCGTACTTTGTTTAAACAAAAAAGGCAAAATAAACAGGATGTACATTTTTGATGCAAAATATCGAGTTGAAATTAATAATGAAGAAATAGGGCCGTTAGAAGAAGATATCAATGCTATGCATAGATATAGGGATGCTATAGTAGCAGAAATGCCTGAAACAATGCAATTTAAATATAAAACCTTTGGTGCTTATATAATGTTTCCTTATAGTGATGAGCAAAAATTTGTAAATCATAAGTTTTATAAAAGCATAGAAAAAGTTAACATTGGTGCCTTTCCTTTGCTACCTGGAAGTTATAGCTTACTAAAAGAACATATAAAAAGCATTTTAGAAGAATCTGATATTGAATCGACATCAAGGATATTATCTCATGAAGCTATTGACGATAGTTTTATCAAGTTTAAGTATCGAAATGTTCTAATTGGGAATGTAAAAGACAAAAAACATTTAGAAGCCTATCTTGAAAATAAATTTTATCATATACCAGTATCTACTTTGGCCAATGTAAGACCTGGAATAGAATATATAGCTTTTTACCAGTCGGCAAAAAGTTTTGGAAAGGATGCAGGAATATATTATTATGGTCGTATAAAGAGTTTTCGAACCTACAAAAGAAATGAGTGTCAAGAGTTACCATCAACTAATGAAGAATTATACATTAGGTTTGAATTGGAAGATATAGAAAATTTGGATCCACCTATACAAACCGTAGATGATTATGGTATTCGGACGCATATTTATACGACCTATTATTTATTAACAAATGCAGAAAACATTCATGAGTTAAGCTTAAGAAATTATTGTGAATTAGAATTATATAAAGAATTAAAAAAGCTCAAGAAAGAGAAAGGGTATAAATTAAGAAGACGACAAGACAGTTTTGAACTTAATGGAATTAGCATTGAGGTACTCAAAAAAAATTGTTTTAGAGTTAATGGAAAAATTTATAATATCAAACCCCAGGAAATTAGTAAGATTTTAGAATTGGAATAAATTAAAACAAAAAATGTCATAATGATATATTTTTTAATATTAGAGGGGAAGAGGTGCCAGCTAAGCTTTTAAAACAAAATCGGGAAATCAAAGGAGAATTTTATAAAAAAATTGCCGAAAAGCAGGCAAGGGAAAAAAGATAATTATAATTTAATTGTGCATTAAATATTCTTGCTGCCGACAAAGTGGTTTTATTAATGTAAAAAACCTTGGTTTGCTGTCGACAAAGAAATTTTTACTAAAGGGGAGATGATTAATTATAGATACAACCTCATCATTATTTAATGCGTTGCTTCAAGTAGTAGTTTTTTCATTAGTTCCGTTTATATGGTGGTTAATAACGGCAAGAGAAAAAGAGAATTTTTTACACTGGCTTGGGTTTAAAAGGCCATTAATAACAAATAAAAAACAATTTTTTACATTGTTTTTGAGCAGTATTGTTTTATTTTCTCTACCAACAATTATTATTTTACCTAAGCTTGTTGATTCATCAAATTTGGCAATATCACAATTTTCAGGAAAAGGTAGAGCAGTATTCCTTCCAGCTTTAATTTATTCTTTTATCCAAACAGGCCTTTCGGAAGAAATACTGTTCAGAGGATTTATTAATAAGCGCCTTAGTGCAAAATTTGGATTTACTATAGCAAATTTTAGTCAAGCATTATTATTTGGGCTTTTACATGGGCTTATTTTTTATTCTTTCGTGGGTTTATGGGGAATAATTATAATAGTTACAATCACAGGAAGTGTTGGTTGGATTATAGGATGGATAAATGAACAAAGAGCAGGTGGTTCGATAATTCCCGGGTGGCTGTTTCACGCAAGTTCAAATTTATTAATGTCAATTTTAGCAATGTTTAATTTGATTTAACCTTACTCAAGATTTTTAACTTTAAAACTTTCCTGGTGGTGAAAAAAGATGAGACAACCCAACCGCTTAATCCACGAAAAGTCGCCGTATCTTTTGCAGCATGCGTACAATCCGGTGGACTGGTATCCCTGGGGGATTGACGCCTTTAAAAAAGCGCTGATGGAAGATAAGCCGGTTTTTCTTTCTATTGGTTACTCTACCTGCCACTGGTGCCATGTGATGGAGCGGGAGTCGTTTGAGGATGAAGAGGTGGCAGATTTATTAAATAAGCACTTTGTGGCCATTAAGGTAGACCGGGAAGAGCGGCCGGATGTGGACCAAATTTATATGACCGCTTGTCAGGCGATGACGGGACAGGGAGGCTGGCCTCTTACCATAATAATGACTCCGGAGAAAAAACCGTTTTTTGCCGGGACTTATTTCCCCAAAAGGTCTAAGTGGGGCCGTCCGGGACTTATGGAGATCTTAACGGAAATAGTGAAACTCTGGGAGACTGACCGGGAGCAACTTCTTACAATAAGTAAGCGACTTTATGAATTTATGCAGACGATACCGCAAAGTAAAAAAGGAGATTTAACCGAAGAAGTATTAGAAAAAGCCTACCGGGAGTTTTTGGGAAGGTTTGATAGCGAATACGGCGGTTTTGGGCCAGCGCCCAAGTTTCCCACTCCTCATAATCTTATTTTTCTGCTCCGGTACTGGAAGAGGACCGGTGAAGAAAAAGCTCTTTTTATGGCGGAAAAAACTTTAGAGGCGATGGCCCGGGGCGGGATTTATGACCATGTAGGATACGGGTTTCACCGTTACTCCACTGACCGGGAGTGGCTGGTGCCGCATTTTGAAAAAATGCTGTACGACAATGCCCTTTTAGCGTATACCTACCTGGAAGCTTATCAAGCGACGAAAAAAGAAAAATATGCCAGGATTGCCCGAGAGGTTTTTACCTATGTCAAAAGAAAAATGACATCACCAGAAAGAGGGTTTTATTCCGCGGAAGATGCCGATTCGGAAGGGGTTGAAGGTAAATATTACGTCTGGACGCCGGATGAGGTAAAAAAAGTTCTTGGCCCGGAGGAGGGGGAGTTATTCTGCCGGGTGTATGATATAACCCCGGAAGGCAATTTTGAAGGTAAGAACATACCTAATTTAATTCATACTGATATTGAATTAGTGGCGCAGGAAATTGGAAAAAGTGCAGCTGAATTAACCGAGAGTTTAGACAGGATGCGGCAAAAACTTTATCATGAACGGGAGAAAAGGGTTTTGCCGCTTAAGGATGATAAGATTTTAACTTCCTGGAATGGGTTAATGATTGCAGCGCTGGCCAAAGGGGCAAGGGTACTGCAGGACCAGGAACTCTTAAATATGGCTCACAATGCAGCAGAGTTTATTTTTTCAAAGCTTCGAAGGGCCGATGGCCGGCTTATAGCCCGCTACCGGGAGGGAGAGGCGGCAGTTTTAGCGTATCTGGATGATTACGCTTTTCTTATCTGGGGATTAATTGAGCTTTACGAGGCTTCGTTTGAAGTATGGTATTTAAAATTGGCGGTAGAGCTCACAAGGGAGATGCTAAAACTTTTCTGGGATGAAAAACACGGGGGGTTATTTTTTACCGGGGCCGATGGCGAAGAGTTAATCACCCGGCCCAAGGAAATCTACGATGGAGCTTTGCCTTCGGGAAATTCGGTGGCGGCATTAAACCTTTTGCGTCTTAGTCGAATGCTGGGTGAGGAAGACTTTCTTCAAAAAGCCGTGGAAATATTATCGACTTTTGCCGGCAAAGTTTCGGAGATACCTTCTGCTCACTCCTTTTACCTGCTGGCGTATTTATTTTACCTTGGACCTGTAAAAGAGATAGTGGTAGCTGGAGAACCGGATGGAGAAGACACCCGGGCGATGATCGAAAAAATAAATTTGGCGTATTTGCCAAACTCGGTAGTGCTTTTCCACCCGATAGGCGATGCGGGGCAAGAGATCCGGGAAATAATACCGCATATTGCGGATAAAAAGTCTCTTATTGGAGAAAGGGCTACGGTTTACGTGTGTGAAAACTTTAGCTGTAAAGCTCCGGTGGTTGAAGTGGAGATGTTAGAGGAATATTTAATGTAAAACTAAGTAAGCATCAAATATTTTCTTCGGCAAAAAAGCGTGAGATAAAATCTTCCGGGGTAATTGGATTTACGGGTGAATTTAGAAAATCTTTTATGTTTCTGGTAATGATATAATCAGCTTTAACCCGTTTTGCACAAAACGCAAGAAGAGCATCTTCATAATCGTCCATGGGTAAATCAAAGGCTTTTAGACAATCGTTTTTTGTAATGTCAACAATATCTAAAATTTCTATTAAGCTTTTAAGAGCATTTTTTATTTGTTCATTGTTTTTAAGGTACTTTTTTAATAAATAATGTAGATCGGTTAAGCTATTAGCAGTTATAGAAGCTGATATTTTATTTTTAGCGGCCAACATTAAAATTGACGTTGAGTGCTGAAAAAAAGGTTCACGCTTGCCAAGTACATCCAAAATAACGTTAGTGTCAATCAAGACGTTCATGTTTTGCAAGGCGCTCCTCTCTTGCTTCCTTTTCGGATATGGTATGAGGCAAAATACCTATTAAAGATTTAACAAGAGCAGTTTTGTCTTCTACAGCACTTGTTAGCTTGGCAATACGTTTGCCGTTTTTGGTAATAATGATTTCTTCCTTTTCGGCAAGCTTAAGGTATTTACCAATTTTGGATTTAAATTCGGTGGCAGATATTATCATTTTTTCACCTCACTTTAAATAAAATAGCACAATATCTAATAATAGTATACTTAAAATAGCACAAAAATGTCAATATAAATCGCACAAAAACAAAAATTAAAATTGGACAAATGACAACGATAAAAACCAGCCGGTGCGGCTGGTTTTTATTTAGAAAAGTTAATTTTTGCAGGTAAAGGTCGAAAGCTGGAGAATTATATAATTAAAAAACTAAAACTACATTTCTTTTGGAAATTTCCTGAGAATTTGTTATGATATAAAAAAAATCATACATTTGGGGTAAGAGAGAATGAAGTTATTTTCGGTAGTACCGGGAAAGATTTTTTGGAATACTGGCCGGGCCCAATCGGGAGATTTACGCCGATTTACTTTTACAAATCTATAAACTTTACCAGCAAACTCCTTTTCGGCTTCAGCGGGAGGATGTTATTGCTTTAATAACCGACGTTCTTGAAGAACGGGAGGATTTTGTTCCCGAAGAGGGCGAAGAGGAGATAGGAAACGCCCGGGAACGGGCCAATTTTATTTTACGAAGACTTTGTTCTGTTGATGTGGGCTGGTTTAATTTAGAAGAGGATAATGACTACCAGCAGTATGTAACGATTACCGAGCCTGCCCGGGTTATGTTAGAAGCTCTGGAGAAAATAGCCAACCGGCAAACGGAAGAATACCGTGGTTATGTTTTTGCTACTTACAGTGCATTGTGTTCTCCGGAAGCCGAATTGCAGAAAGATTTGGCTTTAGATAGCGCTTACCGGGAAACCCGGAATCTTTTAAATAGCTTAAAGACGCTAAGAGACAACATTAAAGGTTATATCAAAGAAGCGGTAAGTAAAACATCGGCAAAAGAACTTCTAATCCTTCACTTTGAAGAATATACCCAGAACATTATCGACCAGAACTACCACCGCCTGAAAACTTCCGACCATGTTTCCCGCTACCGTCCGGCAATTATTAACAAAATTAACGAATGGGAAAGCGAATATGTGGATGAAATAATAAAACTTTACCAGGAGCGGGATAAAGAAAAGCCGGAAGAAGTTATTCGGCAGGAGTTTTACGAAAAAACATCGTTTATCAGAACTGCCTACCGGGAACTTGATCTTTACCTGGAGGAGATTGACCGGTATAACGCTCTTTATGCCAAAAGTTCTTACCGGCAGCTTAAGTATCTATTGGAAACTGACCGGGATTTAACCAGGACGCTTATAGATATTTTAGATTATATCGCCGGACAGGTAATGCAAAAAGAGCTATCATTAAAAGATTATTTAGAACATGCTTTACCTGTAAAACTTAATGAATTTAAATTTTTTAACAATGATCCCCTTTATAAACCAAGAAGACCGGCCAGCGAACACCGGCCGGAACAAAAGCTTGTGGAATTACCACTGGAGAAGAAAAAAGAACTTTTAAGGAAAACCCTGGAAGAAGTAAGGGAGCGGTATTCGGTCGAGGTTATAAACGAATTTTTCCTGGAAAAAGCCCGGGGACGGGATGAAGTGGAAGCGGTAGAACTGGTAGAAAACCTGGAGGATTTTATCAAGTTAATTTATCTAAATGCGTATTTTCGCCATAAAAAAGCAGCTTATGTTATTAAAGAAGACAAGCGGCGTTTTGCTGGGGAGAAAGTGCAAAAGGGACCTTTTGCGTTTAAAAACATTAAGATTGTAAGGAAGGGAAAAAATGGAAGAGCTTCTTTTAATCAAGGATTATTCGCCTAAAACCCGGGAAGAATTTACCCGGGCGGTAAATAAATTGCTTGCGCAAAATTTTGTGATCCGGGACCTTGAAGAGGATAGAAAAGACTATTATTTTATCTACCAGCATGAAAAAGAAGTGCGAGCTTTTTTAGAGCTTGCCGGCTGGGAACTGGTGCATTTTGCAGCCCAGAGGATTTACCAGGCGGCAGGTAGCAGTGATTTTAACAAGCTTAGGTTAAATTTAGTGGAAAGTTTAGTACTCTTAATTTTACGAACCCTTTATGAGGAAAAGCGGCGGGAGCTATCTCTTGCGGAAAATCCACTGGTGACGGTGTTTGATATTCAGGAGAGATTTCGGGAACTGGGAATTAAAGATAAACCTTTGGATAAGAAATCTCTTAGAGAATGTCTTTCCCTGTTTTCCCGTTACCGGCTGATAATCCTACCAGATGGAGCACAAACTTTTCCCGAGACGAGAATAGTCTTGCTTCCAACTCTGGCGGTGGTTCTGACCGATAAAGATTTGCGGGCGTATCTGGAGAGCTTGAAGAGCGGTGATGCGGAGGGAGAAGCCGATGAAAGTTGAAAATTTTAAAGAGCTCAGGGGTATAAAGCTTATAAACTGGCATTATTTTCAAAATGAAACCATTAAACTAAAAGGGGCAACTCTTTTAACCGGGGATAACGGTTCCGGTAAATCAACCATATTGGATGCTATCCAGTATGTTCTGGTGGCGGACCAGAGGAAAGTGCGCTTTAATTCATCGGCAGGGGAAGAACATTCCAAGAGGGATTTACTGGGGTATGTGCGCTGTAAAACCGGGGCCGACGGGGCCCTGGGGAAACGGGTACTAAGAACCGGTGACGTAACTTCCGTTATCTGCCTTGAGTTTTTTGACCATAAGAAAAAGGAGCCGTTTTTGGTAGGGGTAGTAATTGATGCCTACAGCGATGATACGTTAAAAGAACAGTTTTTTATCATAAATAATGCTTCTATTAACGATGACTATTTTATCGTTGATCAGCGGCCCAGGAATATTACCGAGTTTCGCGCTAAAATGGGGTCTTTAAAAAATGCAGAGCTTTTGGCCAAAGATGCGTATAAACATCAGCTGCGGACAAAACTGGGGCACATCCATGAAAAGTTTTTCTCTTTATTTGTTAAGGCCATTTCCTTTAAATCAATTAAGGACATCCGGGAATTTGTCTATGAATATTTGTTAGAGCCCAGGGAAATCGACTTAAGAAATCTTTTAGAAAACCTGGAGCAGTATGACCGGTTTTTGGTTCTGGCCGAAGAAACCGAGAGAAAATTACACGATTTAGAAGTAATCTTAGAAAAACATAAACAGCTAAAAAAAGACATAACGACCCGGAACCTGCACCGCTACCTGGTGTTACGGGGTAATCTTGCTGATTTACAGGAGAGGTATCAAAGCCTTATTGGGAGGATGGAAGAGCTTGCCGGTGAAAAGGCAAAGCTTGAGGAAAAGCTAAACATTCTTACAAAAAGGTTGTTAGAGGTACGGGAAGAAAAGGATAATGTCAATAAAGCCCTCTGGGAAAATTCGGCATACCGGAGGTTAACGGAGATTGAGAAAGAAATTAAAGAGCTCCAAGGGGAACAAAAAAGGTTAAAAACCTTACAGGAAAAAGTTCAGACTTTTTTACAGAATGAAGCAACAATATATAAAAAATACGGTTTTAGCCAGGCAGAAATTTTAAAAGAAATGGTCTTAAATTTAAGGCTAAAAGACGTAAAAGCGCTTTTACCGGAACTTATAAACTTTCGGAAAAATTTAAAAGAACAAACGGCGCAGGAGCTATACCGGATAGAAGCCGAGATTTCTACTAAAAAGGCCTTAAAACAGGAAATCGAAGAAATTCTTGAAGGATTAAAGCAAAACAAGCATACCTATCCTCCGGAAGTAGGGGCGTTAATTAATCTTTTAAAGGAAAAGTTTCGGGAAGAAGCGAAAAAAGAAGTGGAGCCGAAAATCTTAGCGGAGTTACTTGAGGTCAAGGATGAACGCTGGCAGAATGCGGTGGAGGGATATTTAAATACCCAGAGGTTTGATATCATCCTGCCGCCGGAGGATTTTGACCGGGCCCTTGCCATTTACGAGCGGTATAAAAAGGAGCGGCGAATTTCCCGGGTGGGGATTGTCAATACCGGCCGGGTGAAAAAGTATTTAGGACAAATTGAGAAAAATTCATTGGCGGAAGAAGTTACCAGCGAGAATCCCTACGCTCTGGCATATGCCCAGTTTTTAATGGGCCGGGTAATAAAGTGCGAACACGAGGGGCAGTTAAAACTTTATCCGCGGTCGATAACCCCGACCTGCATGGTTTATCAAAACCATACTGCCCGGCAAATTGATTTTAAAGTTTACGAAATTCCCTACATCGGCAGCCGCGCTATTAAAAAGCAGATCGAGAAAAGAGAACAGGACCTCAGGGAATTAGAGCAGGAACTTGATAAGTTATACAGGGAGAAGTTTAAGCTTACCGAACGCCAGGAGGAACTCTCTGGAGCACGGGATGAAAAGGACCGGGAGTATGCTCTGTTGGAGGACCGCTTGATGGAGCTTTTGAAGCTTGCGGAAATCGAAGAAAAAATAGTAAAACTTTCCCTGGAAAGGGAAAGTATCGATACTTCTGGAATTGAAGCTCTGGAAGAAAGCCTTGCCAAACTTGTGCTGGAAGAAAAAGCTCTGGAAGCAGAGAAAGATAAAGTTCAGGGACGGGTGGGAATGGTTACAAAAGAACTTGAATTTAGAGCAGGGGAAGAAAAACAGCTTAAGATGGAACTTGAATCTGCCCGGAGGGAGTACGATGAGTTTTGTTCCCAAAATCCCGATTTGGTGGGTGATGGGGAAAAACGTTTTGAGGAAGAATTAAAAGGAAAAAGCCCAGGACAAATTGCCCAGAATTTCTCAAGCAGTTTAAAAGGTCTTGAGACCAGGATTAATAATCTTCGGGCGGATTTAACGGAGCTAAGAAGTAAATTTAACCAGAAGTATGCTTTTGGCGGCAGCATAACCGGGGATGATATTACCGATTTTCTTGATTTATACAGAAAACTTGCCGAAAGTGAGCTTCCGGATTATAAAGAGCGGATGGAGCGGGCGAAAGCCCAGGCGGAGGAAGAGTTTAAATCCCATTTTGTGCATAAGTTAAAAGAAAGCATTGAAGAAGCTAAAGGGGTATTCCGGGAGTTAAATGCTGCTTTGCGGGGCATAAAATTTGGAGAGGATGAATACCGGTTCAGGTACGAAAATGCTCCGGAGTATAAAAAATACATGGAGCTTATCGATGAAGTGGATAAGTTAACTCCCGGGGAGACAAGCCTTTTTAGCGGGGTACTCCGGGAAAAGTTTAAAGAAGTAATGGACGAAATGTTTGAAGGGTTTTTACACCGGGATAAAGAGGCCGGGGAGTTTTTAAACCGCTTAACCGACTACCGGAACTACTTAACCTATGATATTGAGATTCTCCACGGTGATGGAACCACTTCTCATTACTCCAAAGTCTACGGTTTAAAGTCCGGCGGAGAAACGCAGACGCCTTTTTATGTGGCAATTGTGGCGTCTTTTGTCCAGCTTTACCGGATACACCGGGGGGACAGCACTATAAGGCTGATGCTTTTTGATGAAGCTTTTAACCGGATGGATGCCGACAGGGTGGAGTCAAGCATAAGGTTTATGAAATTTTACGGTCTGCAGCCTATTATAGCCGTGCCATCGGATAAGCTTGCTCTGATTGCTCCTCATGTGGAAACCAATTTATTGGTACTACGCGCCGGTGACCAAAGTTTTGTGGAGGAATTTTATTATGATGGCTCCAAGGAAGGGATAAGGCTTGGAAGCGCCAGCGGTTAAAAAGCTGTTAGAGGAGCTTTTGGAGAAATATGAACAGGGGAAAAGGCCGCTTATCAAAATTGCCGAAAATAACTTTCCCCGCTATTTTACCGATGGGGAGTTTAAAGCTTTGTTTCATGCAGCCCTTAAAGACTGGGAGCGGGAGGGGTTTATCACCTTAGTCTGGGAGCGGTTTGAAAAAGATAATCTTTTAAGGCATGTTAAACTAAATCCTGAAAAAGCAGAGCTTCTTTATGAAAAGCTTTCCCGGCAAAAACCTCAAGAAAAAGAAGAGCATTACCGTAAGCTTTGGGCTAATTTAAACGATTTTCCCGCATGGCTCGGGGAACTGAAAAAAGACATGTTGTTAGAGCCGTTATTTGATGACGATGCTGAAATAATGGTTACCGTATTAAATGCTCTTTCCCTGAATAACGAAGAAATACCCAAAAGGGTTTTTAGCCAGCGGTATCTGGGCGATAGTAAACTTTTTTTAAAAGTGGAGCGCAAAGTTGCCGCCCTTTTGCAAAAATACTACTTTAAAGATATTGAGGTATCCGGGGATGCCGTTTTTGCCGAGTTTGGGGTGGTCAATAACCCGGTTTACCTTCATCTTGCCGGTCCCGTTATCCTTAAATACCCCGATGGACGGCTCTTTAACCTTAAAGGGCTTAATTATGATGTAGCTTTTCCGGCCGGACTTGCCCTGCAGCTGGAAATTGCCGATTTTGCAGCTCAGCGGGTGGTGACGGTAGAAAATTTAACTTCCTATTACCAGTATGTACGAAGGTATCCTGAAGATTTAGTTCTTTATTTGGGTGGCTTTGCCGGGAAGATGGAGCGGAAATTTTTAAGGAAAATTTATGAGTATTGTTTAAATCGGGGATTTAATATTGATTTTTACCACTGGGGCGATATTGACCTGGGCGGTTTTAATATTTTTTTACATTTAAAAAGGGAAACGGGTATTCCCTTTAAGCCGCTCTGGATGGATTTGGATACTCTTTTAAAATATAAGGAACGGGGGATGAAGCTTTCGGAAAGCTACCGGCGTAAACTTACTAAAGCCCTGGAAGACCCGGTTTATCAGGATTTTAGGATGGTTATTGAAATGATGTTAGCCCTAAATATCAGGCTTGAGCAGGAAGCGATTGAGCTTTAATTACTTGCTAATAAATGAAAATTATGGTAGTTTGAAGTTGAAACCACAATACTTTTGGGGTGGTTTGATGTACAAAAAATATTTTGATATTATTCTTGATAATCTTTTAAAAGAAGTAAAAGATTTTTATGGTGAAAGGCTTATTACCCTGGCGATTTTTGGTTCGGTAGGCAGAGGTACTTTCAGGCCTGATTCGGATATAGATTTACTAATTATTGCCTCGGACCTTCCTCGGGGTAGAATAGCACGAGTTGAAGAATTTTTAGAAGTTGAAAGAAAAATTGAGCCCCTTTTAAATAAATTAAAAAATGAGGGAATAGATACTTATCTTTCTCCTGTGATTAAACAAAAAGATGAAGTGTTAAAAGGAAGCCTTCTTTTTTTAGACATGATAGACGATGCAAAAATTTTGTATGATAAAGAAGATTTTTTTAAAAATTATTTAAGTTCTTTAAAGGAAAAACTCCAAAGATTGGGGACCGAAAAAATTTACCGGGGTGGAGGATGGTACTGGGTATTGAAAAAGGACTACCGGTATGGGGAGGTTATTTTAAAAGCGCAAAAACGCCTGAAAATCCTAAATGTACTTCTTGAAGAAGAAGCCTATTCAGATGTTATTCGTGAAGCCCAGGAGATTGTTGAGTTGGCGGTTAAAGGGATGCTCAGGCAGATAGGAATTGACCCGCCTAAACAACATGACGTTAGCCCTCTCCTGTCGGAGCATCAGGAAAAGTTGCCAGCTGATGTTATTTCCAATATTCCCGAGATTATGCGAATTTCTAAGTGGCTTAGAAAAGAGCGGGAATTTGCCTTTTATGGAGATATAGATTTTATTCCAACCGAAGAATATACCCTGCAGGATGCCCAAAAAGCCATAAATGATGCTATTTTTGTAGTTAAAATGGCGGAAAGGGTAATTAAATAAAAAGCCTTTGGGTTTTCGCCCAAAGGCTTTTTTGTGTATTTTAAAAGCTTAACAGCAGGTGCGGTTTTCTTAATGAATATAAGGTTGAAAAATATTTTTGATTTTTTTGAAGGAAAATTGAATTTTTTGTCGAATAAAAACTGAGAATAAGAACGATGTTTGACAATATCAAACATCAAATTTCCTGTGTTAGATATTTTCCAAGTAGAATTCTGAAAAGAAATGTTTTTCAAAATTTATGATTGAGTTATTCCTCGCATATTTGGGAAAGGAGGGAAATACAGGAATTCTAACTTTTAAGTTTGTGTTTGCTGAAGAAACGAAGTTAGTTTCCTTAAGCTTAGTTAAGGAGGTGAGTTGACGGAAAAAGGACTGGTTTGTGGAAAGGTGATCTATTCTCAATATTGTGAATTGTACGAAGCTTATTGTTATTGATGAGTATACCCCTCAGAGCTTTGTTTTTGCCTGTATGTCGTGGAGAAAAAGTCGTTACATAAAGGATATAGGTATAAGTAGAAAAGTTGTAAATGGGCAATGATGAGGGAGATGGCGGTAGAATTAAACAATAGTAAAGAGATCAGTTTTTGGAGGTGACTAAATATGGCTAAAATGTTAATGGTAGATCCTTCCTTATGTACAGGATGCCACCGTTGTGAGATGTGGTGTTCTCTAACTAAATATGGAGAGATAAATCCTTCGCGAAGTAATGTGTATGTGGTGCGTCGAGAGCCGGCGGTAGATGTGCCCGTGGTATGTATTCAATGTGGCTTATGCATAAATGTCTGTCCAACTGGAGCACTAAAACGCGATAAAAAAACAATGGCTGTAGTTGTAGATAAGGAAAAGTGTGTAGGTTGTGGTATGTGTACAAATGTTTGTCCAATTGGTGTGCTCAGAATAGATAAAGAAACAAAGATGGCTGCTAAATGTGATTTGTGTGGAGGCTCACCGGCATGTGCAGCTCATTGTCCACAGAATGCTATTCGATATGAGGTTGCAAATAAAGCTGCAGCCAAACGTCGGGAACTTTGGGCTATGGCCCATGCGGTTCGGAACAGATAGGAGGTGCTGTTTATGTGGTACGGATTTGCAGGCAAATTGTTACGGGTTAATTTGACCAGTGGTGAATTTAAGGTAGAAGAACTGGATAAGAACGAGTTACGCAAATATATGGGGTGTGTTGGTTATGCAGCCAAGCTCCTCTATCAGGAAATGCCTGCTGGCATTGGTCCTTTGGCTCCAGAAGCTAAAGTTGTATTGGCAACTGGTGCTGTAACGGGGACAAGTTGTCCCAGTGGTGGAAGCTACGAGGTATGTTATAAATCGCCATTGACTGGTACCTGGAACCAGGCAAGGTCAGGAGGAGCTTTTGGTCCAAAGCTTAAGTATGCTGGGTTTGACTTTGTGGTAATTGAAGGTAAGGCAAAAGAGCCTGTTTACATTTACATTCACGACGGAAAAGTAGAAATTAAAGCTGCTAAACACTTATGGGGCCTTAATGTAGAAGAGACTACTGATACCCTGATACGCGAACTTGATGACCCGGAAATCTCTGTAGCAACCATAGGTCAGGCGGGTGAAAACGGGGTTCTCTATGCTGCTTTGATCAATGATAGAGGACGAGCGGCCGGTCGTGGAGGTATCGGTGCGGTCTTTGGTAGTAAAAATTTGAAGGCGGTTGTGGTGAATGGCCGTGGAGGTATTAAAGTTGCCCGTCCGAAAGAATTTGCTGCGGCTATTGAGAAAGCAGAGCAATGGTTGAAGAATTATCCCTTAAGTAGTATACCTACCTTAGGTACGGTTGGTTTGGTATCATTAAATAATAGCTTAGGAATCTTGCCGACAAAGAATTTCCAAGAGACCTATTTTGAAAATGCTGATCAGATCTCCGGGGAGGTTCTAAACCGGAAATATCAAATTAAACGACGGGCTTGCTATGGCTGTAGCTTTGCCTGTGGACGGTATACTTCAGTGATGAGTGGAAAATATGCTACACCTCCTATGGAGGGCCCCGAGTATGAAACTGTAGATATGTTTGGACCAATTTGTGGGGTGGATGATCTAGAGGCAATTATTAGAGCTAATTACTTGTGTAATGTTTATGGCTTGGATACAGTAAGTACAGGTATGAGCATTGGTTTTGCAATGGAGTGCTATGAAAAGGGATTGCTAACTGAAAAGGATACGGAAGGGATGCCGTTGCGGTGGGGCGATGGAGAAGTAATGGTAAAATTAGTTGAAAAAATTGCCCACCGGGAAGGAATTGGTGAGTTTTTGGCACAGGGTGTAAAACGTATGGCTGAACAACTTGGGCCTGCTGCAGAGGAGGCAGCTATCCATGTAAAGGGACTTGAACTACCAGCTCACGAGCCACGTTCTGAATCTAAGGTTCTTGCTTTGCAGTATGCCGTCTCCCCGCGCGGAGGTTGTCATATGCACCCCAACTGGGCAAGCACATGGGACTTTGGGCAACTTGATTGCGGCATGAAAGAATTCGGGATGCCCTGGCCACCCAAAGAGATCCAGGATGAATCGCCGCAAAAGGGAGTTGCTTACCGCTACGTAGCATTACAAGGTGAAATCAGTGAAATTTTAGGAGCTTGTATTTTCTACTCGTGGGGAACTGAAGGTAGCTGTATTACACCGCAGCTGTATGCTGAGATTGTTAGCGCTCTTACTGGATGGGATGTAACAGCAGAAGAGTTAATGTTAGCAGCTGAACGCTCTTGGAATCTGAAACGCTGTTTTAATGCTCGTGAAGGCTTTACCCGGGAGCATGACAAATTGCCTAAACGTTTTACCAAGGCAATTCCGAATGGTCCAGCAAAGGGACTTAAGGTAGTAAATTTAGACGCTATGCTTGATGCATATTATGAAGCTATGGGTTGGGATAAGGCTACCGGCAATCCTACGCCTGAAAAATTAAAGGAATTGGGCTTGGAATTTGCAATCATGTCAAGTTAAATTAACAAACAACAAGTCAGTTGTTGGAGATTTATATATAGTGGCCACAGTAAGCTTCTCTTTTCAAGAGATAATCTTACTGTGGCCCTATAAGTTATCGGAGAAATTGAATACATACAATCGGCATGCTAAAACTTATATCATAGTTTAACCTGCATGTATACAAAAATTATTGCTTCCCTTGTAGAAAAATAAATTAATCGTTTATTCTGAAAAAGTGATGGGTTAAGACTTTATTTGTTTTTCGAATTATTGATTAAATTATTAGGGATTTAAGAATAAGAGGAGGTATTTACAATAAATGCAGGTTAAGGTAAAGTTGTTAGGTATTCTGTCTTTTACATATCCAGCATTTAGTAAGTTTCGATACGTTGAAATCGAGAAAGGAGAAACGGTTAGAGACCTGCAAGAAAGATTAGGATTGTCTGTAAATGAAGTTCACTTTATTTCCGTAAACGGCAAAATGGTGGAAGAGGATTATGTTTTATCTGATAAAGATGAAGTCATCTTCTTTCCTAACGTTAGCGGAGGTTAAAGAAAGCTATAGATAATATTTAAGTTTTATGAAAATGGTAAGAATATCGCTAAGGAAATGAGTACTTTTGCAAAATTAACAACTTGACGATTGTTTTTAGGTAGCACATTGTTTGCTAACTAACAAAGTTAAGATTGGCTCAGAAAAGAGCGGAAATTTAGGATTGCGGAAAGGGTGATCAAAAAAAGAAAAAAGCCTCTGGGAATGTTCCAAAGGCTTTTTTCTTTTCTTAAGAGTTTAACAGCAGTAGTTTTTTGGCTTGCTTTTTAAGCCTTCGTAAAAACGTCTTAAGTTTTCAGGCAGAACATATTTCTCCTGCTTTTCTTCTGCCCGGTGGTTTTCTTTTCCGCCGAATGCTTCTCGTAAAATAGCTTCTACAATCATTTCCTTTGGCGGGACGGTGTACTCCTGACCTTTATAAACATAGACCCGGCAGTTCACCTCATCGCCACATAAATCTCCGCAGGACTGGCAAGTATTTTCATGAACTTCAAGTTGAATATCTCGGCCATTGATGCGGATGGTGGGAGAGCTTACAAAGTGATATTTTTTTGCTAATTCTTCATTTATGACATTTATTTTATTTACAACGACCTCGATGCCCGCCAATTCTAAAACATGTTTTACATCATCAATTGCACTTTCCAGCGATTTTTCTGCCCCCTGGCACCGCACGCAAACATCAAGGTCCAGATACAAAAAGTCGATGACTAGACGCTCACGATTTTCATGGTTTTTTGAAACTTCACTACTTTCCCCGCAGCAGGTAGATTTATTTGTACAGCAGCAGTCGGTGGTATTTTTATCTTCTCCCATAGTAAATCCTCCTCCTAAAAATACATTTTTATTAATTAAGACGGTAAAAAAGAAAAAAGGACGCATCTGCCTTACGTCCTTTTTTCAACAATATTTGCAGTTTGTGTCTTTATGCTGGTAATCAATTATATTGCCAAGTCGATCAAATTCCAGGTAGCAGCAGTTTTCAAGCATGTTTTTAAGCATCTTGCGTGCTCGCTGTACTCTAGATTTTACTCCGGAAACAGAAAGACCCAGTTTTTCACTAACTTTTTTTTGGGTAAAGCCATGATATTCGGTGAGTAAAATTGCTTGGCGATACGGGTCGGGAAGATGATCAATCATATTTTTTAAGCACTGAGCAATTTCCTTATTAAATGTAGACTCAACGGGACTCGAGTAAAACACAAGGTTGTCATGGAGAAAGATAGATTTACTTTGCTTACGGTAATAGTCGATGATTGTATTTTTGGCTATTTGGTATATCCAACTTTGGAGTTTACTGCTATCGTTTAATTTATCAATGTTTTTATAAATCTTAATCATTACTTCCTGAAGAATGTCTTCCACGTCGGATTCCTGAGAAACCTGCTTTTTAATAAAATTTTTTAGAAGCTGGTAAAACTCTTTTGAGAAGTCTTCAAAAATATTAGCCAATCGAATCACCCCGTAGATTATTTCCCAATGATATTATATTACGGGTAGTGGCTGGAGTCGATTTTATGATGGTACCTGCAATCTCAGCGGCCATCCGTTATCATCTTCTATTTATACTTCAAAAGGTATTGACTTGGAGTTAACTCCAAACATTAAACTAATCTTACAAAATATTTGGGAGGGAGATGTTACCTATGATGAAATTTGAATTTTATAACCCAACCCGGCTCATCTTTGGTGCGGGTTCGCTGGCGCAGTTAGGAAAAGTGGTAAGTCCATATGGTAAAAAAGCACTGCTCGTCATTGGTGGAGGAAGTGTGAAGAAAAGCGGAGCATTTGAACGAGCGGTATCCAGCCTGAAAGCAGCGGGTGTTTCAGTGGTGGAATTCTCTGGTGTTGAGCCAAACCCACGTTTGTCAACTGTGGTTCGCGCTTCAGAACTGGCAAAAAAAGAAGAATGTGATATGGTTATAGGTATGGGTGGCGGAAGCGTCATGGATGCCTCAAAAGTAATTGCAGCCTCAGTCCTTTATGAAGGACATCCCAAAGATATGCTTGTGCGGGCAGGGAAAGCGCCCAGGCTTCCGGAGCGAGCTCTTCCTATTATCACTGTTCCTACCCTGGCGGCAACTGGCTCGGAAATGAACAACGGTGCGGTGATCACAATTGACGATGAAGGAGAAAAGCTAAAAACATTCGTTCAGGCCGAGGCTCTCTATCCTCGTGTTGCGGTGGTTGACCCTGAACTTACTGTAACAGGACCCAAGAATCATACAGCTTATGGGATTTGCGACATAATAACCCATGTGACCGAAGGATATTTTAACGGTATAGATGGGACTCCTCTTCAGGACAGATTTGCCGAGGGAGTGATCCTTACTGTCTTGGAGTGGGGGCCAAAGGCGGTTAGTGATGGAAGTGACCTGGAAGCGCGCACTCAGGTGCAGTGGGCGTCGATAGTTGCTCTCAATGGCTGGGTACAAGTAGGAACAAACGGAGCTTACCCTGTTCATATGATCGAGCACACACTTTCCGCACTCTACGATATCCCCCATGGAGCAGGGTTAGCAGTCGTGAACCCGGCTTGGATGCGCTTTGCTGCAAGATTCCGCCCCGAACGATTTGCCCAATTTGCTCAACGCATCTTTGGTTTGACAGCAACAGGCAAAGACACCTTGAGCCTTGCCATGGAAGGTATTGATAAGTTTGAAGAGTTTTTGCGTTCAATAGGTTGTCCCACGCGCCTGTCTGAGTTGGGTATTGGAGAAATTACCGAGGAAATGCTTTTCCGTTATGCGGAAGAGACGCTGAAAGTGCTTCAGGATGAAGAAGGAAGGCTTCCAGGTCGTCCCCCTCTGCGAAAGGAAGATATTGTAGAAATACTGCGTATGGCAATGTAATTAATTCAACAGGAGGAATTAACATGCAAAAGGTAGTTTTGAACAATGGTGTTGAAATGCCAATACTGGGCTTCGCCTGTTCTTATCGCATAATGATCCGGAAACTGTGAAACGGCTTGGCACGCTTAAACTTGATGTATAGTTGGTAAATGAAAAACAGTGATTTTGAAAGGAGTGTAGGAATTGGCGTATTCAAAGATTCTTATCGCTTATTTTTCTCGTAGGGGAAATAATTATGTAGGTGGCAGGATTATGAATCTACCGATTGGGAACACAGAGGTAATAGCAAAAAAAATACAGGAACTAACCGGTGGTGATATGTTCGAAATTAAAACGGTAAAGGCATATCCGGAAGATTATACAGAAACAACAGAAGTAGCAAAGGAAGAAAAAAGGCAGAATGCCAGGCCAGAACTTGCAAATAAGCTAGACGACATAAATTCTTACGATGTGATTTTCCTCGGCTATCCCAATTGGTGGGGAACAATGCCGATGGCTGTGTTTACATTTTTAGAGTCTTATGATTTCGCGGGAAAGACCATTGTTCCATTTTGCACACATGAAGGCAGCGGAATGGGAAGCAGTGAGCGCGACATCAAGAAACTTTGTCCGAATGCAAAAGTACTGCCCGGTTTAGCCATTCGAGGAAGTAATGTTAGCAAAGCAGATAAAGATATTGCAGACTGGCTTAAGAGACTCGGTTTTACTTCTTAGAGGTTTGTTTAAATAGTAGCACAATTAGTGCTACTATTTTAAAACCCTTGACTTGGAGCTAACTCAAAGTATTAGATAATATTGAACATTGGAGGTGAAGCCACATGACGATTGCAGAAGTAAGCAAAAAATTTGGCCTTTCACCGGATACACTCCGCTACTATGAGCGTATTGGACTGATTCCCAGGGTAAATCGCAACGAGAGCGGTATCCGGGATTATACAGAGGAAGACTGTAAGTGGATTGAATTCGTTAAATGTATGCGCAGCGCAGGTGTTCAAGTTGAAACGCTGGTAGAATATGTTACGCTGCTCCAGCAAGGCGACAAAACTATAGAGGCCAGAAAACAAATCCTTATCGAGCAACGGGAGAAACTTCTTTCCCGCATTAAAGAAATGGAGAGAGCGCTGGAAAGGTTAAATTTTAAAATTGAAGAATATGAGACTAAGCTTATTCCGGCAGAAAACGAGTTAAAAAGATTGGCACCTAACAGTTAGTCCTGCATTAGAACGAGGTTATTTAATCACAGTTAATCAGTTTATAGATGTTTTAGCTCAAGAAAATGGTCAAAGTTCTGGGAATAAAAATTTGGATGGTATTAACCTAAAGACTGCTGCCGAAGAAAAGTATCACAAAATATTGTCACTAGCTGGTATGATTTAGTGATATATTTGGGGGAGGAAGAAGGTTATCCGATGTTTACTTTTACTTCTTCTGCCAAATATTTGGCTTCTCGTCCATCGAAAAAATATTTAAAAACCATTGGCTATGGCATAAAAGAAACATATAATTTAACCAAGGAAGAAATTGCGGCCTATTTGCTAAAAAAGCCCGGTGTTTACGGTAACTATGAAATGGCCGAGATTATAAAACTTTTTGAGTGAGGTGCCTTTTATGTCTAAAGGACAGGCTTATTTTATTTTAGCTTTAATTTTCGCAATCTTGATTACGGTTTTTGCTTTTCAAAACCAGACAGCGGTTGCGATCAATTTTCTGGCCTGGAGTTTGCCGGAAATACCGCTGGTTTTAGTGATTTTCCTTTCAGCTCTTGCCGGAGTTGTTACGGCAATTTTACTTGGCTTTGGGGTTTATTTTAAAATGGTTCGGGAAGTTAAAGCTTTAAAAAAGGAAGTTGAAGCTTTAAAAATTTCCAATTCTAAACAGGAAAATTTATAGAAAAAATGTTTTTATGGTTGTATAATCAAAGGTAAGAGGTGATTTAATTATGGATGACCAAATTATGGTTGTTTTACAGCAAATAGCAAATGATGTTCAGGGATTAAGGCAAGAGATGCAGGGAATGAAGCAAGAAATAAAAGATTTACAGCAAGAGATGCAGGGAATGAAGCAAGAAATACAAGATGTACGGCAAGAGATGCAGGGAATGAAACAAGAGATACAAGACATAAGGCAAGAAATGCAGGGAATGAAACAAGATATTTCTAAAAATGCTACTTTAATTGAGGAAGTAAATAGAAAGCTTCAATTGCTTGCTGAAATTCAACAAGCTCATCGCGAGCAAACCGAAAGACAAATTGCGGAATTAAGAGAAGAACTAAACAAAAGAATGGATGTTATTGAATCGGTAGTTCGCGATATTGCTCAGGAAGTAAAGCAAAACCAAAAAAATATCTTCGCTTTGGCGGAGATTACAGGAACCCATGAAATGGAAATCAAGGTGATTAAAAAAGAACTGGCCCTTGCCTTGGCCAAGTAAAAAACTAAAAATCCGAGGTAGATGCCACCTCGGATTTTTTGGCTGTTTAATATATTTTTTGGAAATGGTGCCGAGAGCGGGAGTCGAACCCGCACGGGTGTTACCCCACCGGATTTTGAGTTTTATTTTTTGCTTTTTAAATGGTTTTAACAAATTTTAAAAAATCCCTATAACTCAGGAATATCAAGCACTACGACTATTTTAACTTTTTATCTTTTCACTGCATTTTTTATCTAATTTTATCTCTTGGATTTGCACTGGATTTGCAGGGTTATTTTTGGTAAATGATGTCATCAATTTTATTTGCGACTTCTTCATCCATGTCGGTTAAAACGTGCGAATATAAGTCAAGAGTGATGGCTACTGTTGAGTGGCCAAGCCTGGAGCTTGCAATTTTGGCAGGAATATTACTTTTGAGCATTAGTGTGGCGTTTGTATGTCGCAGATCATGCAGACGAATGTCTGGAAGCCCGTGCTTTTTTAGGAAATCAGAGAATTGATGGCTAAAAGTGCTTGGGTTTATCATTTCACCATTGTTTTTACAACAAATAAATCCAGTGTCTTTGTATTCATTGCCAAGCATTAGTTTAAGTTCTATTTGTTTTTTGCGGTGATTTTTTAACATGGTTAGAAGTGTTTTAGAAAGTTTCAAGGTCCTGATACTGGTTTCGCTCTTAGGTTCTTTTAAAATTAGTTTCGTGCCTGCCCGGACCAAGTTTCTTCTAATTTGGATCGTACCTTCTTCCCAATTAACATCTTCCCACTTTAAAGCAAGCAATTCGCCGCGTCTTAGACCTAATGAAAGTGCTAAGTTTATTGGAACTTCTAAGTCAGTATCTTTTAAAGCGTTTAGCAAGGTTTTAATTTCTTTCAAATCAAGGATTTTTGCTTTATACTTCTTAGCTTTCGGGCTATCGACAAAGTCGATTGGGTTATTAGGGATTAATTGCAATTTCATAGCAAAGTCAAACGCTTTATGTAGTATCCGGTGGTGCTGCAATAGCGTTTTCCCTGATAACTCATCCCTTTTTGAATTGTAGTACTGCTGAATATCAATTGGCCGTACTTTTTGAAGCTCGATGTTTTTGAAAAAAGGAATAATGTGTAAATTAATAATGGCCTCGTAGCCATAAGCAGTAGTAGGTGAGAGGTTGGGACGGACATAGTTCTCTAACCAGTAATTCAAAAACTCCTTCAAGGTAATCTTTTCAGGGAATATAAAATTGTTGGTCTCTACCTTGTTTATCATTTCCGCCAAAACTTTCTCGGCCTCTTTTTTGGTTTTGAATCCTCCAATCCATTTGTATTTTTTCTTGCCGTTTTCATCCTTACCTAAGTAGAGAACGACCGAATAGTAATTGCCTCTTTTTCTTATGTGTCCGCGCAAAGTAACACCTCCAAAACAAATGTTCGAAAGAAAAGAAAATAAAAAATTCCCCACTAACAAAAAATTTAACATAAAAATTTTTCAAAAAAGAAGGATTTTTTTTGGATAATGGCGTATAATATTAATAGGCCATCTGAAACAGGGCTGTCCCTGCGTAGGATGGTCCCCATAGCCTCCAAAATAAATTGAGAATAATGGCGTCACCTGCGGAGATATAACTGTGAATTATGACACAGTTAGCCCAGGGACGCCTAATTTATTTTTTTAACTTGGTTTTTGATGTATCAAAAAGAAAGATGTTAAATCTTTTATCATTCCATTTAGTAGTAAACAATAAATCATTTCTTCCTAATTTTGATGCAATGTATTTTGCGAGTGTGAGTTTACCATTTCTGACGTTACTTTTCAAATGTTCTTTATTCCAATAGAAGCCAACTGCTCCCATTAATATATCGGCTATTTGTATAAGTCTCCTTTCTCTTGCTTCTCTACTTTCTATAGTTATTACTGGAGGCTTTACTTTTTGATAACCGAAAAACCATGAATATTTATTTATTGTACTTTCAAACTTATTATTAAGTTTTTCTTTTAACCAATTAAGTCTAAACTCTTCACAATCATCTCTAGAAGCTTTTTTTATAGGTCGATGAGCTATTCGGATGTGATATTCGTTTGATTTTTGAAGCCAGTTTAATATTAGTTGGCAATAGAGGTTATAAAAACCTTCCTCGTAATCACCTTTATAAAATTTTTCATGAGTAAAATCATAATCGTTTTTATTAACTATTAAGGTTCTAAAAAACATTATATTTTTTGAATTATATTCGAAATATAAGTCAACTAATTTTTCGTATGCTTTGAAGTACTTACTATTTGCTGATGGGGGGACTTTAGTCCATTTCATGTGCCCCATAGGATTTTTTAAGCCTAAAACATTTTGGCAAAACTTTTCGAAATCGTTTACAAAATTCCATCCTTTTTCTTTTAATATCCATATTCCACCAACTAATATATATTCAGAATTAGTTTGTCTACTTTCGTCGCAATAAATTTTGTAAATCGTAGCTTATCGCTCCTTCTTTTATATTCTTTTGGTTTTTATTTGAAGTAAAAAGTAAGTTGATTAAAATGCTCCACGTCTACTAATAAGACATAATTATTAATTATTTCTTCTATCCATAGAAAGCTTTACTAACTTATCCCTATCTATTAGCTCAACATTATTAGCCTTTGCAAGATTTACCGCATTTTCAGTGAAGTAGTTATTGGTGCAAACTGCAGCTTTTTGGCAACCATAAAATTTTACTGCTGAAATAGCCTCCTGAACGGCTTTTATTCCTACTTTGTTTTTATGTCTTTTAGCTTGGACCGCAATTTTTATATTGTCCTTTTCAATAATTAGGTCTGCTCCGTAATCAGCGGTTTTGCGGGTTCGTTTGACTTTGTAGCCATAGTCTTTAAATAATAGTTCCAGCCAGTGTTCAAACTGTTCGCCACTCATTTTATCAACATCTTTTATTCCAGATTTTTTATAAATGCTATCTATAAAGCTACTTATAAAATACTTTACAGTGAAGAAAAATACTGTAGCTATTGCTTCTACAATTAGAACAGTAATAATATCAATTCCATAATTTGCTTTTGGAAAAGTTAAATACATAATAAGTGTTAGAAAAAACATTCCAAGAAAAAAGCCACCTAATCCCCCTACAACACTTTCAATATATTCCATTAAGCTTAACGTGGGCATTGTTACCTCCTAATTAGCATATTTATTCCTGCAATTTATCTACTTTTTTCTTTAAACAAGCCAACAAGATAGTTTATTGGGGTGGATTACACACACTACAAGGCTCATATCCTTCATTAATGGCATCACCAAGACTAATTGGGATTTTACTGTATTTCAAATATCGGCACCAGCTACGATGGTATTTATGACCTGTTAATGTCACATAAACTATAATATTTTGTTTTTTAACGCTTTTATTTGAATCGGGTGGGGCATGTGGTGCTGTACTTATTGACCATATTCCTTTCTTATGAGCAAAAGCTTCAAATTCGCTTCGCGCTAATTCACTTTCATATTTTTTATTTGGCGAAGTGCTAATATATTTGCCATACCCATTTAATAAGAGAATGGCATTAACCATTTTTTTCTGTACTTCGGAATCACTTATTACATTTGGTTTAATATCCGGTATTTCTAACCAAACATAACGGAGCAAGTAACCATTGCTATCTCTATTAACAGCATCTTTTTCAAGATAAACAGTTTTACCCCATAAATCAGCTAAAGTTAACTTTGCTGGATCTTTACTGCTTAAATTTATAAGAGTATCTTCAACGGGAGCATCAATACCAATTAGTCTAACTTTCTCCTTAGCTCCATCAGGTAGCTGTACTGTAATTGTTTCACCGTCATGAATTCTGACAACTATAGCAGGAACAAATTCGGAGGTAGATTGCTGTTCTTGTTTTTGGGTTGTAGTTGTCTTATTAACGGCATTGTCTTCTTTTTCTTGAATTGTTTGGGGGTGCGTTAAGCCTATAACGTATACCAAAATAAAAAAACATAATCCAATTAATAAACTTTTTTGTTCTTTTAATGATTGTTTAATTTTTTCTATAGAACTCATCTAAATACCCCCAAGGATTTTGCCTTAAGGCTATGGATTACATACTTTACAAGGAACATATCCGGCATTTATAGCTGCTTCTCTCGATTTAAAGTAAACCCTATTAGAAGGTGCAATTTTTTTAGCCCAGCGGCAGTCCTCGTAATGGAATTTCCTACTATTTTTATTTCCGACATACTGAATAGCTAAGCTAATATCTTCTTCTTGAGTTGGTGAAATTCCCCAAAGTCCTTTTTCGGCTTCTCTTGCTTCTTGTTGAAACTTGACAAAGTAATCTACATATTTTACATCCGGAGGATAAGTGGCAACTTGGGCATAACCTCCGAGCAAGAGAATGGCATTAAACATTTTTGACCTAATTTCGCTTTCACTTATTTCTTTGGGCTTTGCTAACCAAATGTAACGGAGCAATCTTCCATATTTGTCTCTTTCGCTAACGTCTTTTTCAAGGTAAACAGTTTTACCGGCCAACTTAGACTTTGTATAATTTGAAGCTTCATTGCCATATGGCTCATGTTGAATTGTGCTTTCAGGAGTGTCAACTCCGATAAACCTAACCTTTTCTTCAGAACCATTGGGAAGTCGAACATAAATAGTATCACCATCAACTACTTTTGTAACTTTAGCGGCAATTAAAGGGATAGGGGCTTGCTGATCTTGGGAGGACTGTTGAGTATTTTCATTTGTTTGTGAATTTTGGCTTTGAGGGGCTATGGTAGGTGTTTTTTCAGAGCTTATTGAATCAGTAGTGGATTGATTTTGCTGGGAGGTAGCTACAACTTCTTGTTTTGAAGTAGGCTTAGAGGCATTATTATTCGGTGCTTGCGAAGTTGGGGAATTTATTACGCTAACAAAAAAAACTAAAAAAGCAATTCCTGCTCCAGCTAACCACTTTTTCCAAAGAGGATCACGCTTAAAAGCTAAAAATATTGAGGCAATTAAACTTATTGGTAACAAAAAGACTAATGAAAAAATTGCAACAGTTTCCCAAAAATTATTAGATGATTCACGAATTATGCTAATCGCCATAACCAGGTATGTAAGATAAAAGATTGAGGCTATTATCATATTTAAAGGTTTACCACTTCTAAAACCGGGAATTTTTCTAAACCAAGGAAACTTTTCCGGTTGATCCATTTTAAAACTCATAATAAAAAAACCTCCTTTAAAATTTACTCATTGGGTTTGATCATTTTTGAAAGAGTAGCTTGTATCTCAATTAATTGTTTTACATGAATAGGTGACATTCCAAGAGATAAAGCTGTTTCAATTGTTTCAATCCAAGAATTTTCAAATTCGTCTTTAGTAATTACTAGTGAAATATAATCTGTCATTGAAGGGGGATTATGGCGAACAAGCCCAGTCATAATCCCAATTATTTTGTGTTGTGGTGTAATCTCAATATCTTTGTATTTTGGGTTTGCTGACCTAAGGAAAGCTTTTCCATTTGTTTTCACATAAAATTTAAGATTCGCTTTCCAAGTTTCTTCTACAACTCCAGCAGCAACAATTTGTCCATTAGTTGCTGTTTCGCTTTGTTTGAAAAATGCAATATCTCCAGGGAAGATCCCAGCATAAATCATTGATTCTCCTTCAACTTGTAAGGCAAAATCCGCTTTTATACCTGCTGGTAATGCAATCTCCTCAATCCAATTTTCTTCAGCTAATAAAGGAATGCCTGCACGGATTGTCCCAAGTAAAGGGATAGTTTTGGTGTTTTGAATAAATTTATTACTTTCATCAGTGCGACCAAGAAGAAAATCTATTGAAACATTAAAAAAATTTGAGAGTTTAATGAGGGTATCGAAATCTGGCTGCCGTTTATTTGATTCATAAAAAGATATTGTGGATTCCCCAATTGAAAGCAATTTTGCCAATTCTGCCTGAGTTAAATCTCTTTCTGTACGCAATTGTCGAAGTCTTTGCCCGAAGTTCACCAGAATCACCTCTATTTACCAAAATTATAACATTGCAAATAGCAAAGTGATAAGATAAAAAAATTTTCTTTGCAAATTCAAAAATAAAACTTGACAATATGCAAAGATAGGTTTAGAATAAAATCAAAGATTTGCAAAATGCAAGGAAGGAGGGAGACAATGAATAAGCTGAAACAATTACGCAAAGCCAATGGGCTTACCCAGATGGAGATGGCCAAAAAATTAGGTATATCTGAAAGTTATTACTGTCAAATAGAAAATGGTACGCGAAGGATGTCTTTGAAAACTGCTCTTGATATAGCTGCAATTTTGAAAGTTACTCCTAATGACCTTTTTTTACCCTCTAACTTTGCAGAACGCCAAGAAAAACACCAGACCAAAGCGGGGTAAGGAGGTGAGGGAGAGTGGGGAAAAAGTACATCGACATCTGGGAGCTTAAAAAAGGCGATAAGGTGATGGATCCTGATGGGATGGTTTGGGAGGTAAGGGAGATTGTTCGGAGAGAATATGCCGGATTTTTTCTAAGAGCAACTGGTTGGGATGATAACGATAAGTTTCGTATGGTACAAGGTTATCGGGACAAAACCAAAGTTTGCATTGTGGCTTAATTTAGCCCCACCGCTTGCGGGGAATCGGGGTAGGGCCGGGAGGGAAAGCGATAATGACGATTTCTTAACTTAATTATCTTCCACGAAGGGAGGTGAGGCAATGAAAGGAGATTGCAGCAATATTTATAAAATTGCAAGAAAAAATGCAGGGCTGACACAAGAAGAGGCAGCAGAAATGCTATACGTTAGCGTTAGAAGTTTAGCCGATTATGAAAGCGGTAAAACAATTCCTCCGGACGATGTAGTAGAAAGAATGATTGAAATTTACGATGCAAAGTACTTAGCTTATATGCATTTGAAAAACTCAACTAAAATTGGCAGGAGATATTTGCCGGATATTAGTTTAAATGACATTTCCAGGGCTGTACTTAAGCTGCAAAAAGAACTAAACGATGTAGAGAAAATTAATCCGGAAATAATTGAAATAATTTGTGATGGAGAAATTGATGAAGATGAAAAGCCAAGATGGCAGCGCATTACAAAAGAAATCAACGAGATGGCAGGGGCAGCATTAACTGTGGTTTTCTCAGGTTAATGAGGGAGGGTGAGAAGATGAATTATGAGGATATTCCAGAAGTGCTGACGGTGGAGGACCTCAAGAAAGTATTGAAGATTGGCACCAACAAAGCTTACGAGATAGTGAACCAGGTATCGTTTCCAAAAGTTAAAATCGGCCGGCAAATAAGAATACCGAAAAGATTGTTTCTTCAATGGCTTGAATCTCAGGCATTTAAAGATGATGAAAACATTAGACGCTTTTATCCGCCAAGGAGAGTTCTTTAAAAAAGAAAAAACGGCTTTCAAAGCCGCATACTAAAACATCCCAAATTCATTTTATCACTGACAATGTGAGGTGTCAATGAATGAAAATGATGGCCAAGTTTGTAGGGAAAAATCGAGAATTCAGACAATGGCTTAAAGGCTTAAAAAGATGCAACAAAGCTTGGGAAAGGCTTAAAGTAATTTATCAAAATTTGGAAAGGAGCGCTTAAGCATGTGGATAGGCCATAATGGAGAAATGTTCAATATGGACAATGTTGCGAAAATATCCTCGGATATTGATGAATACCACGAAAACTTTATTGCATCAGTTTACTTTATAACAACTGCTGGCGAGGAAATAGTTTTCGCAAGAAGAGCTTTTCAGAATGAATATCATGCAAAACGATACATTGCGAATGTGCTGGAAATTGTAAAAAGCTTTTTAAAAGCATCGGATTTAGAGATTGAGATTATCAAGGAGGCGGTTTAAATGCGGAAAGTTTTTTATACATGCGATGTTTGCAATCGTGAAACTACAGAAAACAATATTTATGCACTTAAGATTTCAAGTTTTCCACCTGACGCGCGTTTTTGGCGTGAAGTAGATTTAGATATATGTTTTGATTGTTTGGCGAAAGTTGAGAAAATGCTTAATTTACCAAAACATTATGATGGACGCAACAAGTTGACCGGAAAATTACAACATAATGAGGAGGCGGTTTAGGTGGCGGTGGAGCTCGTGAGAGAGCTGGAGATAAATGAATTGCCAGCTGAAATTGATAGGCTTCGGCGGATGATTCAGGAGCTGGAAGCTGAAAAGAAACAGCATGAAGAACGGCTGAAAAACTGGATGAGGAAAAACGGTTTAGAGAAAGCAGAAATATCAGGGTATATTTGCTCGATATATAAGCAAGTAAGAAGGGACTTGGATAAAGAAGAGTTAGCTAAAATACTTGACTTAACTCCGTATATTCGGGAGCGAGTTATTGAAGGCTTTAAGGTTACTAAAAAAAAGGAAAAGTAACGGAGGGATAGCATATGGATGAGAACACAAAAGTAGTTGCTTTGTCAGAAAAACAAGGGTTACCTAATATGACTTTTACAAGAGATCAAATAGAACTAATTAAACGAACTGTGGCACGAGGTGCTACGGATGACGAATTAGCACTTTTTCTATATCAAGCAAAGCGTACTGGATTAGATCCGCTAACAAGACAAATTCACTTTGTAAAAAGAAAACAACGGCAGCCTGATGGAAGCATTGTTGAAGTCGGAACTATTCAAACTGGGATAGATGGCTTCAGAGTTATTGCGGAAAGGTCTGGAAAATACGCAGGTCAGTTAGGGCCATATTGGTGTGGTAAAGATGGACAATGGCGCGATGTATGGTTATCACCAGATCCTCCTGTTGCAGCTAAGGTTGGAATTTTGCGATCTGATTTTAAAGAACCAATCTGGGCTGTAGCAAGGTTTGATGCTTATGCTCAAAGAAAAAGTGATGGAAAACTTTTTGAAAATTGGGCTAAAATGCCTGATTTGATGCTAGCAAAATGTGCTGAAGCATTGGCTATAAGAAAGGCTTTTCCCCAAGATTTGTCTGGTATTTATGCGCATGAAGAAATGGGGCAAAGTTATATACCTGAACAAAATAGAATCGCAGAACCAGAAATTATCCCGTCTGAAAATGGTAACGATAAGGCTACTGAAAAACAGCGCAAAATGATCTTTGTGCTTGCCAAAAAACAAGGTATCTCTGAAGACGAAATAAAAGCAATCATTCTAACGAAGTACGGTGTCGACAGTACAAAGGAACTGACGAGAGTCCAAGCCAGTGAGCTTATTGATAAATTACAAAACAATGAATTAGAAATTGAAGAAGTACCGGAATATGAGTCTGATCCGGATTTACCAGGAGCATAAATAATATCACGGCGGGCGGGCTTTTCCCCATCTATCCCATCTTTCCCCCACTCAGCCTGCCCGCCAAAACTAAAGGAGATGAGAATTAATGAGGCGGACTAATATAGAATGGGCCGATGCAGTATGGAATCCAATTACAGGTTGCACACCGGTATCAGAAGGATGCCAGAACTGCTATGCCAAAAGGATGGCATATAGGCTGCGTGGTAGGTGCGGGTATCCGCAGGATGAGCCGTTTATGGTTACGTTGCATGAGGATCGCCTATTAGAACCGTATCGGTGGCGTAAACCACTGCGGGTTTTTGTGTGTAGCATGTCAGACCTATTCCACCCCGATGTTCCAGATGAATTTATTTTCCGGGTTTTACTTACAGTGAAACAAAACCCACAACACATCTTTATGATTCTTACCAAGCGACCAGAACGGATGCAGGACTTTTTTAAGAGATGTATTCATGGCACAATTAAAAATTTATGGCTAGGTGTTACAGTTGAAAACCAAAAAATGGCCAATAAACGAATTCCAATATTACTTCAGATACCAGCAACTGTACGGTTTGTTAGTTGTGAACCTTTATTAGATCCAGTGGATTTATCAAAATGGTTAGGAATATGCGAAGGTTGCGGAATGCCAGCAACCAAATGCGGACCTGTTTTATGGCGTAAAGGTCAAAAATGTTGTCCGGAATGTACTCACGATTTCTATCTTAATTGGTCTCTTAATTGGGTCATTGTCGGCGGCGAAACCGGTCCCAAACGACGACCTGCAAACATTCAGTGGATTCGTAGTTTACGAGACCAATGCGTAGCCGCCGGTGTACCATTCTTTTTAAAGCAGATGGAGATCAGCGGTAGGATAGTGAAGATGCCCGAGTTAGACGGAAAGATTTGGAATGAGTATCCAAGTGCCTAAAATAATTATGGGCTGGAGGGCTGACAAGTGGCAAACCCACAACCTGATGAATTTACAAGAATCTCAAACGAACTTTATACAGCCATAATGCAGGCCGATTTTACCAAGAGACAAAGGAATATTATTGACCTTGTAATTCGTATGAGCTATGGATGCGGCAAGAAAAGCGCTATTCTACGACCTGTAGATTTCGAACTCGTCGGGGTTTACAAAACTCACGTACGAAAGGAACTAGATTATTTAGTAAAAGCCAAAGTCCTGATAATAGATGGAAATAGAATTTCAATAAATAAGGACTACGACCAATGGAGAATTAGCTTAGTAAAGGGCGCTGACAAAAAACGCTTCGATGAAGTTCTCCGAAGAAACATTGAGGATAGAGAAAAAGTTACCGTTTTAGTAACTGAGGAAGGAGAAGATAGTTACCAAAATGGTAACCATCAGGTCAATCAGGTTACCAAAATGGTAACTTCAAGGGATGAAAAAGTTACTGAAATGGTAACCGAAGTTACCAAAACAGTAACCTGCCCTGAAAATGGTGGTTACCAAAACAGTAACCAGCAGGTTACCAAAACAGTAACCGAGCGTGCCACGGAAGCCTTGAGCCCCAACGGTTACAGGGAACCGAAAGAAAATATTAAAGAAAATACTGGGGTGTGTATATTACCACTTCCCCCCAAAAAGAAAAACGAGCCACAAAACATCGAGGATATCCTGAGCCGTTACCAACGATATACCGATGAGCAGTTAGCTATTATTCGCAATTACTGGGAGACCATTAGATTTACCAGAAAAACTGCAAAGATTGCACCGACTGTCGTTGCCAAAGAGATGGACTATTGGGAACGCTTTCCTGTTGAGATTGTAATGGAAGCTCTGGATATTCACTTGCGTAAATACCAGAGCAAACAGGAAGATTATACGGCAGGCATAATGCGCCGTTTACTTAAAGAGCGTGAACTTAAAGGAAAACTTGAAGAAAAGGGAGTGAAGTTAAATGGACAAGGCCGCCAACCTCCTGATGCGAGAGAGGCCATCAACCTTGACAAATTCCTTTGGAAAGGATCATGAGTATTGTCCAGACTGTAAGGACCGGGGAATCATCATAATTGACAACAACACAGCCCGGATATGCCATTGTCAGGAACAAAAACGCTTGGAAAGGCTTTTTAAAAGTAGCCAGATTACCCCGGCCTTCCGTGCAAAGACCTTTGAAAACTTTGTGACGGACAATCGGCCGCCCATTATCAAAGCAATGTTTGAATGTGCAAGAGATTATGCCCAGCGCTTTACAGAAATTCAAAAGCAAGAAAATAACTGGTTGGTATTTCTTGGAGAACCGGGAGCCGGCAAGACTCACCTCAGCATGGCGGTTGCAAATTGGTTATTGGCCCGGGGAATTCCAACGTTGTACTTCCAGCATGTAGAGGGTCTTGGAGAGCTAAAAGATTTGCTTAGAAAACAAGGAGAAGAGGGTATAGCAGCTAAGTTGGAACAAATGAAGAAGGTCGAGCTTCTCATCTGGGACGACCTCTTTTGGGGAAAAGAACAACCAAGAGAATTTGAGCTGGAAATTACCTTTGAAGTGCTTAATTACCGGTATTTGAACCTTAAGCCCACTATAATCAGCAGTAATCGGACCCCTCAACAATTGCTAAAGATTGACAACGGCACAATAGGGTCGCGGATTGTCGAGCGGGGCAAGGGCCACATGGTGGTTGTCCAGGACCATGAAGCTAATTACAGATTAATGGGGGAGTAAATATGGCCAAAGCGGGGTTAATTGACAAATGCTTTGATTGCATTAAAGCTGACAGAAGGCCAAGAGGTGCTTACCACATGGGAACCGATCCACTGATGGAGAATTATCTGGCCCTGGCTGTGAGTATTCTGGCTAATGCAAGCCCTGAATTAGCTTTTGAATACTTGGACAAAGGGAAGCCTATTGGATGGCGGAAACGAAAAGACATTACCGAAGAGGATGTCTTGGATATGGTAAAGTTGAAGAATGAACATCGACTAACATATAAACAAATTGCTGAAATCTACGGTATGAGCAAAGATGCTATACGCCACAGAATTCAGCGGTATTCAAAAAGGATATGGAGGCGGCAGGATGATAAGGCAGCAGGCCAACCGGGGCCGACCGCTTGAAGAACTGATCATCATGGCCAACCGGCAGTACCGAGCACAACGCCGGGCGGTTATCCACAAAGTACCCACAGCATGGATACCACTCAGGGATAGCCGGGGGCGAATAGTAACCGCAAAGGTAGAGGAAAAGGCCGCGGTGGATTTTTTAGGGACCTACCGCGGTCGCTCTCTTGCTTTTGATGCAAAACATTGCGCCGGAGAGCGAATCAGATGGGACCGTGTGGAAGACCATCAGGCGCAGTTCCTTGAAGATTGGACCAGAGACGGCGGAATTAGCTTTATCCTAGTAGGATTTAACATGAGTCGGTTCTTCGTCGTACCGTGGGAGTTTTGGAGAGATGGTATATTTCGATGGAAATACGAGGAAGGGCCTGCTTCAATCTCAATAAAACAGATGTGTCCGGAATGGGAGACCAGACTGGGCGGCCGGGCTACCCCGGACTATCTTGCTGTGGTAGACAAACTATGGTTTGGAGGGGAGGAATCGGGATATACTTGGTGGACTGTCCAGAGGAAGAAAGGGCGGAGATAGAGCTTGAGGAGGTTGGCTGATGGCGTTGTGGAAAACCGATTGCGGTAAGGCAGTGTACTTAGATGAATTCGGATTTAAAAAGACTATTTGGCACAGTAAACGGTATGGCAAAAAAGCTGGGTAAGGAGGGACCGGAATGGCGGTGTTGGAACGCAGTATTTATAAAAAAATAGAATGGTATCTTTTTAATTACTTTAATATTCGTAGAGAAATCAATGAATACAGGGATGAAGTTCTTAATAGCGGACGACAGCTTATTGAGCAAGGCGGAGGAGGTATAAGCCGCCATTCCGATCCGACTGCGCTTAAAGCGATTAAACTGGCAAGCAATGCGGAAATTGAAAAATATGAAAAATGGATTAAGGTTATTGAAAAAGTCATAGAACACTTTAAGGGGACAGAAAAAGGGAAATTGTTGCAAATGAGATATTTTGATGAGTACGCAGAAAGATATATTTGTAACAAGTTGCATATTGAACGGACTACATACTTTACATGGAAGAACGAAATAGTGCTTTATACTGCAATGTTGGCAATACAGTATGGTTTAATTAAAGTTGATAGAATAGCTTAAAAAGTTCGGGACTTTTTTCGCAAAAATATGTAGTAAAATACTACCGTAGAATAGTGTAAGCACTCGGAAAGCCGGGTGCTTTTTAGTTTATATTGTTGGCGATTGCACAGCAGGATATGTAGGAGAAGGCCCGCGAGGTACTATAAGAATATTACAAGAGTGTGGATTTGATTTTGATGAAGAACTTGTATACAAAAACCATAATTTTAAGTTAAAAAAATAATTAATTTTAAGCAGGAGCCTTCGGGCTCTTTTTTTATTGGTAAAGGTAGTGCCTTTATAGGCGGGTACAACACCCAAGCATAAAAAAACCGCCAGGGTGGGGGCGGTGGGTGAGAGGGAATATAGGAAGTGCAGGAAAATCCCTCCATATTGTCGAATAAAGTAACATAAAAATGAATTGGAGGGGTAATGATGGAGAACTGGACCCCATGCCCAAGGTGCGGGTCAAACCGGGTGCAAAAAATGAGTAAATGGGCATTGTCAATAGCTTTTCTTAGTAGTGCTGGATGTTTAATTTGGGTGGCTTTTTTAATCCCACCGTTGTGGATTGCTGTTCTAATATTAATTTTGTTGGGCATTATAACACCATTAGGCAAAAGCTTTTGGCAATGCAAAGATTGTAATTATACATGGGATGTAAAGGAAAATAAGGCACCGTAAAGGTGTCTTTTTTGTTGGATAACGAGGTGGGTGAGGTGATGTGGCAAAATTAACAGAAAAGCAAAAAAGGTTTATTGACTACTATATCGAGACAGGAAATGCAGCAGAAGCAGCAAGAAGGGCAGGATATAAAGGAAAAAACTTAGATGTTATTGGAAGCCAAAACTTAGTAAAACTTAGGATTTACATCGAAGAAAAGATGAAGCAGAAAGACAACGAACGCATTGCTTCACAGGATGAAGTCTTGGAATTTCTTACAAGGGTTATGCGGGGATTAGAAACCGAGGAGGTTGTTGTTACTGAAAACAAGGGGGATTATATAAGCGAGGCAAAAATTATCAAAAAACAAGTATCAGCAAAAGATAGAGTAAAAGCAGCAGAGTTATTGGGCAAAAGATATGCACTGTTTACCGAAAAGGTCAACGTTAGCGGCAATATGGGCGTGGTAATTGTTGACGACATTGAGGATGATAACAATGATGGAGAAAATTAAGCTCAGTGAATTAATAGCACCGAGCTTTTATGAAATACACAACGATATAAAACACAACAGGTATACACACTATTGGCTAAAAGGTGGACGTGGCAGCGGTAAATCCTCTTTTGCAAGCATAGAGATAATACTTGGGATGATGAAAGACCCTAACGCTAATGCAGTGGTTTTGAGAAAAGTTAAAGAAACGCTAAAGGATAGTGTCTTTGAACAATTGATTTGGGCAATTGAGAAATTGAAAGTAAGCGACTATTGGGATATTAAACATAACCCAATGGAGATGACATATATCCCAACGGGGCAAAAAATACTTTTTAGAGGTGCTGATAAGCCTAAAAAAATCAGATCTACGAAAGTATCAAAAGGCTATATCAAGTTCATTTGGTATGAAGAAGTTGACGAGTTTAACGGCATGGAGGAAATACGAATCATCAATCAATCATTGATGCGGGGTGGAGAACAATTTGTTGTATTTTACACTTATAATCCACCTAACAGAGTAAATGCGTGGGTAAACGAAGAGATATTGATTGAGAGACCAGACAGGAAAGTTCATCACAGCACATATTTAACTGTTCCTCGTGAATGGCTTGGGGAACAGTTTTTAATTGAAGCAGAGCATTTAAAACGGATTAACGAGAGAGCTTACCGACATGAGTATTTAGGGGAAATTACCGGAACTGGTGGGGAAATTTTTAGTAACATTACAATTCGAAAAATTACCGATGATGAAATAAAAGCATTTGACCGCATCCGCCGGGGAATTGACTGGGGTTATGCAGTAGACCCCGTTCATTATACAGTTTGCCATTATGACCGCACTCGGAGGCGGCTTTTTATTTTTTATGAAATACATCAGGTTGGTTTATCAAACAGGCGCCTGGCTGAGTTAATCAAGGAGGAAAACAAATTAAACTCACCAATAACCGCAGACAGTGCAGAACCTAAATCTATTGCCGAGTTAAAGAGTTATGGGCTGAAAGTATACGGTGCAAAGAAAGGCCCTGGAAGTGTTGAATTTGGGATTAAGTTTTTACAGGATTTAGAGGAAATAGTGATAGACCCGGAAAGATGCCCGAATACAGCCAGGGAGTTTTTGAATTACGAGTTAGAAAAAGATAACAACGGCAACTTCAAAGCCGATTTCCCCGATAAAAACAACCACAGCATTGATGCTGTTAGATATGCTTTAGAAAATGACATGGTTGAACGAAATAGAACGGTGGTAGACAAACCAAAAGGTTGGTGATGATTTTGCTGACAAGCTTAGATTTTCTTGCGGTAGGCCATAAATGGCCGCCGCCGACAGAACTGGAAAGGCTTCAACTTTACGACAACAACCGGAAACTGTTCGAGGGCAAGCACGACCAGGTTTATTCGCAGTGGATTAAACTGCTCCGGAATGACCAAGCGGCAACGCTGGAGATAATCCTAAACTGGCCTAAGCGACTGAGCACACTTTGGGCAGACCTGCTTCTGGGCGAACCTCCGAGAATATCGGCGGGCGACAGGAATAGCCCGGAGCAGCAAAATTTGGAGCGGTTAATCAAAGAAAACCAGCTTTATAATGTGGGCTATGAAGTGGTTTTAGATACAAGCCGCTTTGGGACGGGCCTCTTTAAGGTGCGCTACGACAAGCGGGGAATCATTGAGGCCCAGCAACCGGCGGTATGGTTTCCGGTAGTGAAGCCGGAAAATGTGAAAGAGATTGTGGCCCATGTCCTGGCTTATGTGGTTGAAGAAACCGCTTCGACTTTGCTGGGCGAGAAAAAACAGCAGTATTTGATTGCCGAAATTCACGAGAAAGGGAAAATCACTACTCGAAGATATGCGCTTAAAGATGGCAGAATTGCCGGGCTATTGGAGGAGGAAGAAGTTTTAACTGGAGTGGATGACTTCCTAATAGTGCCGGTAAACAACATTGTCACTTCTGACCGTGTCCACGGTATTGACGATTACTCGGATTTGGACAGCATAATTCAAGAACTGGAGATAAGAGTAGCGCAAATAAGCAGAATCCTTGACAAGCACGCGGATCCAAACATGTATGGTCCGGATACGGCGCTGGAGCAAGATCCTAAAACTGGCGAATGGTCATTCCGAGGTGGTGGCAAGTACTTTCCCGTAGGACCGGACGAAAAGCCACCGGGTTACGTCACCTGGGATGGCCAGCTTGAAGCTGCATTTAAGCATATTGAGATTTTGATGGAACAACTTTACATTCTAAGCGAAACTTCACCTGCGGCGTTTGGGCAGCTTAAAGCTGGGTTAGCCGAAAGTGGAAGTGCACTCCGTCGCCTTATGATGGCCCCGCTGGCAAAAGTAAATAGAATTAGAATGCGGTTTGACCCGGCGCTCAAGAAAGTTCTCCGGCTTGCGAGTGAGCTTGAAGTAGCCCAGGGCAAGCCGGGAGCTGTGAAGCTGGAAAATATCGAGATAACCTGGAACGACGGCCTACCGCAGGACGACAAAGAACAAGCGGAAATTCATTCCATACTGGTACAAAATGGGCTGGAAAGCCGAGAAACAGCAATACGGCGATTATTCCAGTTTGAAGCGGATACTTTGAGAGAAGAACTTATGCGGATAACTGCTGAGGCAAATGCACAGGTACCGTTGGTATTTAAGCCGACGATACAACAACCAGAGCAAATAACGCCGTCTAATGCTGGCGGTGAAGAATAATGCCATTGGATGAAAAATTAATCCAACAACTTATTGAACTTTACCGCCGGGGCTTTGAGGAAATCCTGCAAATCATAATCACCAAAGAAGCCAAAGGGCAGGCAATAAGCTACTGGAAGGATATGCTCAAGGAAGTTTACGACATCCTAAACCAGCTTGATGAAGAAACGCGAAAATGGGTACAGCAGGTAATAGGGCAAGTGTATTCGCAGGCCTCGGCCGAAACATGGGCTTACCTTAACAGCTTGGGAATGGCAGTAAAAGAAAACCCCAGCTTTGCCCAAGTTCATCAAAGGGCAATAGACGTGATAGCCCAGAACATGGTATCGAGTATGCACGAATCGTTCCAGTTTATTGGGCGAAGAGTTAACGATGTATTCCGGCAGGTGGCATTAGAAGAAACCGGACGCAAAATGGCCAGCGGTACCACGATAAAGGATATGAAACAGAGGGTGATTCAGCGGCTACTTGACCAGGGACAAACAGCTTTTGTGGATAAGCTGGGGAGAAAATGGCGGTTAGATAGCTACGCAGAAATGGTGGCCAGAACGACTACCAGGGAAGCGGCAAGCGCGGCCACGATAAACACCTGCCGAGAAGCGGGACTTGATTTGGTGAAGATAACGACGCATTATCCTACCTGTGAGAAATGTGCTCCGCTCCAGGGTAAGGTATTTAGCATCTCCGGCCAAGATAAGCGCTATCCAAAGTTGACGGACGAATACAGGCCGCCAATTCATCCAAACTGCCGGCATACCCTGCAACCTTATATAAGAGAACTTGACCCTGACGCGGAAAAAGTGGAGAAATATAGTAATACCTCACTCACGAAAGACCCAAGAAGCGAAGAAGAAAAGCAAGCATACAAAGAAATGCGGGATGCGGTGACAATAGCGACTAACAGGAGAAGGGCAAGGGAAGTATTATTAAGTAAAAATTATTCTTTACAAGATAAAATGGAAGCGTATAAATTACTAAATAAAACTTATGAATACACGGGGAAAAAACCTGTTGGGGTTGATGGCCAAATAATTAAGCATTATCAATTGAATGAAGATAAATACAATGTTATAATTATAACAGAAAACATTATCAATAATGGCCCAAGTTGGAAGAAAAACAAAGATATTGAACATCTTAGGAAAAGAAAAAGGCTTGGGCAAATTCCTGAAAGTTGGGGGTTAGAGGAGTATAACCATAAAATACGTGAATTATGCTCTAATCCTAATAATGAAGTATATTTATATTATAAAAAGGGTTTTAAACAAAAATATTATGTTTTTGGGGATAAAGAATGGATTGCGATAATTGGGCAAGATGGCATAATCGATACTGCATTTAAAATTGATAAAATGAGTTATGAGGAATACATTAAAAAAGAGGGTATGAAATATATGGGTACCATAAAGGAGTTGAGAGCCAATGGACAATGATAAGTTAATTAAAGATTATGAGCTATTTGTAAAAGGAGAATGGGATTTAAGCCCATTTGAACATATATATGAACTCAACGGCAGGGATATTATCGAAGAACGAATGAGTACTTTTTCGGATGACGAAAAGGAAAAAGTTAAAGAATATGATAAGATTCTCGTTGAAAGGGCACCATTATTTTATAAGGTGTTAAAGGGTTTTTTGGAGGCGGAACAAAAAAATAAGCCTAAAACTCATTGGTGGTGGTATCTTAATGAAGTTGTCGAAGGAAAACTAAACCCACAAGTGAATTAATAACCACCCAACCAAAGCGGTTGAGGTGGTATTTTTATAAGCTCAGCTACCAAGAGTAGATGGAGTTCCTAAGAAGCGTCTAAGTGAGACTTAGGCGCTTCTTGCGTTATAAGCATATTAAAAAGGAGGAGATATTATGGCGGTAACAGCCAAATGGTATGGCCAAGCACTTAAAAATATTTTAAGCGGCAACGGAGTAAACTGGACAGGAGACACGATTAAGGTAATGCTTTGCACCAGCGCCTACACGCCCGACCAAGACACTCACCAGTTTAAAAGTAGTGTAACTGGAGAAGTTGCAGGGACGGGTTATACAGCTGGCGGCGCAACATTAGCGAACAAGACAATCACCTATGACGCCGCAAACAACAAAACGATTTTAGACGCCGACGACGTTACTTGGGCAAACAGCACGATAACGGCCCGGTATGCGGTAATATACAAAGACACTGGCAACGCGGCGACCAGTTTACTACTGGGATATATTGACTTTGGGGCGGATGTAGCCAGCAGTAACGGAAACTTTACCATTCAATGGGACGCAGGCGGAATATTTACCATTACAGCGGCATAAGGGGGCTAAATTATGCGGGTAGTAATTAGCCAAGTAAAAGCAGTCCCTTCCGCACGATATGGTTTTGTCCCAAGATGCGTCCCGTGGGAGATAAACCTTATTCAAGACCCGAACACCGGGATGATAGAGCAAGAAATAAATATAAGCGTAAGCATGACCTGCAAGCACGGATACCCGGCGGCAGACGGCACAATTACCTTTTTCCCAACACCGGAGGAATTAGCCGACAGCCCGGTTCCTGTGCTGGTAATAGCAGTAATTTACAGCGGAGAGATAGACGAAACAAAGGTCTTAAAGGAAATTAGCACCGAGGAAGATTGGCAATGGCTTTACAACACTTACGGGGTGACGAAAGAACACTTAGGCATCACCGGATAAGGCGGTGATATAAATGGCTGAAATAAGGTATTATACGAACGATAACCTGACGGTTAACGGGTTAACAGCAAAGGCGTTTAAAACCACAAACAGCACGGCATCAGAATATGTTGAAGTTGTTGACATAGATTATCCCGGAATCTGGAGTAGTATGGTTTATGTTCGTGCGAGCAACGGAGTGGAAACCCTAATCGGTTCAAACGTTGCGACGGTCAGTAGGCAATTTGCAGGAAGTGGGGTTCAGGTTGCCACTTGGAACTGTCCAGCCCGAACACTCGCCACAACAGACGCAATCGTTATAACCGAAACAGTTAAACTTAGCTTAAATAGTAGTAGTAGATTTATCACCGAACAGCTAAACAAAACCAACCTTGAAGCGTCAACGTGGACATTTTATCGCTATACAGAAAAGGAAGTTGTAGACGAATATGAGGTTTACGCACGATTTCGTTTTGGCGGAAGTTATAATAGCCGGGTAGAGGGAATTGTTTTAAGTGGTGCTTCCGCTACTCCGGTAACCGTCAATGCAGTTGTGGCCGCGGCAACAAATGCAGCATTAGCACCGGCAATAACGGCCCAGCAGAACGCTGCCATAACCGGAGCAATCGCAGATACACAGATAACCGCAATTAGCCCAGCGGTGAAAGTGGATGCGGTAATAACGGCGGTAAACACCGGAGTAAACGGAGACGCGATAAGTCCGGTTGTGGTAGTGCCTGTAACGGTGGCAGTACCAGCAGCAACGGTAGATATAAGCGCAACAGCACCAGCGGTAAGCAACGAAGCCAAGACACAGGCCACAAGCGCAACCGCGACAGCGCAAGCACCGGCACCGGCAATACTGGGCGCTGGGTAAGCGGTAGTAAGCGCTTCAATAACAGAAGCGACAGCAGAAGCAATAAGCCCGAATGTGGCAGTAAAGGCAACAATTCCGGCACCAGCGGCAACGACGACGGCAAATGCAAATGCACCAGCAGTAACCGGCCAGAAGGAAGCTGTGATAATCGCACCAACAGCGGCAACCACGACGATAGCAACCGCACCAAGAGTAATGGCCGGGGTAAGGATAGAAGTACAGGCAAGCAATATTACCGCAGAAGCCAATGAAGCTATCCCGAGTGGAGAAGCGAAGATAATGGCGGTAGTTTCTACCGTGACGCTGACGCTGATAAAACCGGCACGGGTAGACGACGGCAGGATAAGGCCATTGACTTATAAAGTTTATGAACTGCGACTGGATGACCAGAAGGTCTACGAACTGCGACTGGATATAACTCAAAAGGAGGTGGTGGCGTAAGATGAAGGTCGGCGAAAAAGGAACGCGGTTGATATTTCGCTTCAAGGGCAATGATGGGAATACAATATCGCTGCAATATCTTGAAAGCGCCACCATTACTTTTGAGTTGCGGGGGCAGAAATGGACGAGGGAGTGCGTCGTTGATAAGGTAAATAATTAGGTTTACTACGATATGGAGGCAGATGATCTGAAAACAGATGGGGTTATGTTTATGGAGTTAAGCCTAACTTTTGATGATGGGAAGGTATTCCGCAGTGAAACCATTAAAGAAAAAATTTTAACTGCGCTTTAGCTCATAACTTATTTAGGTGGTTTTTATATTACGGCAACGTGCGCCGGTTAAGCACGGAATAAGTTAAAGGAGGTAGCATTTATGAATGATGATGCTTTAAACAAAACCAATTCCAATCCTGCTGACGCCGGGCAGGATAATCAAAACAACAAACAGGCGGAAACTAAAACCTTTACGCAAGAGGAGTTAGAGCGGATTATCGCTGAACGCCTCAAGCGGGAAAGGGAAAAATTCAAAGACTACGCCGAGCTAAAGAAGGCGGCAGAAGAACTGCAAAAACTCAAGGAAGCCCAGATGACCGAACAGGAGAAACTTCAGGCCAAACTCCAGGAGTATGAAAGAATACTCCAGGAAAAAGAACGTGAGACCAAAGAAGCTCAAATCCAGGCAACTAAAGTGAAGGTATTGACTGAACTGGGCTTACCGTTAGACCTTGCCGGACGCATCTTCGGAGAAGATGAAGAATCAATCCGGCAGGATGCGGAAGCGCTCAAAAAACTGCTTGGCATAGCCTCAAAACCAATTGGGGGAGGAACTAACCCGACAACAACAAATAGCGGGATACAAAATCCCTGGCGTAAGGAAACTTTCAACCTTACTTTACAAGGTAAAATTCTCAAAGAAAATCCTGCTTTGGCTCAAAAACTCATGGCTGAAGCGGGAGTAAAGTAACGAAAGGGAGGATGATGAATTATGACTACCAAAATCGCTGATGTGATTATTCCTGAGGTGTTTAATCCGTATGTGATACAAAGAACCATGGAACTTTCTGAACTTTATCAAAGCGGTATTCTCTCTACCGGTGAAGAGTTTGACCGCTTGGCCTCCAGCTCGTCCCATGTTGTCAATATGCCCTTCTGGAACGACCTTACCGGAGAAGACGAGGTTTTAACCGACCAGGGGGCATTAACACCTGGCAAGATTACTGCTGGACAAGATATCGCAGTAATTCTCCGTCGGGGTCGTGCATGGGGAGCTAATGACCTTGCCGCAGCTTTAGCCGGCGACGATCCAATGCTGGTAATTGGCGACCTTGTAGCTGACTACTGGAGACGGCGGATGCAAGCGGCTTTAATCAGTATCCTCAAAGGTGTATTCGCCGCTCCGACAATGGCAACTAATTTACACGATATTTCTGCTAATACCGGAGATGCTGCCAAGTTTACTGGCGCGACTTTTATTGATGCTTTGCAAAAGCTGGGAGATGCCAAAGAAAAGCTTACAGCAGTAGTAATGCATTCTGCAGTTGAAGCTGCGCTTTCAAAACAAAATCTTATCCAAACTATTCAGCCGTCTGAGAATATGCCTCAAATTAAAACCTATATGGGCAAACGGGTAATCGTAGATGATAGTTGCCCTGTTGATACCACTAATGGTGTATTTACCACTTTCATCTTCGCCCAGGGGGCTATCGGATACGGTAACGGCAACCCTGTTGGCTTTGTACCAACTGAAACCGACCGGGACAGTCTGGCTGGCGAAGATTACCTGATTACCCGGAAAACCTTCATTTTACACCCACGGGGTGTTAAGTATGTAGGCGCACCCAACCCCAGCAATACCGAACTTGAGAACGGGACCAACTGGGAACGTGTCTATGAACCGAAAGCGATTCGTATGGTAGCATTCATTCACAAAATTTAAGCGGGGGACAGGGCAATCCTGTCTCCTGCTCTTTTTAAGAGGTGGGAATATGAGCGTTACAGCATTCAATAGAAGAAGGCGAGAAATGCAAAAACAGTTTGACGAAGCAGAGAAAAAAGTTGCCAAAGAGCAGGAAAAAACGCAACCAAAGAAGAAATCTCCCGGCAAAAACAATTAAGGAGTGATGCCTTATGGCCTTAAGCTATGTAGACCTGACCGAAGCAGAAGAATACTTTGCCGGGAAGCTTTTCGCAGATGAGTGGCATAATGTAGATAGCAAAACAAAAGAAAAAGCTTTAATTGAAGCAACAAAACGAATTAATCGCTTGCAATTTAAAGGAATAAAAGCCAACCCGACACAGCTTTTAGAATTTCCCAGAGCTTATCCTTCGATTGGTACACAAAACAACAACAAGGGATTAAGCTTTGGTTTTAGCATTGGTTACGTTTACGAAGACACGATTAACGAAAACGTAAAAGCCGCAACCTGCGAAGAAGCTCTGGCTTTGCTGAAATACGGCAATAGTGCCAGGACAAAAGCGCAGGAACAAAATGTGGTCCGGGTAAGCTTTGGAGACGTAAGCGAAGAGTATAAAGCAAGCTTAAAACTGCTGAGCAAGGAAGCATTGGAGCTACTAAAGCCCTATCTTGCCGGGGCGGTGGCGATAAAATGACGGAATACTTGAACCAAACTGCAAAATGGTACAAAAAAATCGGTACTGATGCTTACGGTAAGCCAATTTATGCAGCTCCGGTTGAAGTGCCTTGCAGGTTTGAAGGTGGGATGAAGCTAATCAAAGACAAAAACGGCAAGGATGCAGTGAGCCAGGGAAAATTTTACGTCACATTTAAGCCTGGGATAGAGGATAAACTGGAATATGAAGGCAGAGAGTATACAATCCTGAATTACGAGGACACCGTCGATTTAGACGGTGTTTTTGTTTACCGGAAGGTGTGGGTATAATGGCGGATTATAAATTTGAATGGCACGGGGAGAAGGTATTAAGCAAGGTTGATAAAGCTATAAGGACCGCATTACTTACTGCTGGAGCCGACCTGCAAAGGAAGTCAGCAAAGCAAGCGCCAAAAGAATACGGTGACCTGGAAGCAGATTGCAAAGTTAGTGATATTAAAAATGAAGGCAATCGATTTTATGTCACGGTTGGGTACAGCTTACCTTATGCGATAAAACAACACGAAGACTTAACTCTAAGGCATCCAAACCCAAGAAGTAAGTTATCAGTGCCAGGAAGAAAAGCAAAATATCTTGAAGATCCTTATAAAGAAAACGTAAATAAATACGAAAAATTAATTGCTAATGCCATCCATGAGGAAATAGGTGATTAACATGTTAGAAACCATTGCAAATTACCTGCAACAGCAAGGATTAGCAGTGTTAAGAGTAGATATGTTTGTTGGCATTATGCCTGATACTCCGGACGATTGCGTCGCACTTTTTGAAACTGGCGGTTTTAAGCCGGAGTTAGTAACAGCTGCTTTGGTGGAATACCCTACCTTTCAGGTGATGGTGCGGGGAAGTGAATACCAGTCGGCACGGCAAAGAATAAACGAAATTTACAAAACATTACACGGGAACACTTCAATTTTTTATTTGATTGCTGCCCAGCAGAGCCCGGCCTATCTTGGCACGGATAAAAACGGGCGGTATGAATTCAGCGTGAATTTTAAGGTGACAAAAACTTTTTAAGGGGTGAGGTAAGATGGCGCAAATGGGTGTTGATTTTTTACTTTACGTTAATACCAGTACGGATCCGGCAACTCCTACCTGGGTTTTAGTTGGCGGTCAAAAAGGTGCCACTTTAAACCTGTCAAATGATGGAATAGATGTAACCACCAAAGACAGCAACGGTTGGAAAGAAGAAGTTCCTGGTTTTAATAGCTGGAGTATAGACTTTGAGGGGTTAGCACTTGAAAGTGATAACGGGTTATCGGCTATAGAAACCGCTTACATGAACCGGCAAACCATAAAGGTAAAACTGGAAATGCCCAGCGGGACAACCTATACTGGAAATGCACGGATAGAAAAATTTAGTTATGATGGGCCTCACGATGACCCGGTGAATGTGAAAGGTACTTTAGCCGGGACCGGGGCTTTAACAAAAGCTTAATAACGAGGTGAAATAATGCGCGTTAAGACTGTTAAAGTTGCAGAAAAAACTGTAACCGTTAGGGAATTGAAAATAAAGGAAATAAAAGAAACAGTAATCCCGCTTATCACCGAAGCCTTTGGCGAAAACATAACAAATAAACAACTTGATGAGCTTATCCCGTTTTTACAGGAAAATCTATTGAAATTATTCCCGGAGCTAACTCAGGAAGATTTAGACGAAGCGTATATGTCGCAAATTGAAGAGTTAGTGGAGGCCTGGCTTGATGTGAATTTTTTCGGCGTGAAAAAAATAATAAAGCCCTTGCTATCCTTCAGCCAGCAGGTTACGCCGAAATAATAGTGTTACTGGCCAGTGAATTTGGATGGACGCCGGATATAGTGGACGGATTAACGGTCAGAGAGTTAAACGATATTCTAAACTCTCTGACCGATTTTATTTCTATTAGGGATTATAAGGAATGGAGCAAATTTGCATTTTTAGCTGCAACAATGGCTAATTTGTTAGCCGGGAAAAAAGGAAAAGCGTATGAAATAGAAGATTTTATTGGACCGCCACCGTGGGAAAAGAAGAAGCAAAAGACAAAGGAAGAAATGCGGGAAGAACTGGAGGAACTAAAGAAAAAGTTAGGTGGTGATGTGTAAATGGAAGTAGGACGGCTTTTTGTTTTGATGGGCGTAGATATGAGCAATCTCATAAGAAGTTTAAAAGAAGCAGAGTTAAGGGTGAAAGATTTTGCTGATGAAACCAAAAAACAATTCAAAGATTTAGGAGAAAACATCCAAAAAGTTGGCGAAAAAATGTCGCTTGCCATAACAGCACCATTGACTTTTATTGGCCGGCAAATGGTTAACACCGCTATGGATGCCATAGAAAGCGAAAACTTATTCGAGGTTTCCTTTGGTAACATGGCAGATGCAGCCCGTAAATGGAGCGAAGAAACAGCTAAAGCGCTGGGAATTAGCGCTTATTCCCTGCGCCAAAACGCCGGGATGTTTTTTACCATGTTTAAAAGCATGGGTTTTTCAAACGATGCCGCTCTCCGTATGTCGGAAAGCTTGACCCAATTATCGTATGATATGGCTAGCTTTTACAATTTAAAGCCCGAAGAAGCCTTTGAGAAACTGCGTGCTGGAATTACCGGAGAAACTGAACCATTGAAAGCGCTGGGTATACTTGTTGATGAAGAAACGGCCAAGCAATATGCCTACCAGACTGGTATAGCAAAGACCGGAGAAGAACTATCCCAAACTCAAAAAGTTATTGCAAGGTATGGGCTTATCTTAAAACAAACCGCAGCAGCACAAGGCGACCTGGCACGGACAGCAGAAAGCCCGGCTAACCAGGCCAGAAAATTAAGGGAACAATGGCGGGATTTATCGGTAACGATTGGCAGTATTTTACTGCCTGTAATTACTCGAATGATAGACCTTTTAAGTAAAGCTATTTACATTTATCAGCAATTACCAAGACCATTGCAGGTTGTGACTGTTGCTTTTACGGTGTTAATAGCTGCTGTTGGTCCGCTATTAACGGTATTCGGAGCACTGGTAACAATCCTGCCACAATTAACAGCTGGCTTTGCTGCTTTAAGTACAGTTTTAGCAAGAAACCCGATTGTTGCAATAGTTATGGCGCTTGCTGCGGCTTTCGGTATGTACTGGATAAATGCCCAATTAGCTAAAAAAGCCAATGAAGACATGGCCAAGACCAATCCAAACGAAATCTATAAAAAATATACCGATATTTTTAAGGAAGCGACAAAGGCCACAGCTAACACAACGAAAGAAATAAAGAAGTTTTTAGCAGCATTTGATGAAGTGTATAACGTTATCGAAGAAACGGAGCAAGCAAATTTGGGGAGTGCGGTAGAGAACCTGCTACCTGAATGGGATATAACCACTCCTACAACGCCAACGGAAGGAACAGGGGAAAATGAAAGTCCATTAAAACCACCGCCGATAGTACCCCCGGCAAGAAACCAGCAACCTCCCTGGGGTGCAACGCCACAACCAGCAGAAGAAACAGCAGGAACTTGGGAGCGAGTAAGAAACCGTATAAGTGAGATATGGGAAGAATTACAACGGCGCTGGGAGGAAGTAAAAAGCAGGTTGCAATGGCCGATACCGGCACCAGCTTTAGCTCCTGAATGGCAAACAAAGTTACAAAATGTCTGGGAAGGAATTAAACGCGGCTGGGAAACAGTCAAAAACGGAATTGTAGTTGGCGTCCCGTCGCTGGTAACCGGAATTGCCACAAACCTGGCCACACTACCGGGCCGTTTGCAAACAACCTGGAATACCGTAAAAACAAGTGCCAGCACAGTTTGGGGCAATATAAAGGAAAAATTCCGGGAAATAATAAGTGGCATCCCTGGCCTTGCACAGACTTATGCGACGCAAATCGGGCAAAAATTAGAACCGGTAAAAACAAAGGCACAGCAGGTATGGAACACCACAAAAGAAAAATTCAGGGAAATAATAAGCAGTATTCCCAGCCTTGCACAGACTTATGCAACACAGATTGGGCAAAAATTTGAGCCGTTAAAAGCTACTGTTAGAAGCGTTTGGGAAAACATAAAAACAAACTTTAATACGATAATCGGGAGCTTGCCGGGCTTAGCGCAAGGAATAGCGACTAAAGTTGGTAATTTTTTAAGCGGAATATGGGAAAAGGTCAAAGGATTAAAAACCGAGTTAAGCGCACTTGCAGGTGGCGGATTGGCCGCGCTTTTAGCTGCATTAGGGAAACGAATACTGCCCAATATCCCAATCCCAGCTTATGCCTCCGGTGGAATCGTAACCACTCCACAGGTTGCTCTGGTAGGGGAGAAAGAACCAGAAGCAATAATTCCACTCTCAAAACTGGATGCATTACTTAGCAGCATACAGGGCGAGCAAACAGTAATAAATTTGAACATTGGTACTTTAGTCGCAGATGAAGCAGGTTTACGAGAATTGGAACGCAGACTTGCAAGAGTAAGAATTGACGAACAAAGGCGGGTGGTAATGAGTGGCATTTAAAATTAACGGCCAAGTCATGCCAACACCACAGGATATAGGCCTGGAGTGGTATGTGTTAACCAAATCCGGGCGGGTAGCTTCTGGGAAAATGACAATGGAATATGTGGCCCAGAAGCGAAAATTAAACTGCAAGTATACACTTTTAAAAGAAAGTCAGCTAAACGCAATTAAAGCGCAAATTTACCAGCCTGGTAGGGTTTTTTTCACGGTAACTTATGATGATACAGACGGCGAAAAAACGATAACCTGCTATGCCGGAGCAATCAAAGCTAAACCGCTTACGAGGGATAGCTCCGGGGAAATGTTGTACGAGAATGTGGAATTTGCGCTAATCGAACAGTAAGGAGGGGTGGCGGTGATAAATACCAGCGGGGAGTATAAAGAAAAAATTAAAGCTGATTACCGAGAAATTGTCCCAAAAGTGGAAGTATATTTTGATGCCACCCCGACTGTTTTTACCGAGGATGACATTGTGAGCCTGAGGATCTTAGAAGAATTGCAGAGCTTCGTTAACGTCCCGGTAGGTGGGATTTCCGCTAATGAACTAATACTGACATTGCGCAATGACGAACGGCAATTTACACCAACCAATACTGCTTCGCCGTATTACAATAAAATCAATCCCAGGATAAAAGTTGTCCCGTATTTAGGGGTAAGATTAAGCACCGGGACCGAATATATACCATTAGGCCAATATTACCTTTACAGCTTGAGTGCGCCAGCAGACAGCGTCGAGGCAACTTTTACTTGTTATGACGACCTTTTTTGGATAGGCAAAAAAAAGGGGAATTCATCTAAAGTTTATACCAGCGTTACCGCAAAAAAGGCTTTTGAAATTATTTTCAACGCCTTTGATGTAACAAAATATTACATTGATGATAGTTTGGCTATTATAACTATTCCGTATTTCTGGCTAACCGACGAAACCGCTGGCGAGATATTGCAGAAATTGGCACTTGTTACCGGAGCCAATGTTTATGCTGGCCGTGATGGGAAAATTAACGTTAAAAGGCAATCAACAGCCGGGACTCCGGTAATAACTATGACGGACAACGATTTGATTATAGCCGGAGAAAACCCGCAACGATATGATAATTATTACAGTAAACTTACTGCCAGAATTCATTATTTTACACCGGTAGAAGATAAGCTATTGGAAATAAGCGGAGAGGAAATATCACCGGGAACTACGGCACTGCCAGAGTATGCTTTCGATATGTCGCCGGTGTTAAACATAAAAGACATAACCATAACAGAGGCCGCAAATATTACTGCCAATGCAGTGGAATATACTGCAACAAAAGTAATTTTAACCGTAAACAACAGCGGAGCAGTGGCAGAAAAGCCTTTAATTACCATAACCGGGACGGCATTAAAGGATAAAATGTCCAGCATATCTTTTGCTAACCCGGTAGTATTTGACGAGCGTGAGTTGGAGATTGACAGTATTTACATTCAAAACTATGCGGTGGCTCAGAATATTTTAAACAATTTGCAACAAGTAATCAGCGACCCATACGCAACAGTAGTTTTGGAGACGCGAGGCGACCCTTCTTTGGAACTTGGTGACATTATAACGGCAATAGATAATGCTGATAAGCTGGGGATCGTGAATTTACTTATTTACCGGCAGAATATAGATTTTACGGGCGGCCTTTCGGTAACAATCGAAGGCCGGAAGGTGGGATAAAAGATGGCTGAACCGATATACAGCAAAAACCTAATCAAGAACCCAAAAGCCGAGGATGCACAGGAATACTGGCAGTATATGAACGCGGATAAAATAGATGGCGGACCGCCAACATCTTTAAAGGTGTTTCGCATACTGCCAGGGGGTAAGATATGGCAGGATGTAGCTATCACCGGCAAGCCACCGGATTTTAAACTGAAGTTTCAATACTTGCCCGGGGCCAGTGATGAAATAAAGAAAACACCACAATTATTTGCCAAAGTTGAAATAATTTTTGCCGACGGGACGAAAGAAGAAACAATTTTACCCTGCGAGGGGGAAATTTAGATGGCTTTTACCGAAGTTTTTAATCAAACTTTCCAGGTAGAATGGAAGATAAAAGAAGAGACGATAAATGTTAAAAACACAGAAAAAGAGATAACCCAGGTCAGGTTAACTTTCTTCGTTAAGGACTTCACCAGTTTTGTGGATAACATTATCCTGCAGCAAAACCTTGCAAATGACCTGCTATATGGGGAAAAGGTGTCCTTCTTATTTGGCCCGCTCCCGGCTGGGTATTACGGGGCAATACCGGTTTTTGCCGCAGGGACTTATTACCAGGTTACAGGTGCTTATTTTGTACCGCAGGGCAGTGTCACAGCCGACTTAAGCAATTATACGCAGTTAATACTGAAGAACCAGCGGACCGGGGAAGTAATTGCGACAAACACCATAAACGGGGATATAGAACCATTCCAAACAGATATATTAGTGGCGGATAAGACAAAGCTTTTAGAAGCAGGAGACGTGCTAATATTTGAGAAGATAGACACTGGAAGCGGCGTGGCTTTGCCGCTTTTTTTGTTGCAGATACATTTAGAACCAACAAGTCCGCCAGAGGGGGCAGTGTAGATGGGACTTTATAATAGCTTATGGCCTATTGTAACACGAAATAAAGAAGGATGGAGCAATAATCCTTATATTGGATTGGATGAATTTTATCCAGCTTATAAGGCTAATGTCAGTGCAAACTCAATTTTAACATTGAGCGATAATAGATTTCTATTGACAACAGATACAGCGCTATATATTGTCGATAATCATATGAATATAATAAAAGAACTCATCAATATAGGAACTATCACTGGCGAATATTGGTGGTGGTTTTTTGGCTACCCAGCATTAATTCACTTTGACCGGGACCCTCGGGTGGATAATCCACCACCTGGAGAAGATTTTAGCAATAATCCATTGATGGTTGGTGGAGATTTTATTTTATGTCCGTATGGGAAATTTAAAGACGCTGGTAATGGTGCTGGTTTTTGCATTATTGATATAAACACTGAACAAGTTGTAAATGTAACTCTCACTGATATGTGGGGACCTCCATATCACTGTTCTATTGTGAATAACTTACTTCTTATGACATTTGGAGGGGTTGATTATAGTCAATACTATCCAAATTCAGAACAACGGATTTTAATTGCAATCAACAAGGAGTATGGAACTACTTCTTGGAAATACTTTGCTGGGACCTGGACCCAGACTAACAATATTGATAAACCTATTACGGTTGATGATGCTGGGTATATCTATTTTATAGACGGCGAAAACAGACTTTGCAAAATTAATTCAACCAACGGGAGCTTGGTGTGGAAAGCTACAAAGCAAGATGGAACTCCTATTTACTGTTTAACCCAAGCAGTTATTCTGGATGATAAATGCTACTTTGTAGGATATGACGAAAACGGTAAAGCTTTTATGGCAGTGGATATAGCAACTGGGGTTTTAATAATTAGAACGCAAATAACTACTGGCGACAGCAAAACCTATAATATTTGTTATGACCCACTTAATCACAAATTTGTGACTTCATATAGAGATAAAATAATAGTCTTCAACATTTTTGGTAGTAAAATCTTTGAATGGGTCAATAACACTCGAGAAAATGTTCCTCAAATTTATAATACAGATGGTAGCGTTCTGGTTTACTCGAATGACATAGACAACTTAACAGTTGATGGAGCTGGTAATATTTATTTTATGGATGCCGGAGGCAATTGTGGAAAACTTTCTTCAATTGGGACTCTCATTCATGCATTCAAAAATCTTGTCAATGTTTATGCATGGGACACGCCTATAAGAAAAAGAAATATAATTATAAGCCCAACGGGAGATATTATTGCCCCTTATGGTTTGGGCCAGGTATTAATATTTAACAACGAAACCTTTGGGATAAAAGCAATTACTCCAGCTATTACTGGCGACCAAACCAACCAGGAATGGGCAACAAATACAGAGTTTACATTAGAGTTTAGCGAAGATGTAAGTTCAAACACTTTATTAAATGGCATTTATTTAGATTACGTCGGGATAAGTGAAGTTCCTTACTTCTGGCGCGATGCTCCTTCACAAGTAACCAATCTCTGGGTAGGACAAGGTGATGATGAAAGTTTAGGTATCAATTTAGGTGATTTTACAATAAAGTACAATGGCACAACAGCGAATAGTATAAATATTTCAGCAAACTCAAATTTAACGATTTATAATGCAGATTATTCTCTTTTAAAATATAATGCTGATTTATACGTTCCTGCCGATGGAAAAATTTACTACTTTATCGATAACACAAAAAATCCTCGAGAGTTGGTTATCACATTTGAGAATATCTGTTATTACAGGACACGAACTAATCCGGACAGAATCACTTTTCAATGGGTAATTCCTGAAAATAGTAATATTGTGTATCTTAACATACATAACCTTTTCCAATATGGGAGCCCCAAATTAGTTAATGCGCCAAATGTGGAAATTTATTTCCAAGTATATGCCAGCAATTTGCCAACTGGCTTTAATATAACCGAGAAATCCTTTAAATTTGTAGCCGGTGAAAATACGAAAGATTTTAGTATCACGCCAGTAAATACAAAAACATATAAACTCAAATGGAAATTGCCTGTTGGTAAATTCGGTCAAGCTACAATGACCTTTAAAAATAGCATTGTAAGTAATACGGGCAGAAACCTTTGTTTTTACGACTATATGGGTGAGGACAAAACAAATAGCTTTCAAAAAGAATTTGGATTAGGGCCACTGGTAATATCGAGCTTAAACGTAGAAATAACTGAACCTACCGATGCCATAAAATACGCCTGGCAGGACTTCGTCTTTATGGCGGATACCCAAGGGGTAAAGATGGAAGCGATCTTTAAGGTGCAGGTGATAGACGTAAACAACCTTCCCATCTTCGAAGCCCAAAGCGACTTAAACCCAGAATATTTCTGGCAGTCCAAAAACGGGATAAAGTGGGAACCTTTCGTCGGCGGCAAGATGCAGTTACCGGATTACACTTATCTCAAAGTAAGGGCTTATACAGGTGGGCAAAGCCAGGTAAGGGTAATATTAGCCTATGAATAGCAGTGCTTTTGCACTGTTTTTTTATTTAAGAGAGGAGGAATGAATATGCCGGCAGATGTTGCACAGTATGGAATTGCTTTTTTTACGGTAGCGGGGTTAATCTACATTATTAGCCGCTGGATGGACCGCAAAGATGAAGTAAATTTGGTTGAAGTGGTACAGAACAATACTAAAGCACTCGAACAGGTAACAGCGGTAGTACAAGCAATCCAGTTAAGTCTCACACGCCAGGAAGCTAAAATCGATGAACTTTTGGAAAGAGCGAGGCGGGAACAATGAAGCTTTCCTTTTGGAGCAGACCAAACGAATTAAGCTTTAAAGACGTGCTGGCAGTGATGTTTTCCGGCACGTTTTTATATTTCTCCTGGGAAGCGACTAAGAATCAGCAAGCCTTGCAGGTGATTCAAACCCTGGTACCGCTCCTCGGAATAATTTTGGGTGGCTATTTTGTTCAGGAATCGGCTGCAATGTGGCTTACTAAATCCCAGGAAGCCAAAGGAGGAGAAAATAATGAGAACAATGCTGGATAAAATTAAGAGCCGGAAGTTTTTAATGGCTCTTTTAGCAGCGGTAACGGCTTTTATAAAGGCTTATTATCCAGACTTTCCGGATGAAGCACTTTATACTTTAGCAGGAGTAGCTCTCGGGTATATAGCCGTTGAGGGTTTTGTTGATGCGGTTGCTCAACTGGCTCAATGGTTAGCAAAAAGGAGTGAGAGGAATGCTCATTAAGCTTGGGGACAAAGGGAGCCAGGTTATAGAAGTGCAGAAAATGTTGAAGCAGTTAGGCTTCCTAAAAGATAAAGTGGATGGTGTATTTGGGGCAAATACTGAGGCAGCTGTAAAATCTTTTCAACGAACAAAGCAGATTGCAATTGATGGTATAGTAGGACCGGTAACCTATAATCTATTACGAAAGGATTTTAGCCTAAAAACTGCTGCAATTACATCAATACCAGTTATAAAACCCGCTCCGGTAAAAATTACAGGTTTACCTTTAAAGAAAAGTAATGTGGATTATATAGTCTTACATCATACAGCTGCAACGAGGGATTTAAGTTGGCAGGAGATTAACTCTGAACATAAAGCACGAGGTTTTGCTGGCTTTGGTTATCATTTTTATATTAACAAGGCGGGTATTATTTACGCCGGCAGGCCATTAAATGTAATAGGTGCACATGCTTTAGGTTTGAATGATGAATCCATTGGCATATGTTTTTCAGGTAACTTTGAAGAAGAAAAACCTACTTCGGAACAGATTAATTCTGGTAAGTTATTAGTCAGCTGGCTAAAATACAAAATATTTAACAAGCCAAAAGTAATCGGGCATAAGGAAGTTGCAAGCTTGCGTCCTACTGCCACAAAAACCGCCTGTCCCGGACGCAACTTCCCCCTTGATGCATTTAAAAGCCTCTGAATTGAAAACCCCCGGTTGAGGCCGGGGGATTTTACTTTTTTGTTGGATTTGCAAAAGATTTGCAAAAGCAATAAAAACAAAAAGAGCCGTTTTTGCACAAACGGCTCTAAGTAGCTTGAAACCTGGTGCCGAGAGCGGGAGTCGAACCCGCACGGGTGTTACCCCACCGGATTTTGAGTCCGGCGCGTCTGCCAGTTCCACCATCTCGGCACTGTCCATAAACTCTGCAAAACTTATTATAGTAAACTTCTTTTTATTTTGCAACAGGAAAATTATTTCGGGCAGGTTGTTTTGCCCGAAAAATTTTTTTATAATGTAATCGAACATATGTACTAAAATCGAGGGTGGGAAAGATGAAAAAGAGGGTAATTATTCATGTGGACATGGATGCTTTTTTTGCAGCGGTGGAGCAGCGGGATAATCCGGAGCTTAAAGGAAAACCGGTGATTGTGGGTGGAGTTCCGGGAGAGCGGGGAGTGGTGGCAGCGGCATCGTATGAAGCGCGGAAGTTTGGAGTAAGGTCGGCGATGTCTTTATGGGAAGCGGCAAGACTTTGCCCCCACGGTATATTTATTCCCGGAAACCATAAAAAATACCAGGAAGTATCGGAGAAAATCTTCAGGATTTTTCGGGAATACACTCCTTTAGTAGAACCGGTGTCGTTGGATGAGGCTTATCTTGATGTTACCGGTAGCCAGAAACTTTTTGGACCAGGGGCCGAAATTGGAAAAAAGATAAAAAAACGGATATTTGAGGAGACGGAACTGACGGCATCGGTAGGGGTTGCTCCCAATAAGTTTTTAGCCAAGTTGGCCTCAGAAGTAAATAAACCTGACGGTTTTTGTGAAGTTAGAGAAGACAACGTACTGGATTTTTTGGCTCCGCTGCCGGTAGAGATGCTCTGGGGAGTAGGGGAAAAAATGAAAGAAAGACTTAATGACATGGGGATTAAAACCGTCCAGGATTTCTGGGAACTGCCGGAGTTTTTTCTTAGGAAAAAGTTTGGGGTTCTGGGGCAGAACTTATATTATTTGTCCCGGGGAATTGATTTTCGGGAGGTAATTCCGGAAAGAGTACCGAAATCTTTAGGCAAAGAAATTACTTTGCAAAAGGACAGCAGTGATGTGGATTACCTTTTAGGAAAGCTCTTGGGGCTTACTATGGCAGTGGGCAGGGGGCTTCGCCGGGAGGGATTTTATGCCGGCGGAATCAGCGTTAAGATTCGCCTTTCAAGCTTTATAACCTATACCCGGCACAGCAGGTTTTTTGAGCCGACCTGGATGGATGATGTGTTATACCGGGAAGCCAAAAGGCTGTTTTTAGAAAATTACCACGGGGAACTACCGGTAAGATTAGTTGGGGTTACGGCTACTCCCTTAGTACCGGTAGGAGGAGGGCGGCAAATATCACTGTTTGGCGAAGACCTGCGGCGGGAAAATCTTTATCCGATAATCGATAGGCTAAACCATAAATACGGAAATAAAACCGTGACCCGGGCTAAGATTTTAAAAATTAGCGGTCGAGGATGAAACTTTTTTCAACTTTTCTTCTTGTTGGATTTATTTACTGCTGTATTTGATCCTCTTACTTTTAATAATATTTTTCGTCTACCGCTTTAAAAAGAAAAAGTCCGGTACTTAAGCTGTCCTTTTTGGGCAGCTTTTTTCTTTTACCAGTCAGCTTTATTTGGTACAATAAACTTAAAATTATTATTTTGGAGGTAATTATGGGAAAAGTAGTCCTGGTGGATGGAAATAGTTTATTACATAGAGCGTTTTTTGCCCTTCCGCCCTTAAAAACTACTAAAGGAGAGCCTACCGGGGCGGTTTACGGGTTTTTAACGATGCTTTTTCGGGTAATAAAAGATGAAAAACCCGAATATTTAGCGGTAGCTTTTGATATTAGCCGGAAAACTTTTCGTACCGAGCAGTTTACTGCATACAAAGGGCACCGCAAAGAAGCCCCGGATGAGCTTGTACCCCAGTTTGCCCTGGTGCGGGAAGTATTAAAGGTTTTAAATGTTCCCTATATTGAACTTGACGGTTATGAGGCCGATGATATTATCGGCCACCTATCAAGGGCTTTTGCGGGACAAGGACATGAAGTGGTGATTTATACCGCTGACCGGGACATGCTGCAATTGGTAGATGAAAAAACGGTGGTATACCTTACCAAAAAAGGCATTACCGAACTGGTTAAAATGGATTTAGCTGCGATTTTAGAAAACTACGGCTTAAAGCCTAAACAGCTTGTGGATGTTAAAGGATTAATGGGAGATCCCTCGGACAACATACCCGGGGTTCCCGGGATTGGGGAGAAAACTGCTTTAGATTTAATTAAAACTTATGGCTCAGTGGAAGAAGTTTTGGCCCATAAAGATGAGTTAAAACCTAAATTAAGAGAAAAGCTTGCCGAACACGAAAATTTAGCAAAAATATCGAAACAATTAGCTACAATCCTGCGGGAAATACCGTTAGAAATCTCCCTGGAAGATTTAAAAGTTAAAGAACCTAATTATGAAGAAGTTGCTAAATTATTTCTTCGCCTTGAGTTTAAAAGCTTTTTAAAAGAAATAGAACCAAAAATAAAGAAAGAATACCAGGAAGGTAAAGATTTGGTGCAAGTTGAAACTGTAGAAACGGAAGGACAGATTGCAGTAGTTTTTAGTGATGGATTTTATGTTGATGACGGGGAAAAAACAAAGTTTTACTCTTTAGACCGGCTGAATGAAATAGAGGAAATATTTAGGAATAAAAAAATTATTACCGACGATGCCAAAGGAATTTATCATGTCTGTTTAGAAAAAGGTCTGACTTTTCCCGAAGTTTGTTTTGATGCGCGGATTGCAGCTTATGTTTTAAACCCGGCCGACCAAAATCCCGGCCTCAAGGGGCTTTATCTAAAGTATGACTTACCGGTGTATGAAGATGTATCTTTAAACATTAGAGGGTTGTTTTATTTAAAAAAAGAAATGATGAAAAAAATCTTTGAGCAGGAGCAAGAAAGGTTATTTTATGAAATAGAACTTCCTTTAACTCCAGTTCTTGCTCAAATGGAGCATACCGGCATTCAGGTTGACCGGGAAGCTTTAAAAGAGATGTCGTTAGAGCTGGGAGAGCAAATTGAAGAGTTAATCCGGGAAATTTATGTGCTGGCGGGGGAAGAGTTTAACTTAAACTCGCCCAGGCAGCTGGGAGTTATTCTTTTTGAAAAACTTGGGCTGCCGGTAATTAAAAAGACCAAAACGGGCTACTCTACCGATGCGGAGGTTTTGGAAGAGCTCTTGCCTTTCCACGAAATTATCGGCAAAATATTGAATTACCGGCAGCTTATGAAGTTAAAATCCACTTATACTGACGGCTTAATGCCTTTAATAAATGAGCGTACCGGTAAACTTCACACTACTTTTAACCAGACCGGTACTTTAACCGGACGCCTGGCGTCTTCGGAGCCCAATCTCCAAAATATTCCCATCCGGTTGGAACTCGGTCGGAAATTACGCAAGATGTTTATACCTTCACCGGGGTATGATTATATTGTTTCGGCGGATTATTCCCAGATTGAATTAAGGCTTCTTGCCCATTTTTCCGAAGAGCCCAAGCTTATTGAAGCTTACCAAAAAGGGGAGGATATTCACCGGAAAACGGCCTCCGAGGTGTTCGGTGTATCTTTGGAAGAAGTTACTCCCGAGATGCGCGCTCATGCCAAGTCGGTGAACTTCGGCATTGTTTATGGCATTAGTGATTTTGGTTTAGGCAGAGACTTAAAGATTCCCCGGGAGGTTGCCGGTAAGTACATTAAAAATTATTTTGCCAACTATCCCAAAGTGCGGGAGTATCTCGATGAACTTGTCCGTACGGCAAGAGAAAAGGGATATGTGACCACTTTATTTGGGCGAAGACGCTATATTCCTGAGCTATCTTCAAAAAACCGCACGGTTCAGGGTTTTGGCGAAAGGACGGCCATGAATACTCCCCTTCAGGGCTCGGCTGCCGATATTATTAAGCTTGCAATGATTAATGTAGAAAAAGAACTTAAAGCCCGTAAGCTTAAGTCCCGGCTCCTTCTTTCGGTGCACGATGAGTTAGTTTTAGAAGTGCCGGCGGAAGAGCTGGAAGAGGTAAAAGCGCTGGTAAAAGGGGTTATGGAGTCGGTGGTTGAACTGAAAGTGCCTTTAATCGCTGAAGTTGGTGCAGGCAAAAACTGGTATGAAGCGAAGTAAGGAGAGGGTATTATGCCTGAACTTCCAGAAGTAGAAACCATTAAAAGAACCCTTGCCCCAAAAATTTTGGGAAAAACAATTTACCGGGTAGAAGTATATCTTCCAAAAATTATTAAAAATGTTTCGGTAGAAGAATTTACCCGGCGCGTTGTGGGGAAAGAAATAGTAGCTTTAAAACGCCGGGGGAAGTATTTACTGATAGATCTTTCCGGAAAGGAAACGGTAACGGTTCATTTGAGGATGACCGGGAAACTTTTAATACTACCCAAAGGGTCGCCGAAAGATAAACATACCCATGCTATTTTTGATCTTGGCGATTTAGAGTTACATTTTAATGATATACGCCAGTTTGGTGGCTTTTCTTTTGAGATGCCGGAAATAGGTCCTGAACCTTTAGAAGACGAGTTTACCCCTGAGTATTTAAAAACAAAACTAAAGGCGTCACAGAAAAATCTTAAGGCCGTTTTATTAGACCAAAAAATAATTGCGGGTATTGGTAATATTTACGCTGATGAAATCTTATTTGAGGCAGGGCTTTCTCCCAAAAGGATAGCCGCCAGCTTATCGGAAGATGAGGCAGAAGAGTTATTTAAAGCTATACGGAAAATCTTAGCCCTGGGGATTGAGTACCGGGGGACGTCTATTAGAGATTATGTTGATGCGGAAAATCAGCAGGGGAGCTTTCAACGCCTGCTAAAAGTTTACGGGAAAAATGGTTCACTCTGTGTTAGATGTAATAATGTCCTAATCCGCGAACGTCACGCCGGTCGCAGTACCCACTACTGTCCGCACTGCCAGAAATAAAGGGGAGACAGGCACCTTCTTTACCGTCTTTAAATAATTTAAAAAAGACGGGGAGGTGCCGGCGATGGAATTTTATTTAGCGTTGTTTGCTTTAGCTCTTAGTGTAGATGGGTTTGGTGCAGGGTTAGCTTATGGGCTAAGAGGATTGATCGTACCGACCCTGTCGGTACTGGTGGTAAGCAGCACTTCTGCTTTGATCATTGGGCTTGCCATGCTTTTAGGAAAATTTATAAACTTTTTTGTTCCGGATAGTTTTACCCGCTATTTGGGGGCTTTTTTACTTATTGCCATCGGTTTGTATGTATATTTTTCCGGGGGTAAAGAAGAGAAAAAGGCTTCTATAGACCCGGAAGTGGTTTTTAGTGTTAAAATTTTTGGTTTAATCTTTCAAATTTTGCGCTCTCCGCAATTAGCCGATCGGGATGAATCGGGGGTACTGTCTTATAAAGAGGCAGTTTTGTTAGGTGTGGCCCTTGCTCTGGATGCCTTTGGGGCTGGAATTGGTTTAAGTTTATCCGGTTACCCGGTTATTTTAACGATGCTAAATGTGGGGTTAATTAAGTTTTGCCTTTTTTATTCAGGATTGGTTATCGGTAAGTTAAATGGAAAGGTGAGTTTTATTAAAAATTATTCCCGCTACTTAGCTTCACTGGTTTTAATTTTTTTGGGAGTTTCACGTATAATTTAAGTTAGGGGTGTTGGTATTGCCGATCATTGGACTTACCGGAGGTATAGCATCCGGTAAAAGCACTGTTTCCCGGATCCTGCAGGAACTGGGTTTTGCGATTATCGATGCTGACCGGATTGCCCGGGATATATTGACCCCTGGACATCCGGCATATCAAAAGGTAATTGATACTTTTGGTAAAAATATCTTAACGGAAGATGGACAAATTGACCGGGCTAAACTGGGAAAGATTGTATTTGGCAATCGGGAAAAGCTTTTGGTTTTAAACAGCATTACTCATCCGGAAGTTTTAAAGGAAATAAGAAAAAAAATAAAGGAGTTAACTTCGTCGGGGATTGACTGGATTGTCTTAGATATCCCGTTACTTTTTGAGGCAAAAATGACTTCACTGGTAGATGAAATTTGGGTGGTTTACGTTCCCGAAGAAGAACAGTTAAAGCGACTTATGGCCCGGAATGGTTTTTCCCGGGACGAAGCTCTTGCCAGAATTCGGGCCCAGATGCCTTTAGAGGAAAAAGTGAAACTGGCGGATGTGGTGATTGATAACAGCGGAAGTATCGAATCCACCCGGGAGCAGATTTTAACTATTTTGCAGAAATGGAAGTGGAAAGATTGGTCAAAAAAATAAATGGTTTTTCCTTAACGCTGACAGTTTTGCTGGTTGTCATTTTGCTTTTTCCCTTTTGGGGTAAAATATTGTATCCCATAAAATACAGCGATAAACTTTACGATGCCGCATCTTTTGCCGGGGTTGATCCGCTATTAGTGGCGGCAGTGGTAAAAGCGGAAAGTAATTTTAATCCCAGGGCTATTTCCAAAAAAGGAGCCATGGGTTTAATGCAGATAATGCCGGAGACTGCTTTCTGGCTGGCTAAGGAGATTAATGAACCTCTGGCAAAACCGGAAGAACTCTTAGACCCCGAAAAAAATTTGGTTTTGGGAACTTTTTATTTAAAGTATTTAATTGACCGTTATGGTAACTTGGAGTTAGCTTTAGGTGCCTACAATGCGGGTGTTGCCAATATGGATACTTGGCTGAAAAAAAACAAAGCAGAAAATCCTAACCTTTATCCCTTTAATGAAACAAAAGCCTTTGTCAAAAAGGTTTTATGGAATTATAAAGTATACCGCTTTTTGTATTAAGACGGGGTGGTAAATATTAAGATTTTGCTGGATAAAGAGGGTAACTGGTATTACGCAGGACAACAAATAATAAATGAGAAGGTCATTGAGTTATTTTATAAAAGTTTGACCTGTAAAAGTGGGCATTATTATCTGGTTTATAACGGTGAAGAACAAAAGATCTGTGTTGAGGATGCTCCGTATTTTGCTGAAGGGGTCGTGGAAAAAGATAGCTGGCTGTATTTAAAATTAAAAGGTGGATTAATGTTTCCCATGGAAGGGCCGGTTTATTTTAAAAACCGGATTCCTTATACCACTGTTAATAATCTTCCGGTGAAGTTTACAAGAAAAGCTTTCTGGGCTTTATCCCGTTATTTTAGCGAGGATGGTCAAAAGGTAATTTGCGGAAATTTTTGCACTAAAATTGTAGAAGAAGGTGAAGGAGATGAAAAGGGTACGAGTTAAGGTAATTTGGTTTATTTTTATACTTTTTGCACTTTTTCTTCAGGGGTGTGCCGGGGATGTCGATGCTGCAACAAATTTTATTCCGGCTAAAGTAGTAAAAGTTAGTGACGGCGATACGGTAAAAGTTAAATTATCTTCCGGTAAAGAAATAAGGGTAAGAATGATTGGGGTAAATACACCGGAACTTTCCCATCCGGAACTTGGGATTAAGGAACAGCCTTACGGGAAAGAAGCTTTCAATTATACCAAAAAAGTTCTCTACAAGGGCCGGATTATTTTTTTAGAGTATGATGTGCAAAAGCAAGATAAATACGGACGAGATTTAGCTTATGTCTGGTTAAAAAAGCCAGTTAAGGTTACTGAAGAGGAGGTTCGGGCTAAAATGTTTAATGCCCATCTTTTGCTAGAGGGGTATGCTCAGGTGATGACTGTTCCTCCCAATGTAAAATACTCCAAGCTGTTTGTAAAGTTCCAAAAAGAAGCCCGGGAAAACTCCCGGGGCTTATGGAAATAAAGAAGTACTTTTTAACTTGCGGAAACCTTCAAGGCAAAAACCTAAGGGATACCACTCACAGTCCTGGCAGAGAGCGATAAATTTACGCTCTTCCAGGGCCTTTATTTTTTTGTAGGCATCTTCAACGGCAATTGCCTTGGTATTAAAAAAAGTTATGAGAAATTCGTCTTTTTTACTTACCTTATTAGTGCTGCGACATAAACCGTTGATGAGTTCCGGACAGTTTTTACAGATGTCGTCGGGTTGGGTTTCAAGCTCAAGAAGAAGCTTGGGGCTTTTAAGAATTTTGATACGAATTTTGGAAAAGTTTTGGGTAAAGTGGTCGTTATAGCCCAAGCCCCGGAAACCTAAAAAACATAGCAGATGATGGGGCCTTAGCTTAACCATTTAATTTAACCCCTGCGTTGGTTAGAGCTTTCTGAAGATGTGTTGCCAGTAAGATGGCCATGACACCTTTTATTATGTCCCAAGGGACAAAAGGCTTAACACCAACGGCGATGGCTTTACTTAATGGTAATTTTAAGATATAAGCCAGCTGGATTGTTCCCAGGGAATAGATGAGAATAAGAGAAACAAGAACTGCCAGGATTTTACCCCCGATATTAAAGTTGCTGCGCTCAACAATAAACCCCCCGATTAATCCGCTTAAAGCGAATCCCAGCAAGTAGCCACCGGTTGGGCCTAAGATAACGCCTATACCACCGCGAGCTTGGGCAAAGACCGGCAGACCTATTGCCCCTAAAAGGAGATAGGTGAGCATTCCCCAAAAAGATTTTTTTCCCAGCAAAAAGATTCCAAGAAAAACAGCAAAGACCTGGAGGGTAAAGGGGACTCCTCCGGGTAAAGGTATGGCAATCTGGGCTAAAACTGCGGTAACGGCTGCTAATAAAGCAGCATAAATAACTGTTTTAATTGTCAACTTAATCACCTCCGAAGTTAACCTTTTATTTAAAAATAACCTGTAAAGTAAAAAAAGTCAACTACAAAGTTAAACAAAAAAATAAAAAATTTTCTTAAAAAATTATTTCTGCTACTTAAAATTTTAATAAAATAGTGATAATATAATTATAATAAAACGAAAGGGGTGAAAAAATGCCTCGAAAGAAGGCTACAAAAATAACCGAGGAGAGCGCGAATATTAATATTTCTGAAACTCAAAAAAATAAAAATACCGCAAATAATGCTAACAATATAAGTAGAAAAACGGCAAAGCATTATATTATAGAACTTTTAAAGGAAGCTCCGGAACAAACAATTAAAATGACTTTGGAAAGGATTACGGAGTTAATAAATCAGAAAATTGCTCTTGAGGGTCGGGATTATAAGTATCAAAGACCTAATATCTGGTCAGCAATTCAGAAATTAGCGGAAAATGGTGTTATAAAAATAAAGAAAGGGAAAAATCGCCGGGATCCAAATACCATTATTTTGCTGCAGCCGGATGTAGATTTTAATAAAATTTCCAGCAAGCGTTCCCCAGGAAGGCCGGAGCAAAAAGTTTTGATTGCCAAAAAACAGTATAATCTTTTAAAAAACCAATTAAAGAAAACCGAGAAACAGCTTTTAAAAATTCTTAACAATTTAAAAGATATTAAAGAAACTTTGGAGTTAATGGAAAATAAAATTAAAAAAGCTCCTGAAGAAAAAGGAGCAAGAAAACGGGGTCGACCCAAAAAAGTTTAAAGAAAGGGAAAATTATTCACGAAAAATACGGTGGGGTAGCGGAAATAAAGCCGGTACCTCTTTTTTGTAGCTTTCGTATTCCTTGCCAAAAATATTAATTAACTTTTTTTCTTCTAATTTAATACCAATAAAGATATATCCGCTTAAAATTATATTTACCAGAAGTCTTGGTAAATTAAAGCTTTCACTCCAGATTAAAAGGAGAGCTGCTAAGTATAAAGGGTGGCGAAGATATTTTAGAGGCCCTTTTTTAACAAGGTTTTTGGTATTTTGCGCAGCCAAACCTAAAAATTCTTTGAGGTTATAGCAGGAAAAACTCCAAAGGATAAGCAAAATTCCGGTTATTATAAAAATAGTACTTAGCCAAAGGGGTATGATTATAAGTTTGGGTTCGGAAAAGTTAATTTTTAAATATAAATATGCACCGGTAAAACTAAATAAGGAAATTAAATTATAAAAAATCCGGTAGCTTTTAGGGAAAAATTTATCTTTTAAAAAATTTTCCACCGGAGGATGAATTAAAAAGCTATGAAGAAAGCAAAATAAAAGCCACAAAATTATTAAGATGAGATATTTCATGCTGTTACTCCTTTTTAGATTTTTTTTAATTATCTTACATTATGTAATTTTGTCAAGGTGATATTATGTGCGGACGGTTTTCCATGGCAGAAGATTTTTCGGTATTAGAAAAACTTTTTAATTTAGAACCTATAGATTTTCCTTTAAAACCCAGGTATAATATCGCTCCCACTCAGGATGTACCGGTGGTAATCTGGGAGGGGGGACGGCGTCTAAAGTTATTTCGCTGGGGGTTAATACCGGCATGGGCCAAAGACCCTGCTATTGGCCAGAAAATGATTAATGCGCGGGCGGAAAACGTGGACCAAAAGCCCAGTTTTAAAAATCTTCTTATCCGAAGGCGCTGTCTGGTGCTGGCCGATGGATTTTACGAGTGGGAAAAGAGCGGAGGAAAGAAAATACCTTATAGGATAGTGTTGAAAAACAGAAAGCCCTTTGCTTTTGCGGGGTTGTATGATATCTGGCAAGATCCCGGAGGGCGAATGGTGTATTCCTGTACGATTATTACTACGGAGGCTAACAAACTTATCAGGTCAATACATGACCGGATGCCAGTAATATTGAACCATGAGGCAATTTCAATTTGGTTAGATTTGGGGATTAAAGATGTAAATTTAATTAAAAGCTTACTTACTCCTTACCCGGAAAAGGAAATGGATATTTTTGAAGTATCATCTCTGGTTAACTCGCCCCAGGTGGATGTACCTCAATGTATTGAACCGGTAAAACGTTTATTTTAACCTTTATCGACGGATTCTTCCGTCGGTTTTTTATTTGGTATTAAATGTATAAATTTTGCATCATTTTTTTAACAAATTTGTAACACAATTGTTTTAATCTAACCTTAGAACTACATAGTGTAGAAGGGAGGGTGAAAAGGTGACAATGACTCATTATATGGAGCTTTTAGCTACCAATCAACCGTGGAATTTAATCATTTTTATGGCCATACCCGTTATTTTGGCTGAAACTGTGGCGATTACGGAATTGTTTATCTTATTTAAGCGAGATACTGGTAGTGGAATAAGAAAACTTAACAAAGTTGCGGGAATCATAGGTGGGTTTTATTTCTTGGGAGTTTTTATCTATCTTTTCTTTAATGCAGTAATTCCATTAACTACAAAAGGCGGTTGGCGTGGTATTGGTGATATTATTGCAGTTGGGTTTTATCTTTCCGGAGTAGTACCACTTATGGGTATGGCACTTTTGGAGCTGGGTGCTATTTATAAAAATAAAACTCCTGAACAAAAGATGTTTTTACATGCGGTTTTTGTGGCAATTTTTTTAGCAGTAGCTCATATAGCAATGATCTTTGGTATGTTAAATCCTGAATTATTAATGGTGGGTGGAGGAAATATGAAGATGTAACTGGCAGATAGTAACGTCATGTTAAAACAAAAACCCGTAAACCTTTAAAGGTTTACGGGTTAATTTTCTTTATGGTGTCGGAGGTGGGACTTGAACCCACACGGTTTCCCACACGCCCCTCAAACGTGCGCGTCTGCCAGTTCCGCCACTCCGACGTGACTCGCAAGATTTATTATATAGATACATTTAAACGGTGTCAAGAATTTATTTTTGGAAATAATTACAAGTAAGAAAACTGGTTCGAAAAATGTTGTAAGATGTATTATTATATTTAAAAAAGAAATCATTGCAGGAGAAAGGTGGAAACGGGTATGAGTAAGGTACTTGGCAAAAAATTTTCCTTGCTAACATTATTAATTTTATTTAGCTTGTTTATTAATGGATGTGCGAGTTTTACGCTATCTGCTAAAGATTTTGATAAGCTTTATAATTTACAGCAAAGTTCAGCGATTTATGATAAAAATGGTCGTTTTTTAACCCAAATTTCGGGAAGCGAGCGCCGAACTTATGTAAAAATTGATGAACTACCTCCATATGTTCCTCAGGCTTTTGTAGCAATTGAAGATGCTCGTTTTTATCAGCACTTTGGTATTGACATCGTGGGTATTTTGCGGGCATTTGTAGTTAATATTTTAAAGCAAGACCTTGCGCAGGGGGCAAGTACCATTACCCAGCAATTAGTGCGTAATGTTTATTTAACTCAGGAAAAAACTTTTGCCCGGAAAATTAAAGAAGCTCTTTTGGCGATTCAGCTTGAGCGGGTTTATACCAAGAAAGAAATATTGGAAATGTACTTAAATGTGATTTACTTTGGGAATGGAAATTATGGTATTGAGGAAGCAGCCCAGAATTATTTTGGTAAACCGGCTTCCAAGCTTACCCTGGGAGAGGCAGCAATGCTTGCCGGAATACCCCGGAGACCAAATTATTACGCACCGACCATAAATTATGATGCAGCGGTAAGTCGAAAAAATCTTGTACTGGATAAAATGGTGGAGCAGGGTTATATAACCCAGGAGGAGGCGGAGAAGGCTAAAAGGGAAGAAATAAAAATTAATCCTAAGGCTCAAAATCAAGGCAATCAGTATGCGGCGGTTATCGATAAAATTTTACAGGAAAGTGAGGAGGATTTTGGACTTTCCCGGGAACAATTAAATACCGGTGGCTATAAAATTTATACTACCATTGACCGGGAAATCCAAAGGTATGCGGAAAAAGTCTTTGCTAATGCCCAGAATTTTCCACCAAATACCGACGAAATTTTAGTTCAAGGGGCTGCTGCGGGAGTTGACCCTGAAACGGGCGGGATCGTTTTCTTAATAGGAGGCCGGAATTATGGAAGATTTGGTGGGTTTAATCGCAGCTTTATGATGTACCGCCAACCCGGTTCTGCTTTTAAACCCATTGTTGATTATGCTCCGGCTTTTGAAAAGGGGTATTTACCATCTGATTTTATAGTTGATGAACCTGTAGTTTTTGGTGATTATAAACCCAAAAATTTTGATGGTGCTTATCACGGTAGAGTAACTTTAAGAAAAGCACTGGTAGAGTCTTTAAATGTACCTGCAGTAAAGCTTTTAAATGAGATTGGAGTTGACACCGGGTATGAATACGCTCAAAGGTTTGGTTTTGAATTAACTGCGAAAGATAAAAACCTGTCACTGGCTTTAGGGGGATTAGAGCGGGGAGCATCACCACTGCAGATGGCTGCTGCCTATGCCGTTTTTGCCAATGGCGGAATATATAGGACGCCCCATATCATTACTAAAATCATTGATAAAGATGGAAATGAGATTCCAAGAAAAAATGCTTTAGAAGAAAAAAGAGTGATTTCTGAAGAAACAGCTTATTTAATTACTGATGTGCTTGTTGACACCGTAAAAAAAGGAACGGCCAGAAGGGCAAATTTTGGGGGTGTTTTAGCGGCAAAAACTGGAACTACCGAAGTACCCTTTAAAACTCCGGGACAGAAGGGTACCAAAGACGCGTGGATTGTAGGTTATACTCCGGATATTTCGGTGGCAGTTTGGATGGGTTACGATAAAACCGACCGTTTTCATTATTTACGGGGTGTTACTGGAGGATCGTATCCTGCGGTGATTTTACGTAAAATAGTGTCTTACTTTGTACAACTGCACGGGGAAAAGCCTTTTACCATCCCGGGAAATTTGGTGCGGGTAAGTATCGATGAAAAAACCGGGTTAATTGCTGGGCCTTTAACTCCTTCTGGACAGGTAGTTGACGAAGTTTTCCCCAAGGGGAAAGAACCTAAGTCTATTTCTCCCGAAACCCCTCCAAATCCTGCAACCCAAAACAGTAATTTAACGGCAGTGTATGTTGAAGGCAAAGGGGTTGTTTTAAGCTGGCAACCAAAACCGGGATATACTTACCAAATATACCGAATAAATGAAGATAGTTCGACCTTTATGGTTGGGGAGAGCTCCACAGGTTCGTTTGCTGACACTCAGGTTACTCCGGGTAGCCATTATCAATACTACCTTTTGCCGATACAAAAACGAAAAGATGGTGGAATGAAAATGGAATTACCAACTTCTCCGGTAGCTATAGATATACCCGTTTCTATAACCAGTGAAGTTTATTAATTTTTTTCAGCTAAATTGTTGAAATATTTAAAATTGTCATTTAACATAAAAAGAGACATAAATTTAAAACAAGGGGGATTAGGCTTTGGTGGATGTGGCGATTGTCCGGGCTAAACGGACGCCTATCGGGAGTTTTGGGGGACAGTTTAAAAATGTATCTGCAGGTAATTTAGCGGCGACAGTTATATAAGGAGTTAATAAGGGATTTACCCTTTCCGCTGGAAAAAGTAGATGAGGTTATACTGGGGAACTGCCTGATGAATACCGATGAGCCAAATTTGGGGCGGACTGCGGCTTTGATGGCTGGACTGCCCTACACAACCACCGGTTTTACTGTGCAGCGTCAGTGCAGTTCCGGGATGCAGGCGATTGTTTCGGCGTATCAGGAATTGGCTTTGGGCGATAACGACATAATTATTGCCGGTGGTGTGGAAAGTATGAGTACGGCTCCCTTTGTGTTAAAAACCGCCCGTTGGGGGCAGAGGCTTACCCACGGGGAGATGACCGATGCTCTCTGGGAGCTTTTGACTGATCCGCTGCATAAAATTTTAATGGGGGTAACGGCGGAAAATTTAGCCCGTAAATATAATATTTCCCGGGAGGAACAAGATGAAATTGCATATAGGAGCCATAAACTTGCCGTTGAAGCTATAGATAATGGTTGGTTTACCGAGGAAATTGTGCCGGTGGAAGTTAAAAACAAAAAAGAAAAAGTCTTGGTGACGACCGATGAGCACCCGCGCCGGGATATTTCCTTAGAAAAATTAGCGGCTCTTCCTCCCACTTTTGTTAAAGACGGCACGGTTACCGCAGGGAATTCTTCCGGTTTAAATGATGGAGCAGCGGCGGTTTTAATGATGCGGGAGAAGACGGCAAGGCAGTATGGTATGGAGCCGCTTGGTTATATTAGAGCTTATGCCTGGGCGGGAGTTGAGCCGGAGTTAATGGGATATGGACCGGTGCCGGCGGTTCAAAAACTTTTAAAGAAGACAGGGCTTAGTTTAGCGGAAATTGACTTAATTGAGTTAAATGAAGCATTTGCTGCCCAGTACCTTGCCTGTGAAAAGCTTTTAGAGTTAGATAGGAATAAGGTAAACGTAAAGGGAAGTGGTATTGGTCTTGGGCACCCGGTCGGAGCTACCGGAGCCCGGATTATAGTAACTTTACTTTATGAGTTAAAACGGCGGAATTTAAGACGGGGCATCGCTACCTTATGTGTTGGCGGTGGTATGGGTATGGCGGTACTGGTGGAAAGGTAATTTGTGAAAAAAATATTTTTATATTAAGAAGGAAAAAAGGAATAAATGTAGTATAATTTACATTAGAAAACAAACCCAGAAGGGTTTAGCATCGATTTGTTGTTAACAAAAAGGACAATTTTATAAATGGACAAAAAAGCCACGAAGGCCGAGAGCAGGAAGCTCGGTTTCGGTGGCTTTTTGTTTTTATAAACATTCAGGAGGGGATTTTATGCATATTGCTGATGGAATTTTAAGCCCGGAAGTTTTGATAATTACGGCGGGAGTTTCAGCAGGAGTGGTAGGGCTTTCGCTTAAGAAAAGCAAAGGGCAGTTAGGAGAGCGGCAAATCCCCATGCTTGGGGTGGTTTCTGCGTTTATCTTTGCCGCACAAATGCTAAACTTTCCGATTATTGGTGGTACTTCAGGTCATTTGCTGGGGGGAATGCTGGCAGCGGCTTTACTTGGTCCCTGGAATGCCGTTTTAGCCCTTACCACGGTATTATTTGTTCAGGCGGTATTTTTCTCGGATGGCGGCATTACAGCTCTGGGAGCTAATGTCTTTAACATGGCGGTAATAGGAGTTTTTACGGGGTATTTGTTTTACCAATTGATGCAGAGAATAATTCCAGGAAAAACCGGGAAAACTTTAGGGTTAATTGGAGGTAGCTGGCTTTCGGTGGTGGCTGGAGCTTTAGCAGCATCCGTTGAAATTTCATTATCAGGGTTGCTGTCCTTTAAAGTTGCTGCCGGGGCTTTGCTTTTCTGGCATAGTTTTATTGGTTTAGGCGAAGCGTTTATTACTTTAATAGCGGTAACGTATCTGGAAAAGATTTTTGGTGTAGGGTTTTTTCAAGGGATAAAGGAGGTAGCAATAAATGAAAAATAAAATATTAATTGGTTTAGTTACTGCCCTTTTGCTGGCGCTATTATTGTCGCCTTTTGCTTCGGCTAATCCGGATGGTTTAGATAGAGTTCTTAAGGATTTTGGTTTGGAAGAAAGGAGCAAGACGATTTTAGTTTCACCGGCTGCCGATTATGTTTTTCCTGGTATTAAAAACGAAAAGTTGGCAACAGGGGTAGCCGGAGTTTTTGGTACATTGCTGACTTTTGGGGTTGCCTGGTTCATTGGAAAAAAGCTTGGAAGCCGGTAAAATTATCTAAACCTTGGCATTTTAGATAAAATTCCCGGCCGGTAAGCAGCTTCGCTTATTGGCTATTTTTCTTTTTTTTGTCATAATGGAAAAGGGGTGTAAAATGAAAAAAAGTCACTGGCACCTGGAAGATATAAAAAAACAAAGTCGCATTTTTAACAAACTTGATCCAAGGATTAAAGTTACAGGCTTTTTTTTGTTAATTGTCTTAAGCAGCATCATAAAAAGTTTTATACCGCTATTTCTTAATTTATGGCTGGCAATTACCTTGGTGCTTCTTGCCCGTTTGCCTTTAAACTTTTTGCTTACCCGGTTTTTGTACTTTTTTGCTTTTGCTGGAATTTTTCTTATCCTGCTACCGCTTGTGACTCCGGGAGAGGTAGCTTTTACCTTAGGTCCGGTTGTTTTTTCCAAGACCGGGCTTATAAAAGGAGCGGTAATTGGAATTAGGCTTGTTACCATCTGGTTGTTTATTTCTTTAATGCTTGGAAGCACTGGTTTTCGGGATTTTCTGTGGGCTCTTTCACGGATACGTTTACCCCAGGAGTTCATAGGTACTATCGAGTTTATGTTACGTTATTTAGCTTTATTTTCCGAGGAGTTGAAAAAAGCACAAACCGCAAGGAAGGCACGGCTTTTTCAGGAAGGTAAAAATTTATGGCATAAAAGAACTTTTAAAATTTTGGGCCAGACTATTGGCATGCTTTTTTATCGAGCTTATTTAAGAGGTGAAAGGGTTCACCGGGCAATGCTGGCCCGGGGGTTCAATGGCAGGTGGCCGGTACTTGAGGAAAAAAGAATAAAGCGGAAGGATGTTGTGTTTTTTTTGTTGATAGTGTTTTGGGTTTTAATGTTACTTGATTTTGAATATCATGGGCTTGCCTGGCGGTTAATTTGGGGGTTATTGGGATGAATTTAGCGGTGGAAATAGAAAATTTAACGTTTTTTTATCCCGATGGAAATAAGGCTTTAGATGGAGTATCTTTTGTTATACCGGAAAGGTCAAAAACGGTTATTTTAGGTCATAATGGTGCGGGGAAATCAACTTTACTTTTGCATTTAAATGGCCTTTATACCGCAAGTAGAGGACGAGTGAAGATTTTCGGAAAAGTTATTAATGAGGAAAATATCCGGGAGATTAGAAAAAAGGTTGGGCTTGTTTTTCAGGACCCCGATGACCAGCTTTTTGCTTCTACCATTTTTGATGATGTGGCGTTTGGACCGCAAAATCTTGAACTTGATAAAAAGGAAATTTTGAGGCGGGTTGAGGAAGCTCTGAAAGCCGTGGATATGTGGGATTTAAGAGAAAGACCGCCCCATCATTTAAGTTTGGGACAGAAAAAGCGCGCTGCCATTGCGGGAGTTTTAGCGATGGAGCCGGACATTGTGGTATTAGATGAACCCATGGCTTATCTTGACCCAAGAGGTCAGGAAGAAATTACTGCTATTTTAAACAGGTTAAATAATGAGGGGAAAACGGTAATTGTCAGCACCCATGACCTGGACTGGGCACTGGAATGGGCCGATTACGTGGTGGTTTTGAATGCTGGGCGTGTGGTGGCGGAAGGGGATAAAAGCATCTTAACCAATCGCCAATTATTAGAACAAAATGGGTTAAAAGCACCATTACTGGTAAAGCTTTTTGAGGATTTTGAAGGAAAACTGGGAATACCTACAAATTTAAAGGAAGCAAGGCAAATATTAAGGAAGTTTATTTTCTAACCGGTACGAATGTACCGGTTTTTTGTATACACTTAAGGAATTTATTGACAAAAAAATAAAAATATAAAATAATATAAATATTCAAAAAACAAAAAATATTTTAAAAAAAGGGGGAGGAGTATTTATGGCTATTGAAGTTAATCGACAACTTTTAACACCGCTCTGGTTTTTAAAAAGAGCAGCTTATGTGTTTCCGGAGAAAACTGCTGTTGTAGATGGGGAGAGGAGATTTACCTACCGGGAGTTTAAGGAAAGGGTAAATCGCCTGGCCTCTGCTTTGAAAAAATATGGTATTGGCAAGTGGGACAAGGTAGCCTATCTTGCCCCGAATATTCATCCCTTTTTGGAAGGGCATTATGGGGTGCCGCTGGCACGTGGGGTATTGGTGAGCATTAATACCCGGCTTAAATCCAATGAAATCCTGTATATTTTAAATCACTCCGAAAGTAAAATCTTGATTGTGGATTCGGAGCTTGCATCTTTAATTGAACCTATTTACGACCAGTTGGAAACGGTGCAAAAGATTGTAATGATAAATCAGGTTCCCAGGGAAACTAAACTTCCGGCGGTGGATTATGAAGAATTTTTGCAGGAGGGAGAGCCGGAAGATTTACCAATACCTATTGAAGATGAGTTTGAGCCTATAACTTTAAACTACACTTCCGGGACCACCGGATTTCCCAAAGGAGTACAGTATACCCATCGGGGGGCTTATTTAAACAGTCTTTCAGAAGTAATTGAGATGGGGTTAAATCAGTATTCTAAATACCTCTGGATTTTACCGATGTTTCACTGCAATGGCTGGTGTTTTACCTGGGCCGTAACTGCAGTAGGTGCTACTCATTACTGCTTTAGAAAATTTGAACCGGAAGCAGCCCTGGAAATTATCGAAAAGGAAAAAATAACTAATTTCTGCGGGGCGCCGGTTGTTTTTAATGCTATGACTGCTGCGAAAAAAGCGGAAGGTTTAAAATTTAACCACCCAATTCGGGCCTTTATTGCTGGTGCAGCTCCTTCACCTACAATTATTAGTAAAATGGAACGCCTCGGGGTTGAGGTTGTCCACGTCTATGGTTTAACTGAGGTGTATGGACCCTTTACCGTGTGCGAATGGCATCCCGAGTGGGATAATTTATCCGCCGAGGAAAAGGCTATTTACAAAGCAAGGCAGGGAGTACCTATGGTTACTACCGGTGAAGTAAGAGTTGTGGATGCAGAAATGAATGATGTACCAGCTGATGGCAAAACCATGGGAGAAATTGTTATGCGAGGAAACGGTGTGATGGCGGGATATTATAAAGCACCCGAAGATACGGCTAAAGCTTTTGCTGGCGGCTGGTTCCACAGTGGTGATTTAGCAGTAATGCATCCTAACGGGTATATTGAAATAATGGATCGCTCCAAGGATATTATCATTTCTGGTGGAGAAAATATCTCTTCAGTTGAAGTTGAAAACGTTTTATATTCCCATCCTGCGGTATATGAAGTAGCAGTGGTAGCATCTCCTGATGAGCGCTGGGGTGAAGTTCCTAAAGCGTTTATAGTTTTAAGGGAAGGGGCTTCGGTTACTCCCGAAGAATTAATAGCTTATTGTCGCGAGAAAATGGCTGGATTTAAGGTTCCAAAGAAAATTGAGTTTGTTGATGCGTTACCCAAAACCCCTACAGGTAAGATCCAAAAATTTGTTCTAAGAAACTTAGAATGGAAAGGGGAGAAAAAAGTAAAAGGCTAATAGCCCGGCTTTAAGCCGGGCTTTAACCTTTTTTAGCCTCCGGTCATAAAATAGTAGACGACTGGAGGGAGAACAATGGTCTTGGAGATAAAAGCCCGGAGTAGGTTTTTTTACAAGTTTACCGCTTTTATGGGACCGGCTTTTTTAGTTTCCATTGGTTATATTGATCCGGGAAACTGGGCGGCAAACTTTGCTGGAGGTTCGCGTTATGGTTCGATCATGTTAATAACGGTGCTGTTATGCAATTTTTTAGCTATTTTGTTTCAATCGTTGGTTGCCTATTTAACTTTAAAGACCGGAAAAAGCCTGGCGGAAAATATTGTGGAAAAATTACCGAAACCTCTGGTCGCTTTCTACGGAGTGTTGGCGGTAACCGGAGCAATGGCTACCGATGTGGCGGAGTTCGTAGGAGCAGCCCTGGGATTTAGTTTAATTCTGGGGTTGGATCTTTTAAAAAGCGTTATAATCGCCGTGGTATTTGTTGTTTGTGGTTATTTTTTTGAAAGGCAGGGGAATCGCAAAGTCGAGTTTTTAATTATGGGTTTTTTAGCTGCTATAGGTTTTACTTATCTTATGGAGCTGTTAATTTTAAAACCCAAGATTTATAACCTTATTAATTTAGGTGTCAAGCTGGATGGTGATTTTCTTTTTGTAGTGTTGAGTATGCTTGGGGCTACCGTTATGCCTCATAATCTTTTTTTGCACAGTGATTTGATAGCGGAAAAACTAAAGCAGAGAATAATAACTACTAAAGATTTCCCAGTGGTTTTTTTAGAAAATTTAATTGCGTTAAATCTGGCGTTTTTGGTTAATTCGGCGATGATTGTTGTGGCCAAAGATATGTTCTATGATTGTGGAGTAGCGGTGGATTCCCTGAGGCTTGCCTATCATACCCTTGAACCGGTGTTAAACGGTTGGGCAGCACTGATCTTTGGATTGGCCCTGGTGCTATGCGGCCTTAGTTCATCCCTCACGGGTACGATAGCGGGACAAAATCTTTTAGAAAAGTTTTTACCCGTAAATCTTTCGGCACTTTCGAGAAAAATGATAATCATAACCCCGGCGCTGTATTTCTTTTTAAAAGGCCTGGGTGAAATAGAGCTTTTGCTTTTAAGTCAGGTGGTTTTGAGCTTTGTTTTGCCGTTTGTTTTAATCGTGCTCCTCTGGTTTTTAAATAATATTGCCAATAAATATCTGTTAATTTTGGGATGGTTTTTAACGGCAATAATTGGAAGCTGCAATGTAATTTTGCTTTGGACAGCAATTTTTTAATTGTTTATTGCCAGGTTATGATAAAATTAGAGAGAAGACAGGAGGTCACAGGATGAAGCTTAAAGTCAAACCTGACGATTTTATCGTCAAAGAGGAAATCAAGGCACCAATCTTAAAAGAAGGAGATTTTAAAGTTTATCTTTTAGAAAAACGCTATTGGAATACTTTAGATGCCTTGCAGAGAATTGCTGCCGAAAACGGTTTAAGACTTTCGGAAATTGGTTATGGCGGAAGGAAGGACCGCTATGGCCATACTTTTCAATACATAACAGTCAGAGCTACCAAAAATTTAACGACCCGGGAAAAAAATTTAAAGTTGACTTTAATGGGTTATCTTAATTTGCCAATGAGCCCGGAATTAATTGCGGGAAATCATTTTGAGATAACATTACGGGCTCTTTCCGGAGAAGAGGGGCGCGACCTGATAAAAAGGGGAGAAAACGTTAAAAAGTACGGTTTTCCCAATTACTTTGATGACCAGCGCTTTGGAAGTTACGATAAAGAACAAGGCTTTTTTGCAAAAAAATTATTGCTGGGTCATCTTAATGGAGCTTTAAAGATTTATTTAACCTCGATTTATCCCGAAGAATCAAAGGAAGCAAAGGAAAGAAAAAGGTTTTTTATGGCTAACTGGGGTAATTGGTCCGTGTGTCTTGAAGCTTCTAAAACTCGAGTGGAACGGGAAATTTTTAGTTTATTAGAAAAGGAACCAAAAAACTTTGCGGGAGCGATAAATTTAATTCCTAAAGAACAGCTTTCTCTTTACTTTGCTGCTTATCAAGGTTACCTTTACAATAACTTATTAAAAGAAGTCCTCTTAAATCAAGGAATTGAGCTAAGAGCGTATCCGGGGGTAGTAGATGACTATTTATTTTATTTAACACTACCGAAAAAGAGTTTTACTTATTTAAAAAGTTTAATGCTGCCAACAGCAGCCCAAAAAGTTCCCTTCCCCAACGAGGAAGTGCGGCGGGAGTACTTTAAAATCTTGGAACGGGAAGGCTTGAAAAGTGGTGATTTTAATTTACGAAAAATCCGTAAGGTTTATTTTAAATCGTTTTTAAGACCTGCGGTGGTAATTCCCGAAGGGTTTCATGTAGGAAACCTTGTCAAAGATGAACTTTACCCGGGAAAACAAAAATTACAGTTAAAATTTTTCCTTCCCCGGGGAAGTTATGCCACGATGTTAATTAAAGCTTTGAGCGTAAATTATTAGGTATACCTTTAGCCTCCCTGGCTCTCTGGGAGGTTTTAAATTGCGTTATGATATTTTTGGTGTTGGAATGATAACGGAAGTAAGATATATTTAGGTTAAAGGGGGATAGGGATGAAGTTTGATAATAAGAGTAGGATAGATAAATACCTTTTGTCATCGTTAATATTATTACTGGGTACACCTTTGGTTTTAGCCGGGGTATTATACCCTCAAGGGGTTAAAAGTGGCTTAATTTCGGTATCTGCATTTGTTTTAATTGTGCTTAGTTTATATCTCATAAATATTCCGGTCTGGCTTGTTTCTCGGAAAAACTTTAAAAAACTTTCAGTAACTTTTGAGGTAACTCCGGAAATGTTAATTTATGAAAGTCAGGAAGGAAAAAAGGTTTTTCCCAAAAAGGAGATTAAAAATATAATATTGTTAAAAGATGGAAAATATGAAGGTTTAAAAATTGCTACTACCCAAGAAAATTTTTACATATCTCTTAACCAATTTTCTAACGGTTTTAAAATCAAGGAGCAGCTTAAAAATGACGGATACAGCATCAATTAAACCCCGACTCACTTTTTTACCGCCTTTTATTGCAGTTGTTACTTTAATCTTGGCGATAACCGTGTTAAACCTGTCACCGGTTTACCCGATGGTACTGGCTTTTTTCTTTACAATAATTTTTGCTTTAATTGATGGTTATGATTATCGATTTATTTATCGGTCTGCGTTAGAAGGAATTAAGTCGGTTTGGACGATCATTGTAATGTTTACCTTGCTTGGGGCTTTAATTGCTCTTTGGTTAGCCGGTGGTACCATTGCCACCATGATTTATTATGGTTTACAGTTGGTTGAACCAAAGTTTTTCCTGGTAGAGGTTTTTTTATTAAGTGTTCTTTTATCTTTAGTTATCGGTACTTCCCTTGGAACCATTAGTACTTTAGGAGTTGTATTGATGGGAATTGGCCGGGGGCTTAACTTGCCTCCGGAAATGATAGCCGGTGCGGTGGTTGCTGGAGCATTTTTTGGTGACCGGATATCGCCGGTTTCTACCAGCCTTTATTTGACGGCTGAAGTTACCGGCACCAAGGTTGAGGATAATCTAAAACTTATGTTAAAAACTACTTACCTTCCTTTTGTACTTACAATTTTTCTTTACTTTGTTTTCGGCATGTTAAGTCCAACTAAAGAAGCGGGAATAACTTCTACTTATTTAAAACTTTTACAAAGTAACTTTTACTTAAGTCCGGTTTTGTTGCTCTTACCTTTGTTATTCCTTATTTTAGCGTTGGTTAGAGTTTCCATAAAAATTAACCTTTTTATAAATGTAGTTTTAAGTTTTATTTTGGGAATTGTTTATCAAAAGGTTCCAATACAAAAACTTCTGTTAGAGGCATTTACTGGTTTTGAAGCTCCTAAGGGGCTTAAAGCCCTTGCGGGAGGTGGCGTGCTAAGGTATTTATCTTTAGTTTCGATTATTTTGGTCGCATCAGCAATGGCAGGAATATTAATTAATACGGGAGTATTTACTACTTTGTTAATTCGACCTTTAGCTCATATTAAGTCATATTTTTCCCTCACCTTTGGCATAATGATTTTAGCAGTATTGCTTTTAATGGTGACCTGTACCCAAGCTTTAGCTATAATGATTCCCGGAATGACCCTTAGGGATGAGTTTAAACGTAAGGCTAATGCTAACGAACTTTCAAGAATTTTAGCGGATTCGGCAGTAGTTTTAGCGCCACTTATTCCCTGGAATATGGCAGCAATTTTATCAGGAGCGGCTTTACAGGTAAACCCAAAAGCTTACATTTTATACGCTTTTTATCTTTGGCTGACTCCACTTACTAATTTACTGGTAAGCTTGCGAAAGCAGGGTGAGGTTTATGGAGAAAAAGGGTTGGGCAATTATCGGTAATGGGATCACAGCAGCTTTAATAGATAGCGAAGCCAAAATATGCTGGCTCTGCTTGCCTAAGTTCGATGGCTTACCAGTATTTGCAAAAGCTCTATCGCCGCAAGTTGGAGGGGGAATAACCCTTAAATTAGGGGAAAAGACTTTTACAAAAGACCAACGGTATTTGGGAAAGGGAGCGGTATTAGAAACAATAATTGTTTCTAATTCCGGGGAATATAGAGTTGTGGATTATATGCCCTGGGGAAAAAATCTCTTGGTTCGCGAAGTTTTTGGGGACGTGGCTAAAATTGAAGTTGAGGTAGAATTAACAAAATTTAATCACTTAGAGTTTGCTGTAAAAAAAACTGAGCAGCAATGGCAGGTGCAAGGGCCTGGAGTGGGTTTTTTTATTGATTTCAGGAAAATTTCCGACGACAGGTTGCAGATTGTGCTAAGTTATGGTAATAATTTGGAACAGGCATATCAGGCTTTGGTTAAGATAAGCGATAGAGAACTTTTTGAGGTAATGGCATTTTGGGAGCGCTGGTTTTTACCAAAAAAGGAGCTAAAAAATGTTCCAGCTTCTTGGCAGGAGTTTTACGAGCGAAGTTTAATGGTTTTAAAACTTTTGACCTATGAACCAACGGGAGCTATTATTGCTGCTCCCACCGCTTCGTTCCCAGCCTACCCCAATGGAGAGGATAATTGGGACTACCGTTTTTGCTGGTTAAGAGACGGTTTTTATACCGCTTATGCCTTTGATCTGGCGGGATTTCACCAAGAATCCCGAAAGTTTTATGAGTTTTCTCTAAAACTTTTAGAGAAAGCGGATCACTTTGAAAACCCCTTATATACCATTGAAGGATTGTGTTCCTACGAAATAATTTTGCCGGAGTTATCGGGGCCCGAGGGTGAAAAACCCATTCGTTTTGGCAACAAAGCGGCGGAACAGCTGCAGCTCGATAATGAAGGGAATATCGTTTATGGCTTGTGGAAACACTGGCTTTTTACCAGGGATGCGAACTTTCTGGCGGAAGCCTATCCAAAAATAAAAAAAGCCTTAGAGTTTACCGCCCGCAACTGGGATAAACCGGAGCACGGCATCTGGGAGTTTAGGGATAAAAAACGGCAGTGGGTTTTTGGCAAGGTAATGTGTTATGCCGGAATGATCGCCGGGGCTAAAATTGCGTCGGCATTAAAAGATTATCCCCGGGCCAGGGAATATCTAAAAACTGCCGGAGAAATAAAAGAAAATCTGTTATCTAGGGGATACAGTGAAGAAAAGCAAGCTTTTCTCCAGCATTATGGTCCTGATGCTCCTGCTGATAGTTCGGTTCTGGCAATAACCGAGTTTGGTGTGCTGCCGGCGATGGACGAAAGAATGATAAATACAGTAAAGTATATTGAGCAAAAGCTTAATTTTCACGGCGCGGTTTTGCGGTTTGAAGGAGCAGTTTTGCCCTTTTATCTTTGTACGTTTTGGTTAATCCGTCAGTATTTAAGAATGGGATGCTTGGAGAAAGCTGAGAAATTTTTGGAAAGGACTTTAAAATCGGCAAGTCCGTTAAAATTAATGGCGGAGCATTATGACCCGCGTACTGGCGAACAGTGGGGAAATTTCCCCCAGGGGTTTAGTCATGAAGAGCTGGTTCGTACCCTAATTTTTTATGACAATACAATTGGAAAGCAGGAGGGTTATGGTGGCTAAGATTAATGAATTTATTAAACTGGCTCAAAACATGGAAGCAAGGGGCATGGAGTTTTACGAAAAGGCGTTAAAACTGTGCATTTAATGGCAATTCGGGAGCAGATTTACGGGTTATTAAGCCATTACGAAAAATTTTTAAGAATAATGTTAAAAGATGTTTATTTTTTTCAGGTTTTTGCTATAATATTCATTGTTTAATTTGGAAAGTTAAAAAAAGGAGGCAAAAACATGTTACCAACCCCAAAGAAATACTTTGTGACAGCCGCCGCTGCGGAAGGTGAAACTGCATTAAATGCTTTTGACAATGCCTTATTAAAAGCCCGGATTGGGAATGTCAACTTGCTGCGGGTATCTTCAATTTTGCCGCCCAATTGCGAACTGGATAATGACCTTGTGATTCCTCCGGGTTCATTAGTTCCAACAGCTTATGGGGCAATAATTTCTGACACTCCCGGTGAGTTAATTGCTGCTGCTGTAGGGGTGGGTATTTCAGAAGCTGATCATTTCGGGGTAATTATGGAGTTTTCGGGTAAATGTTCAGCCAAAGAGGCGGAAGAAAGAATTGCCCAAATGTTAGAGGAAGCCTTTAAAGTGAGGGGCATTGCTTTAAATAAAACTATAATTAAGTCTGCTGAACACAGGGTTGAAAAAATCGGCTGTGCTTTCGCCGCGGTACCGCTCTGGTACTAATAGAGGGGGATAAGGATGGAACTCTGGTTTACCGAAAAACAAACTCCAAATGTGGGTATTACCTGTAAAATTACCAGGACATTGCACACGGAAACAACACCTTTCCAGGAGTTAGCTGTAATTGAAACTCTGCAGTTTGGACGAATGCTCGTTTTAGATGGGATGGTTCAAACCACGGTTGTAGATGAGTTTGTCTATCATGAAATGATTGCCCACGTGGCTTTAAATACCCATCCCAACCCTGAAAAGGTTATGGTAATTGGGGGCGGCGATGGCGGAACTATTCGGGAAATAGTAAAACATCCCAAGGTAAAAAAAGCAGTTTTGGTGGAAATTGATGAAAGAGTAATTGAGGTAAGTAAGCAGTATTTACCGGAAATTGCCGTTGCATTAATGGGGAACCCTAAAGTTGAAGTAAGAGTCGAAGATGGGATTAAACATGTAAAAGAACATAAAGGGGAATATGATGTCATAATCATTGATTCAACCGAACCGGTAGGACCGGCGGTTGAACTTTTTAGTGAAGATTTTTATAAAAATGTTTATGAGAGCTTAAAAGATGACGGGATTATGGTGGCCCAGACCGAATCCCCTTTTTTCAATCGAGATATAATTAAAAATTCTTTTACAAGAATAGGAAAGAATTTTCCCATTACCAGGCTTTACTTTGCTACTGTTCCCACCTACCCCAGCGGAGTTTGGACTTTTACTTTAGGTTCGAAGAAATACGACCCGCTGGCGGTAAAAAAAGAAGATATATTTGTTGATCCGAGCAATAAATACTATAATGCTGAGGTTCACTTTGGGGCTTTTATGCTGCCAAACTTTATTGCCGAGATAATCAAATAGAAGGTGAGATAATGCTTCCTGTTGAAAAATTTACTGGTTTTATGGGCAGTTCCGACAATTATGAAGGTGCTGCCTTTGTTTTATTTGGTATTCCTATGGATTTTACCGTCAGTTTTCGGCCAGGTGCCCGCATGGCTCCCCAGCATATCCGTCAGGTTTCCTTTGGTTTAGAGGAGTATGACTGGGATTTGGAAAAAAGTCTTAATGACGTAAACTTTTACGATATGGGAGATGTAGCGCTTACTTTGGGCAGGATTGAAGAAAGCTTTACCAGCATCCGGACAGTAACGAAAAAAGTGTTGAGTGACGGTAAAATTCCGCTAATTATCGGTGGCGAACATTTAATTACTTATCCGGTGATCCTGGAATTTGCCGAAAAGTATCCCGATTTAGCTGTAGTTCACTTTGACGCTCATGCGGATTTGCGGGATCATTATCAGGGAGAAAAACTTTCCCATGCAACGGTTATGCGGCGTGTAGCGGAAATTATTGGGCCGCAAAACATTTATCATATCGGTATCCGTTCCGGTACCCAAGAGGAAAAGGAGTTTATTACAAAAAAATCAAACTATCTTGGCCAAAACGTATTGGCGGGCGTAGAAAAAGCGTTGGAAAAACTTGGGCAAAAGCCGGTGTTTATTTCCCTGGATATTGATGTGGTAGATCCGGCCTTTGCCCCGGGAACCGGAACCCCGGAACCGGGGGGAGCTACCAGCATTGAGATAATGGAAGCCATTGTAAAACTTAGTTCTTTAAATATTGTTGGCATGGATTTAGTTGAAGTATTGCCCGTCTATGATCCTTCGGAACGTACATCGCTCTTGGCGGCCAAAATTTTGCGCCGGGCATTGTTATCTTTTAATATTACCAGGTAATATCAAAACATTGAAAAAATAAAAAACTCAAAAAAAGTAGTTGACTTCTAAGTAAATGTCATGTATTATAATAAATGTCGGTTGGGCCGACAGGCAGATAAAGATGCGGAGCTGTGGTGTAGGGGCCTAACATGCCTGCCTGTCACGCAGGAGATCGCGGGTTCGAATCCCGTCAGCTCCGCCATAAAGCTTGCCACGGTAGCTCAGTTGGTAGAGCAGAGGACTGAAAATCCTCGTGTCGGCGGTTCGATTCCGTCCCGTGGCACCATTAAAAAACGGGCGGAAGTGGCTCAGGGGTAGAGCATCGCCTTGCCAAGGCGAGGGTCGCGGGTTCGAATCCCGTCTTCCGCTCCATTATTTATCTAACCTGGCGGCATAGCCAAGTGGTAAGGCAGAGGTCTGCAAAACCTTTATTCCCCGGTTCGAATCCGGGTGCCGCCTCCACAATGAAAACAATCAAATAATTTTTTATAAATTCGCCGGGGTGGCGGAACTGGCAGACGCACGGGACTTAAAATCCCGGGGGCCCTTAAAGGCCCGTACCGGTTCGATTCCGGTCTCCGGCACCACTTGAAAGAAAAGCCTGCAGCAATGCAGGTTTTTTTGTTTTTTAAAAACGATTTGACGGAAAAACTCTGTTTTTTATAAGATATAGAATATAATAAATATTAAATTTAATGTTAAGAGACAGGGGGAAAAGAGGTGGAAGTATTTGGTCTGTTTGTTACGGCGTTTATTGTTGGCTTTTCCGGGGCGATGATGCCGGGCCCGCTTCTAACGGTAAATATCAACGAGAGTTTACGGCGGGGATTTTGGGCAGGCCCGCTTTTAATCCTGGGACATGCGCTATTAGAGACTGCGCTTGTGGTGGTAATACTTTTGGGTTTGGGGAAAATCCTTACAAATTCTTACGTCTCTGGAGCCATTGGACTATTGGGCGGAGTGATGCTTATTTATTTTGGGTTTACCATGACCAGAGATGCCGGTTATAAAAAAATTTCCCTTGATTTAACCGGAAGTGCTTCAATACCCCAAAAGCCGGGTCGGTTAATGCTTAATGGGGCCTTGGTTTCTTTGGCAAATCCCTACTGGTCCCTTTGGTGGGCGACAATTGGTTTAAGCTATTTAACCAGGTCCCTGATTGTTGGAGTTTTTGGAGTAGGTGCCTTTTTACTTGGTCACTTGCTCGCGGATTTTAGCTGGTATGGTTTTATTTCGTACTTGATTGCCCGCGGTCGAAAACATCTTAAACAAACGGCTTATCTTTTTATAATATTTATCTGTGGCATTTTTTTAGTTGTTTTGGGAGCAAAATTTATTGGCGATGGGATTACCCGTTTAAAAATAATGTAAATCCAATTCTAAGGAGGCAAAGTAATGTATCTACACGAAATTTTTAAAAATAATTTTCGTCCAGAGCATCCGGCTTTAAGTTTTCGGGGAAGGAAAGTAACCTATCGGGAAATGGCGAAAATTATTGAAAAGTATGCAGTTTTTTGGCAGCAAAAAGGATTAAAGCCGGGAGATAAAGTTCTCTTAGTCTCAGGTAATTCTCCGGAATTTGTCTATACTTATTTTGGTGTAGTCAAAGCCGGGGGTATTATCATACCGGTAAACATGGGTTTAGCTCCGGAAGAGATTAGATATATTTTTGGTGACGCTCAGGCCCGTTTTGTTGCAATTCAGGAAAAAATTTGGCTTACATTAAAGGAGCGTTTTCCGTTACCCGAAGAAATGGTAATAGTGTTAAATGAAGCTTTGACTTCGGAAATAATGAATTTGGAGGCAAAGTTTATTGAACCAACATATAATGATGTTTGTACCATACTGTATACTTCCGGCACTACCGGCTTTCCCAAGGGTGCCATGCTTACCCACGAAAATTTAATTTTTGATACCGATTCGGTTACGCGCTTTGCGGAAGTTGATGAAAATGATAACTACCTGGCGGTATTGCCTTTATTCCATTCTTTTGCTTGGACCGCCTGTTTACTGGCACCCCTTTATACCGGTGCAACCTGTACCATTGAAGATGGTTTTAATCCCCGGGAGATCGGGAAAGTACTGGTAGCGGAAAAAATTACGATTTTTCTGGGTGTACCTTCGATGTTTGTGTACCTTCTTGAATATTTACCCCGGGAAGCCTTTAATTCAGTACATTTGGCCGTATCAGGCGGCTCATCTCTGCCTCCGCAATTTTTTTATGCCTTTGAGGAAAAATTTGGGGTTCCCCTTGTCGAAGGCTACGGGCTAACCGAAGCATCTCCAATTGTTACATTGAACCCAAGAAGGGGGCCTCGAATTCCCGGCTCTATCGGCAAAGTGCTGCCGGGGATGGAGGTAAAAATAGTAGATGAAAACTTAAATGAGCTTCCTCCTGGAGAAGTTGGCGAGTTAATGGTTTTTGGTAAAAACGTCATGAAAGGCTATTATAATAAACCCGAGGAAACGGCAAAAGTCCTGGTAAATGGCGGTCTTTTGACCGGTGACCTGGGCAAAAAGGATGAACAGGGATATCTCTATATTGTGGATAGGAAAAAAGATTTAATAATAGTAAGCGGCTTTAATGTTTATCCTACAGAAGTGGAAAGGGCGATACTTGATCACCCTGCAGTCAGGGAAGTGGCGGTGGTGGGAGTTCCGGATGGAGTGCGGGGAGAAGCGGTAAAAGCTTTTATAACCTTGAAAGAAGGGTATAATAATCTTACCCGCAAAGAACTTTCCGAATTTTTAAGAGATAAACTTGCTGCTTATAAAATTCCGCGTTATGTAGAGGTTTTGCCGGAGCTCCCGAAAAATGCTACCGGAAAAATAATGAAAAAGGTATTGCGTGGCGAAAATACAAATAAATAGTTTATTTTATTCCCCTCATGTCAAAAGATGTGAGGGGTTTTGTCGTTTTTTTAAATATAGTTTTACTAAAATTTTTTTTAATAATAGGAGGAAAATATTTACAATTGGCGTAAATATATTAGTGGGTTTAAAAAGAGAAAAGTTACACAAGGAGGTACATTCCGCCCCAGAGGGACCCAGTCTACTTCCGGAAAGGGGGGAGAGGAGAAGAGGAAGCGGGTTTCTTGGGGTAGTAATAAAAACAAGGAGGTTTACCATGAGAAAAGGGCTTGTTTTAATCCTGGCGGTATTAATGCTAATTATTTTTACCGCCACGGCTTATGCCGCTCAGGTGCTGGTGCCGTATGATAAAACGGATTCTACTATTACAAATAACGTTTATTCCAGCGTCTATAAAGACGGCATAGGTCAGTATGAAGCTACCGTAAAGAAATTTACCTATGATGGTACAACTTATTATCCCAATGAAATTTACCTCCCCAATGAACAAAATCCTGCCAGTTACCGCATTCACAGCAACTACTCCAAAAATACCGACGCCTGTGCAGCCTGCCATGCTACCCACACCGCAGTAGGCCAAACCCTTTTGCAGTGGGGAACAGTATATGATACCTGTATGGCCTGCCATGACGGTACTATTGGAACTACTTATAACGTGGAAGAGGGTTACATTGCCAGCACCGGGAAAGCTACCTTTGGTGGTATGTTTGGTACCGGTGCTGAATCTTCGCTATCTCGCCACAATGTGGTCGGTTCTGTCCAAATTTTTGCAGCTCCAGGCGGAAACACTACCGGTAATTATGAAATCAACAATACTCCGGACAAAGCTAATGCAACTGCCTGGGACATCACCTTTGGTTGCGAATCCTGCCACAGCCCCCACGGTTTAGGTGGTAATGCCCGAATCTTAAACCCCAACGTTAATGCTTACAGTTACCTTAACTATAAGTCAAATGTAGAGTATATCTATAATGAAGTAACAGGGTATTATGAAAACGCCCAAAAATTCCAGTGGGTCAGAAGCTATCCATATAACAAAGGGACTCAGGTTTGGGTAAATGGGCAGTTGAAAACTGAAGGCGTGGACTATATTTTAGATGGTACCAGCGGCGAAACCAAGATTAAATTACTCCAGGAAAATGGAAGCGTGACGGTGGTGTACGCTTACTTCTATCCCGCTTTGAAGGTCAAAATGGAAGTAAAAGACTACCTAAAATCCAGCGAGTTCGTCCAGCACACTTACGGAATCAATCAATTCTGCGGTGCCTGTCACACCGATTACAATACCGATACCGGAAATATAGCTACCAGTACCGGTTCTTCGGATAAGTTAACCGGTCAGTATACGGAAGCATACCGGCACCAGGTTGGCTTTAAGGTTGACGAGTTTAAAGCCTTCTTGCCTTTAACCAACATGGTCTACGAAAAGCGGAGTGACGGCGATGTCATGACCTGTCTCACCTGTCATTATGCTCACGGTACTTCCAAAGATTTCTGGACAAGAACACTAACCAATGATTACTGGTCCGGTCAGGTAATTGATGAGATTGCCGGTTCTTCAGCGTTAAAGCGGGCACCCAATATGGGTACCTGTGAAACCTGCCACCGGAAAGGCCCTGCTAGCGAAGGTTATGCTGCCAATGCTGGTGCTTCCAATGCAGTAACTCCAATCCCAGGAGTTAGCGATGGTACTTCTCAAGCTAACGCCAAGTATGTAGGCTCTAAAGCCTGCGCTGAGTGCCATAAAGCGGAATACGAAGGCTGGAAAGAAACCTGGCATGCCAATATCATCCGGCCGCTTACTTCGGTTGCAGAAATTTATAGCTGGTATTTAAACAATGATATTGCAAATTATATTAAAACAACAGTTGGAGAAAATTATGATACAAGTGATCCGACGAAAATCTATATTGTTGGAAAAGATTTGAGTACCGACTTTTATCTATTAACTCCTAACACCAACGATCCTTCTGAACTCTATAGAACTATAAACAATAAGAAAGAGAAAAATGACTCAAAATATAATTGCGGTAACTGCCATATTGTTAACAACGTCACCTGGAAGAATACTTCCTCCATTAACAACAGCCTGGGTGGGGTTGGAACCAAGAAAAACATCGGAAATTATGTTGTGAATAATTCTCAAGGTTCTACTACTTTAAAGAGCTTACTTGAAAACGGAGGAAAAGGTTCAAACAATAGAGGTGTAATTGAAGTAGGTATTGGCTGTGAATCCTGCCACGGACCTGGAGAATTCCACGTCAAATCTCCAAGCTCCAGGAACATCACTGGATGGAAGAACTTACCCTACTATCTCCAGGTTGGTCAGGATTTACGATGGAAAGATATTACCGATATTACCACAATGATTGGCTATAATACCGACAATTATGCAATGTCCTGCGGTTCCTGCCATGGTCCTGGTAAAAATATTGCTGGCCATAATGGTTTTTATTACAAGAGCAAGCACTTTGGTGTAGGTGCGATGAGCTGTACTACCTGCCACGATCCGCACAAAGAAAATGCCAAAGGCCAGCAGATTAAGGCTACAAGCTACACCGCTCTCTGCCAGAGCTGCCACGACAGCGCTGTGGGCACTCCGCCGGCGGATGCTTACAAGTATCTCCCAACTGCTGCTCACGTCTTTAGCTACACAGTTGGCGATGCAACCTATACTGATGATGCTACAGAACATTACAGATATGATTTAAATAACTTAAAGTGATAAATTGAACTTTTCGGGGTGCCAGCTTCTGGCACCCCGGCTTTTAACCTTTTGGAGGGAGTTAAATGAAAAATATACTTAAACTATTAGTTTTACTTATCTTAAGTACATATCTTTCGGGATGCACCATTTTAGAAGGTACACCTTTTGAGAGTCTGGGTAATAAGCTTCCGGATATCCAGATTTTAGATAAAATAGCCAGCAAGCTTTCAGGTAAAGCTCAACTTGAAGAAGCCATAAAAAATTACCCTGAAGATAGTAAAGAGGTGGTAAAAAAAGCTTTAGAAAACTTCAAAAAGGGTAAGAAAAAAGTTGCCCAGATTTACTTCTCCGGAGATGAAAGTTTTAAAAAATTTGAAGATATAATGAAGAATAAGAAGATAAACTTTGAAGTTACCGCTGTGTCTGAAAGTAAAAATACCAGCTGGGTGCAGGTAAATCTGGAAGGGGAAAACTTCCTATTTGAACTCTGGCGGGATAGTGAGGAAAGCAAATGGGCGATTATTTATGTGGCAAAAGGAGATCTGAAAGATTTAGAATAATTTTAGGACAATATATTGAATTTTGCGGCAATTAAGAATATAATTACAAAGTAAGAAGGTTTTCTTTTTTTACCAGCATAATGAATGAGTATTCATTCATATTTTAACTCAAGGAGGGATGAGGGTGTACAAGATTAACAAAGTAGGGGTTATAGGTTCCGGGATAATGGGAAGCGGTATTGCCGCACTTTTAACCAATGCCGGTATCCCGGTGGTTTTGTTGGACATCGTACCTTTTAACTTGACCCCCGAAGAGGAAAAAAAGGGACTTACTTTAGAAAGTCCTGAGGTTCGGTACCGGATTGTTAAAGGGGGATTGGAAGCGGCGAAAAAAGCATCCCCGGCAGCTTTTGCCGTACCGGAAAATGCTGATTTAATTACTATTGGTAATTTAGAAGATGATTTACACCTGTTAAAGGACTGTGATTGGGTTATCGAGGTTGTGGTAGAAAACCTTGAGATTAAGAAAAATTTATTTACCAAGATTGCTCCCTATTTAAAGCCGACGGCAATCATCAGTACCAATACTTCCGGAATTTCCGTTAACAAAATGGTTGAACACATGCCCAAAGAGTTCCGGGAACGGTTCCTGGGAACGCACTTCTTTAACCCTCCTCGTTACATGAAGCTATTAGAAATCATCCCGGGAAATGAGACCAAACCGGAAATAGTGGATTTCATGGCTAAATTTGGCGAACGGGTACTGGGCAAAGGTATTGTTTTTGCCAAGGATACTCCGAACTTTATCGGTAACCGCATTGGAGTCTACGGGATTTTACAAATAATGAAAGCTTTAGAAGAAGGCTATACTGTAGAAGCAATCGATGCTCTTACCGGTCCTGTCATGGGCCGTCCGAAGAGTGCAACTTTCCGTACCGCTGATTTGGTTGGATTAGATACATTAGTTCACGTAGCAAAAAACGTTTATGATAATGTTACCGATCCTGCGGAAAAAGAACTTTTCCGGGTGCCGGAATTCTTAGAAAAAATGGTTGCCAATAAGCTTTTAGGGGATAAGACCGGTCAGGGATTTTACAAAAAAGTTAAAACCGAGGAAGGTAAAGAAATCTTAAGCCTGGATGTCAAAACTCTCCAATACAAGCCCCAGGAAAAAGTTAATTACCCATCGTTAGAAGCGGCTAAAGCAGCGGAAGGGTTAAAAGCCAAACTGCAAACCTTAATTTCTGGAAAAGATGAAGGGGCCGCTCTGGTCTGGAGAATAATGAAAAAGACCCTGCTGTATGCTGCATCTAAGATTCCCGAAATTGCCGATGATATTGTTAATATCGACCGGGCCATGCGCTGGGGCTTTAACTGGCAGTTGGGTCCCTTTGAAACCTGGGATGCTATTGGGGTAGAAAAAACTGTAGCCCGAATGAGGGAAGAAGGAGAAGTAATTCCGCCGATTGTGGAAAAGCTCCTGGCAAAAGGGTACAAGAGTTTCTACAAATATGAAAAGGGCGTGACTTACTACTTTGATCTTGCTACCGAAGATTATAAGCCAGTTGAGCTGCCGAAAGAATTTTATGTGATTAAGGACTTAAAAGCTCAAAATAAAGTTATTTTTGAAAATCAGGGAGCGTCGTTAATTGATATCGGGGATGATGTGGCTCTCTTGGAATTCCATTCCAAAAGCAACGCTATTGGTGATGACATACTTTCCATGATTAGAAGAGCTACCGAAGAGGTCAGCAGGAACTGGCGGGGTCTGGTTATTGGCAATGATGGCAAAAACTTTTCCGTGGGTGCTAACCTGGCTTTAATTCTCATGACCATTGAAGATGAAGATTGGGATGAATTAGATTACATGGTAAAGACCTTCCAGGACAGCCTCTTAACGTTGAAGTACTGCGACAAACCGGTGGTAGCTGCACCTTTTGGGATGACTGTGGGTGGTGGCTGCGAGGTTTGTTTGGCTTCCGATGGTATTCAGGCGGCAGCGGAAACGTACATGGGCTTAGTTGAAGTGGGAGTAGGCCTGGTACCAGCTGGCGGCGGACTTAAAGAGTTGGTCTACCGCATGACCGAATACGCCAGCGATACCGGTGGCTGGAGAGTAGCCGGAGCGGTAGATTACAAGCCGTTTATCTTTAGAGCTTTTGAACTGGCGGCAACCGCACGCGTATCTACCAGCGGTCAGGAAGCAAAAAAACTCGGCTTCTTGAGACCCTGTGATGGTGTCACGATGAATCGGGATTATCTCATTCATGATGCCAAAGAACGGGTTCTTTATATGTCGAAGATGGGTTACCGTCCGCCGGTTCCCAAGCCCGTAAAAGTTTTAGGTACCTCCGGTTATGCAGCTTTAGCTTCGGTTATTCACAATATGAAAGAAGGCAATTTCATTACTGAATACGATGCTCATATTGCCAAGAAGATTGCCTATGTTTTAACCGGTGGAAATGTCCATCCGGGAACCTATGTAACTGAACAGTATCTCTTAGATTTGGAAAGGGAAGCGTTTTTAAGTTTAGCCGGCGAACGGAAAACACAGGAACGGATTCGCCATATGCTTCTTAAAAATAAACCGCTTAGAAATTAGGAGGTGATGCTATGCGTGAAGCGGTAATTGTAAAAGCATTAAGAACTCCGGTAGGAAAAGCTCCCAGGGGAAAACTAAGAAATACTCGCCCGGAGGATCTGGGAGCATTGGTTATAAAGGAAATTATCAACCAGACGGGAATTAACCCGGAGATTATTGAAGATGTTATCATTGGTTGTGCTTTTCCCGAAGCGGAACAGGGGATGAATTTAGGACGGGTGGTTGCTTTAAGAGCTGGTTTGCCCTACTCAGTTCCCGGTGTTACTGTTAACCGCTTTTGCTCTTCCGGTTTAAATGCCATTGCCGATGCGGCAATGAAGATTATGACCGGAATGAGCGATGTGGTAATAGCTGGCGGTATCGAAAGTATGAGTATGGTACCGATGGGCGGAAATGACCTTTTGCCCAACCCGGAATTAATGAATGTAATGCCCGATGCTTATCTCAGCATGGGTCTTACTGCTGAAAATGTGGCTTCTCGCTATAATATTTCCCGGGAAGAACAGGACGAGTTTGCCTATAAAAGTCACATGAAAGCAAAGGAAGCAATATTGGGCGGTAAATTTAAAGATGAAATTGTTCCGGTACCGGTAGTTGAAAAAATCTTTGACGGTAAGAAAGTTATTGAAAAAACCGAAATGTTTGAAGTAGATGAAGGTCCGCGCTTTGATACTACCCTTGAGGCTCTGGCCCGGTTAAAGCCGGTTTTTCGGCAGGGTGGTACGGTTACTGCAGGGAATTCTTCGCAAACCAGTGACGGTGCTGCTGCAGCCTTATTAATGTCGGCGGAAAAAGCCGAAGAGCTTGGCTTAAAACCAATTGCTGTATTTCGCTCCTTTGCCGTAGGCGGAGTGGAGCCGGAAATTATGGGTATTGGTCCTGTGGTAGCTATACCTAAAGCCTTAAAATTAGCCGGGATTACCTTAGATCAGGTCGACGTATTTGAGTTAAATGAAGCTTTTGCGGCTCAAGCACTGGCTGTAATAAAAACTTTAGAAATTGATCCTGCAAAAGTTAATCCCAACGGCGGTGCTATTGCCCTCGGTCACCCGCTGGGCTGTACCGGTGCTAAACTGACGGCAACTCTTCTTTCGGAAATGCAGCGGCGTAGAGCAAAATACGGTGTGGTTTCAATGTGTATCGGTGGCGGTATGGGAGCTGCCGGAGTCTTTGAATTAATTTAATTCAAACGGGAGGGGTTTATAATGTCTGAAGTTTTAAAAGGTGGCGAATTTTTAATTAAAGATGCTGAGCCTCAATCGATTTTTACACCGGAAGATTTTACCGAAGAGCACCGCATGATGGCAAAAATGGTTAAAGATTTTATTAACAATGAAGTATTGCCAAAAAGTGAAGAAATAGAAAATCAAGTTGAAGGTGTAGTTCCAGCATTATTGCGTAAAGCCGGGGAATTAGGACTTTTGTCGGTAGATATTCCCGAAGCATATGGTGGTATGGAACTGGACAAAGTAAGTACTGTTATTGTTACAGAAAATGTTTCTGGCCAGGGTAGCTTTGCCACAGCGCATGGGGCACATACCGGTATAGGTACTTTACCAATTGTATATTTCGGTACTGAGGAACAGAAGAAAAAGTACTTACCCGGACTTGCCAGCGGTGAAAAACTTGCAGCTTACTGTTTAACCGAGCCTGGTTCCGGTTCCGATGCTCTGGCAGCAAAAACTAAAGCTGTGTTAAGTGAAGATGGGAAATATTACATTTTGAACGGTACCAAACAGTTTATAACCAATGCGGGCTTTGCAGACGTATTTATTGTTTATGCCAAAGTTGATGGAGATAAGTTTACAGCTTTTATCGTGGAACGGGATTTTCCCGGGGTATCTTTCGGACCGGAAGAAAAGAAGATGGGTATTAAAGGGTCTTCTACCCGGCAGGTTATTTTAGAAGATGTCAAAGTTCCGGTGGAAAACGTTTTGGGCGAAGTTGGTAAAGGTCATGTAATTGCTTTTAACATTTTAAATATCGGGCGGTTTAAGCTTGGAGCTGGATGTGCTGGCTCCTGCAAATTAGCCTTAAGTACTGCTGTTAAGTATGCCAACGAAAGAAGTCAATTTGGTCAACCCATTGCCAACTTTGGTTTAATTAAGAACAAAATCGGCAGAATGGCAGCTTATACTTTTGCTGCAGAAAGTATGGTTTATCGCACTGCCGGAATGATGGATAAGATTTTAGGTGATGTTAAAGGCAAATCCGGTGCTGAAGTGGCTAAAGGCATTGAGGAATATGCTATTGAGTATTCTATAAACAAAGTGTTTGCTTCCGAAGCTTTAGATTTTGTAGTGGATGAGACCGTTCAAATTTTTGGCGGTTACGGCTATACCCAGGAATATCCGGCGGAAAGAATGTACCGGGATGCAAGAATTAACCGGATTTTTGAGGGTACCAATGAAATTAACAGGCTAATTATTCCGGCCCAGTTACTGCGAAAAGCCCAAAAGGGTCAGCTTCCGCTTCTGGCTGCTGTCCAGAAGTTGATGGGTGAAATTGTAGCTCCACTGCCGCCGGTGGAAGATGTGTCAGGACTTAACCGGGAAAAAGAAGCAATTAGCCGGGCTAAAAAGTTAGCTTTAATGGCTGCAGGGCTGGCAGTTCAGAAATTTAAGGAGAAAATTGAACAAGAACAGGAAGTTCTGGGAATGATAGCTGATATGGCAATTGAAATTTATGCTATGGAAAGCTCTTATTTAAGGGCTGTAAAGACCGGATCTGAATTGCAGGAAAAGTATGTTAAGATCTTTGTGGCTGAGAGCTTTGCTAAAATTGAAAAACTTGCTAAAGACCTCCTGGCGTATGTTTCCGAAGGAGATGAGCAGAGAACTTATCTGGCGGTGGTTAGAAAGTTTGCGAAACTTCCGCCGGTTAATACAATTAAGTTAGCCCGGGAGGTAGCAGAGGTTATTATTGATAACCTTGGCTATAAAGCTTAGCTTATTTTCTCCTCTCCCATTTAATAATTGCGGGAGTAACCGCTCCCGCCTTGTTCTTAGGCACTTACCGATTGCCGGTAAGTGCCTATTTTTTAGCCGGAGGAGAAAAGCTCCTCAAAAATAACAAGCTGGCAGTCCTAATTTTGTTTTAGATCTTAAAACTTTTAAAAATTATGAAAAAAATCTTAAATTCTGAATGAATACTCATTCACTTTTTTAAATTATTGTGTTATAATTTAAAGAAAAAACGGAGGGTAATATGGCCAAAAAGAGCATAGATAAATATGAAGCTATCTTAGATGCTGCTGCAAAAATCATCGGGGAAGTTGGCTATCATAAAGCCCAAATTTCAAAAATAGCACGGGAAGCTAACGTAGCTGAAGGAACAATTTATCTTTATTTTAAAAATAAACAGGATTTACTTTTATCCCTTTTTCAAAAGAGATATGGGGAGTTTATTTCTAACTTAAAAGTCGAGATAGCTGCTGCTAAAACGCCACTTGATAAACTAAAAAAACTTATAACTATGCACTTGGAGAACTCCGAAAAGGACCGCAATTTTGCCCAGGTTACCCAGATTGAATTACGTCAGGCTGATAGAGATTTGCGGCAAAAATTGTCGGAGTTATTAAAGGATTATTTTTATATTATTGAAAGTGTCATAGAAGAAGGAAAAGAACAGGGAATTTTTCGTAAAGATATTTCTACAAAGGTCATTCGGCGGATGATTTTCGGAACTTTGGATGAAACAGTTTCTTCCTGGTTATTATCGTCCCGCCGTTATAGTCTGGCTAAACTTAGCGATGATGTTTTTCAACTGTTTTGCTACGGTATAATTAAGCAAAATAACGAGTAGATTAAAATACACAAACAATTTCAAAAATTAACAATATAAAAAATATTTAGTCAAACCAGCAGGAATTTTATCTTAAGTTACGTATTTAAAATAATATGGTTTTCGCTTTACTCTTTTACGAGGGGTGGTGGATTAGAAAGAGAAAAAACGGAATTTTTTGTATTTTTAATCATTGGGAGTTTGAGGAGGGGAGAAAATGAGAGAAGTAGTTATTGTAAGTGCGGCCCGAACACCCTTTGGGAAGTTTGGTGGAGGACTTTCGGCTTTAAAAGCGGTTGACCTGGGGGCAATAGCTATCAAGGCAGCGGTAGAGAGAAGCGGAGTAAGTCCGGAAGAGTTTGACTATGTTTACATGGGTCAGGTTTTACAGGGAGGAGCGGGTCAAATACCTTCCCGGCAGGCGGCAAGAAAAGCGGGTCTACCCTGGGAAGTTCCGTCAGTAACGGTAAATAAAGTATGTGCCAGCGGTTTAATCGCGGTAGCTATGGCGGCAAAGATGATTGCTTTAGGCGAAATTGACGTGGCAGTTGCAGGCGGAATGGAAAGCATGAGTAATGCCCCATATATATTGCCCAGTGCCCGCTGGGGACAGAGAATGTTTAATTTTGAAGCTATAGATTTAATGGTGCATGATGGTCTCTGGTGTGCTTTTTATGACCGGCACATGGCGGTTCACGGCTCGGAAGTTGCCAAGGAATATGGTATTTCCCGGCAAGCTCAGGATGAATGGGCATATATTAGTCAAATGAGGGCTAAAGAAGCAATGGAAAAAGGACGGCTGAACGATGAAATTGTCAAAGTTGAGGTACCCGGGAAAAAAGGAGAGGTTGTTGTCATTGAAAAAGATGAACAGCCGCGTCCCAATACAACGATTGAAGCTCTTTCTAAACTTCCGCCGGTTTTTGATGCCAACGGGACCGTTACTGCCGGAAATGCTCCCGGTGTAAATGATGGAGCAGGAGCTTTGGTCCTAATGAGTAGAGAAAAAGCCCGGGAACTTGGAATTAAACCTCTGGCGACTTACCTTAACCATGCCGAAGTAGCTTTAGATGCCAAATATATTGCAACTGCACCGGGACAGGCGATTAACAAGCTTTTAGCGAAGAAAGGAATGAAAATTGAACAAATAGATCTTTTAGAAGTTAATGAAGCTTTTGCGGCGGTAGTTTTGGTCAGTCAAAAAATTGCCGGGTATAACCTTGAAAAAGTTAATGTTAACGGTGGAGCTGTAGCTTTTGGTCATCCCATCGGTGCAAGCGGGGCCCGTATTTTAATGACCCTGATTTATGAGTTAAGACGTCGGGGTGGGGGAACAGGAATAGCTGCCATTTGCAGCGGAGCGGCCCAAGGGGATGCCATGTTGATTAAAGTGGAATAGGAGGGATTTAAATGGATATTAAAAAAATTATGGTTGTTGGGGCCGGACAAATGGGCAGTGGGATAGCCCAGGTTGCAGCGCAAGCGGGTTTTGAAACGGTATTACATGATTTAAATCTTGATATTGTGAATAAAGGGTTAGAAACGATAAAAAAGAGCCTTGCTAAGTTTGTTGAAAAAGGGAAAATAACTGAAGCAGAAAAAAATGAAATTTTAGGAAGAATTAAGCCTTCCGATAGCTTAAAAAATGCTGCCGATTGTGATTTGGTAATTGAGGCGGTTGTGGAAAAAATGGAAGTTAAGGCTAAAATCTTTGCTGAACTGGATCAAATTGCCCCACCTCATGCGATTTTGGCTACCAACACCTCGTCTTTGCCGATTACCGAAATTGCGGCAACAACCAAGCGTCCTGAACGGGTTATCGGCATGCATTTTATGAATCCCGTACCATTGATGAAATTGGTGGAAATAATTCGCGGTTTGCAAACCTCCGATGAGGTTTATCAGGTAATTGAGGAACTTAGCCGCAAAATGGATAAAGTGCCGGTAGAATGTAAAGATGTTCCTGGTTTCGTGTCCAATAGAGTTTTGCAGGTAATGATTAATGAAGCTATTTGGTGCCTCTATGAAGGGGTAGCATCGGTAGAGGGAATCGATACCATTATGAAACTTGGTATGAATCATCCGATGGGTCCTCTGGCCCTGGCTGACTTAATTGGACTTGATACAGTTCTTGCTATTTTAGAAGTTCTATATAACGGTTATGGTGACCCCAAATACCGTCCTTGTCCGCTGTTGCGGCAATATGTTAAAGCGGGATGGCTCGGACGAAAAACCGGTAGAGGGTTTTATAACTATTCTTAATCCTTTTTGGGGTCATACGGGGGGAGGGGAAAGATGGATTTTCAGCTTTCGGAAGAACAGCAGATGTTTGTTGACATGGTGCGAAAATTTGCCCAAAGAGAAATTGCACCAATTGCGGAAAAGACCGACCGGGAGCATCGTTTTCCCAAGGAGACGTTAGATAAATTGGCGGAATTAGGTTTAATGGGAATTCCCATTTCCGAAGAGTACGGAGGAGCAGGAGCTGACTACTTTTCCTACATTTTGTTTATTGAAGAAATTGCCAAGGTTTGTGCCTCAACTGCGGTGATTTTAGCTGTACACATTGGGCTTGGCTGCATGAGTATCTATATGTTTGGTACCGAAGAACAGAAACAGAAATATTTAGTTCCAATGGCTCAGGGGAGAATGCTTGGAGCTTATGCTTTAACGGAGCCTAATTCCGGTTCCGATGCGGCCAGCTTGAGGCTTTCAGCGGTAGATAAAGGTGATCACTTTGTCTTAAATGGCAGTAAAATTTTCATCACCAATGGAAGCTATGCCGACGTTTTTATTACCTTTGCAAGAACTGACCCCGCTACCAAAGGGGCGGAAGGGATTACCTGTTTGATAGTTGAAAAAAATACACCGGGACTTACCATTTCTAAACCGGTAGAAAAAATGGGACTGAATGGTTCGGTTACCTGCGAGCTGTATTTTGAAAATGCCATAGTCCCAAAAGAAAATGTTCTGGGGAAAATTGGCGAGGGCTTTAAAGTTGCCATGCAACTTTTAGATGGCGGGCGGATTGCGATTGGAGCCCAGGGTTTAGGCATTGCGGAAGGCGCTTTTGAGTATACCCTTAACTACATTAAACAGCGGGAGCAATTTGGCCGGCCTATTGCCGCAAACCAGGGGATTCAGTGGATGGTGGCGGATATGGCAACGGAGATTGAAGCGGCGAAGTTATTAGTTTACCGGGCTGCCTGGCTGAAAAATAATGGGTTACCCCACAGCAAAGAAGCGGCGATGGCCAAAAAATATGCAACCGATACAGCAATGCGGGTAACTACCGATTGCGTACAACTGCTCGGCGGTTACGGTTATACCAAGGAGTATCCCGTAGAGCGCTACATGAGGGATGCCAAGATCACGCAGATTTACGAGGGGACCAATCAGATTCAGAGAATTGTAATTGCTCGCCACCTCTTAAAATAGGGGAACAGGGGGGAAAGTATGGAATACAAAACGATTTTGTTTGAAAAGAAAGACCAGGTCGGTATTATAACCATAAACCGACCCCAGGTATTAAATGCTTTAAATTCTGAAGTGTTAGAAGAGTTAGATTCTTTACTGGATAAAATAGCTGAGGATGAAAGCATTACGGTGGTAATTTTAACCGGTGCGGGAGAAAAGAGTTTTGTGGCGGGAGCCGACATTTCGCAAATGAGGAATTTTACTCCCCGGCAAGCCAGGTATTTTGCTAAGCTTGGGCAAAAGGTGTTATCAAAACTTGAAAGAATTCCTCAACCGGTTATCGCTGCGGTTAACGGGTTCGCCCTTGGTGGTGGCTGTGAAATAGCAATGGCCTGTGATTTCAGGATTGCTTCAACTAAAGCAAAATTTGGACAACCGGAAGTAGGATTAGGGGTTACTGCAGGCTTTGGCGGTACTCAGAGGTTGCCGCGATTGGTAGGAAAAGGTATGGCAGCCGAGCTCTTATATACCGGTGAGATGATAGATGCTCAGGAAGCCCTGAGAATAGGATTGGTTAACAGGGTAGTAGAACCGGAAGAACTGATGCCAACAGCTTTAGAAATTGCTCAGAAAATAGCAGCTAAAGCAAAACTTGCGGTATTTTATTCCAAGGCTGCCTTAAACGAAGGGTTAAACATGGATTTGGAACGGGCACTGGCGTATGAAGCGGAGATGTTTGCCCTCTGCTTTACGACCAGTGATCAAAAAGAAGGCATGGATGCCTTCTTAAATAAAAGAAAACCCGAATTTAAAGGAGAGTAAGGAGGGAGATTAGGTGAAACTGGTAGTCCTTTTAAAGCAAACCTTTGACACCGAAGCGAAGATAGTATTAAAGGACGGGAAAATTGACGACAGCGGGGTAACCTTAATCATTAACCCCTACGACGAATTTGCGGTAGAAGAAGCATTAAGGATCAAAGAAAAACTTGGGCAGGGGGAGGTAGTGGTAGTCTCGGCGGGCAGTGACCGAGCCCAGGAAGCATTACGGCAGGCCTTAGCCATGGGAGCCGACCGGGCGGTGCTGGTCAAAACCGACGGTTTGCAGTTAGATGAAATGGTGGTAGCCGAAGTACTGGCGAAAGTGCTGCAGCAAATGGAATACGACCTTATTTTAGCCGGCTGGCGGGCCATTGACGACAGTTCCGCCCAGGTAGGGGTACGGGTAGCCGAGATTTTAGGCTTACCCCAAATTAACCTTGTCACCAAATTAGAAGTAGGGGAAGGCAAGATTACCGGCCACCGGGAAATCGAAGGTGGTACCGAAGTGGTAGAAGTGCCTCTACCGGCCCTTGTTACCGCCCAGCGGGGGTTAAATGAGCCGCGGTATCCTTCCATGAAAGGCATCATGCAGGCCAAGAAAAAAGAGTTAAAGGTCATAAACGCTGTGGACCTCGGGGTAAATGCTACTCCTAAAGTAGAGATAAAAGAAATCTTTCTTCCCAAAGGCAAGCAAGCGGGGAAAATTTTCACCGATGAGCCGGCAGTAGCGGTAGCCAAGTTAGTTAAAGCCTTACGGGAAGAAGCCAAGGTAATATAGGGGGTGGAGCTAATGGGTAAAGTATGGGTAGTAGCAGAGCAAAGGGAAGGTAAGTTAAAGAAAGTAACCTTTGAGATGGTAACTTTAGCCCGGCAAATAGGGGGAGAGGTTGAAGGGGTAGTAATCGGAAAAGACGTAAAAGGCCTGGCTTCTGAGCTTGGGGAATACGGAGTAGGGAAAGTATATGTAGCCGACCATCCGGATTTAGAGCAGTACACCACCGCCAAATACACCCGGGTACTGGCGGAATTAATCAATAAAGAAAAGCCGGAAGTAGTGTTAATTGCCAACTCCGCTCAGGGGAGGGACTTTGCACCGCGGACAGCCCAGCGGGTAGGAGCGGGACAGGTAAGCGACATCACCGGTTACGAAGAAGGAGTCTTTGTACGACCCATTTACGCCGGGAAAGCTTATACCAAAGTGGGGGCCACCAGCCATCCGTTAATAGTAACGGTACGGCCCAACGTATTTCCGGCAGCGGAGAAAGCCGGCGGGCAAGCTGCAATTGAAGAAGTAGCGGTCAGCTTTATGCCGGAAGATTTAAAAGCCATAGTAAAGGAAGTAGTCAAGCAGGTATCCGGACGTCCCGAATTAACCGAAGCGGATATCATAGTATCGGGCGGTCGGGGGATGAAAGGTCCGGAGAACTTCAAGCTGCTGGAAGATTTGGCGGACGTTTTAGGGGCAGCGGTAGGGGCCTCCCGGGCAGCGGTAGATGCCGGCTGGCGGGAGCACCGGTATCAGGTAGGCCAGACCGGTAAGACCGTATCCCCCAGTTTGTATATCGCCGTAGGTATTTCCGGGGCAATTCAGCACTTAGCCGGGATGGGCAGCTCCAAGGTAATAGTAGCCATCAACAAAGACCCGGAAGCTAACATCTTTAAAGTTGCCGATTACGGCATAGTTGGCGATTTGTTTGAAATAGTTCCGCTTTTAACCGAAGAGTTTAAAAAGCTTTTAAAATCGTAAAGGAAGGCATTTTTGCCTTCCTTCTCTAATAAATTTTGTTTAGAAAAAATTGCAAACAAAAGGGGAGGGATTAGGGTGAATGGAATTCCCCAGCGGGAACTTTACTGGAATATAAACCACACAGCCAAGTTTTTAATGTACCCGTTGTTTTTAATCGCCCTGGCAATTTTCGCCTATGGAATGTACCAGCGGTATCAATACTGGAAAATAGGGCAAAAAGCCAGTGTTAAGTGGGATTTCGGAAGATTCTTAAAAGAAACCTTTTTCCAAAGAAGAATCTTAAACGAACTGTATCCCGGCTTAATGCATTTTGGTATCTTCTGGGGTTTTACTGTTTTGTTTTTAACCACTTTAATAGTGGCAATTCAGGCAGACTTCGGTATTAAAGTATTTACCGGCAACGTTTATTTACTTTTTAGCTTTTTAGCCGATGTAGGTGGGGTTGCAGCAATCATTGGTATTTTAATGGCTATTATTCGCCGCTATATTATAAAGCCAGATCGTCTCGATAACAAGCCTGATGATTTAATTTCATTGCTTTTAATTTTAACAATTTTGGTTACCGGTTATATCGTCGAAGGAATCCGCATGGCAGTGGCCGGGGATAACTGGGCAGCCTATTCGCCTTTTGGTAATTTAGTGGCCCAGCTATTTGCCGGAGCCGATGAAGGAATCCTCAGGCTGTGGCATGTTATTCTCTGGTGGGGGCATATGCTTTTAGCCTTTGGCTTTATTGCTTATATTCCGTATTCCAAATTAATTCACCTCTTCACCGCTCCCATCAACCAGGCTTTGGCGGATCCCCAGAGTGCCAAGACCTTCCCGTTAATTGATTTGGAAGCAGAAGATGCAGAATCTTTTGGGGTATCGACGGTGGAAGAGTTTACCCAGAAACAGCTTTTAGATTTGGATAGCTGTACCCGCTGCGGACGGTGTCAGGACAATTGTCCTGCTTACCTTACGAAAAAGCCGTTATCGCCCAAGAAAATGACCCAGGACCTGAAAGAGGCTCTAAACGAAAGAGCACCGGTGATAATTGCCAGAGCCAAAGCCGAACTGGCCAAAAAAGGATTGGGGGAAGAAGCGGCAACCGGTGAAGTGGAAGGTGCGGTTACAAGGGCATTAATCGGGGAGGTAATTGAAGAAGATACGATTTGGTCGTGTACTACCTGCCGGGCATGTCAGGAAGTCTGTCCGGTCTATGTAGAACACATTCCCAAGACAGTAGAGTTAAGAAGAAATTTAGTCCTAATGGAAAGCTCCTTTCCGCAGGAAGTACAGCTTACTTTTAGAAATATGGAGAATAACGGTAACCCCTGGGGGGTGGGCTGGGCCAGTAGAGCGGACTGGGCGGAAGGTTTAGATGTGCCAATCCTGGGAGAGATGGAAAACCCCGAAGAAATAGAATATCTCTACTGGGTTGGCTGTGCCGGTTCCTTTGATGAAAGAAACAAAAAAGTCTCTCGGGCCTTAGTTAAAATCCTTAAAGCGGCAGGGATTAAGTTTGCCATTTTAGGTACCGAAGAAAAATGCTGTGGCGACTCTGCCCGGAGAATTGGTAATGAATATTTATACCAGATGCTTGCCCAGGAAAATATTGAAACCATGAATAATTATAAAGTTAAGAAAATTATTACCGCCTGTCCCCACTGCTATAATACCCTGAAAAATGATTACCCGCAGTTAGGCGGTAATTATGAGGTGATCCACCACAGCGAGCTAATTGCCAAGCTCCTTTCGGAAAATAAGATAAAGTTAAACAGCACCGATAACCGTCGCTTTACCTATCATGATTCCTGTTACCTGGGACGGTATAACCGGGTATTTAATGAGCCAAGGGAAGTATTAAAGAATGTAGGAGTAAAATTAACCGAAATGAGCAGGAACAGAGAAACCAGTTTTTGCTGCGGCGCCGGTGGTGGACGGATGTGGATGGAGGAAACTTTAGGGGAACGGATTAACGTTGAGCGTACGCGGCAAGCTTTAGCTACCAACCCGGAGGGAATTGCGGTAAACTGTCCGTACTGCCTTACCATGCTGGAAGATGGGATAAAGGCATTTGATAAGACCGAGGAAGTTAAAGTTTACGATATTGCAGAGTTAGTGGCTGAGAAGCTTTAAAGAGGTGAAAGTAATGGCCCGGATTTCAACAATAACTTTGCCTACACCTTATTTAGTGGGTGATGTAAACGTATATTTGGTCGAAGATGAAAAGCTTGTTTTAATTGATACAGGAGCGCCCACGGATGATTCTTATTTAGCATTGGAAGCTAAATTAAAAAATTTCGGGTATGAAATCCGGGACGTGTCGGAAATAATTGTAACTCATTTTCATCCGGATCATTTTGGCTTGGCAGGTTTTATATCAAGGATGTTTGATATTCCAGTACGTATTCATCCTCTGGAGATTTACTTTCTCAATGAGGATAGAGAAAAGGTATTAAAAGTGGTTGATGGTTGGGGATTACCACAACAACTGGTTGATGCGGTTGTTCAGCACCAATATAGAATACCTCCAAAATATTTTCAAAATCATTTTTCCATTATACCCCTTTTTCCCGGCGAAACAATAAAGACGGGAGAGTTTGCATTTAAAGTTATTTATACTCCTGGACATTCCCTGGGCCATATTTCATTGTATGAAATGAAAAACAAATATTTCTTCAGCGGTGATTTTATCTTAAAAAATATTTTCCCCAATCCCCTGATATACCAGGTTGAGGGGCAAAGGATTGCTACTTTGCCCCTTTTTTTGGAAAGTTTAAATGAGGTTTACAATTTTCCGGTGAAAATGGTTTTTCCGGCACACCAGGATAAATTTTCTAATTTACAAGAGGTAATAGATAAAATAAAAATCCATTACTTCCAGAAAACCTTTGAGGTTTATGAGAAAGTTAAAGAGCTAAAGAAGGCAAATTTGTTTGAAATTGCGCAGAAAATTTACCCCGATGAAATCAATGAGCAAACTTACCTGGTTATAAGCAAAGTATTAGGTTGTCTTGACCTTCTCCGGGAAGCAGAACTTGTAGGGGTTAAACATGGAGAATATGTTGTGAGCTCAGACAAAATTTTAGAAGGTAAAAAACTGTTAAATGAAAAGTACTTTTATCTTTACAAACCGGAGGAAGAATTTTAAAATAAGGAGTAAGAAATGGAGGTGTAGCTTATGACCATTACAAAAGAAATGACCATTACAGAAGTAGTCACAAAATATCCCAAAACTATCCCAATTTTTTATAAGCACGGTATGGGGTGCCTCGGGTGTGCTGCGGCCCAATTTGAAAATATTGAACAGGGAGCTCGAGCTCACGGGATTAATATTGATGAGTTAATTGCTGATTTAAATAAAGTAGTGGCAGAACAAGCACAATCATAAAAAAATCGCTCGTGTGAGCGATTTTTTTTTAAATATTGTTAAATACCGGTTTTCTTGTGCCAGCGGTAAAAAAAGTAGGCGATAAGTGTTATGAGGATTGCCAGAAAAAGTTGAGCTGGCAGATTGTCTAAATGACCAAAACCGTGACCGAGAAGGGAATACACTACAATTTCCGGGAGTTTTCCTAAAGTAGTGGCCAAAAAGTATGGGGTAAATCGCATGTTGCTAAGTCCTGCTAAGTAGCTTACGATACTTGATGGTAATACGGGAATTAACCGCGCAAAAAATACAACTTTAGGGCCATCCTTGCAGCTAAATGAGTGGACTTTGTCTAAATATTCTGGTTTTAAAAAACGGCTTAGAAAATTTCTTCCTAAAAATCTGGCTGCTAAAAAGGCAATGGTTGCACCCAGAACGCTCCCAGATAGTGAAATTATTATTCCACCCAAAACACCGAAAATAAACCCGTTGGCAGCCACTAAGATAAATAACGGTACTGGCGTAAACAAGGTTTGAATTATGAGGAGTAAAATGCTAATAAATACTGTTAAAAGACCGAAAGAACGTAAATAGCGAGCAAGTTCGGCAGGAGAAGAAAATTGTCGAAAAAAATGACCCAAATTAAATGCCACAGCAATAAAAAGAATTAAAAATAGTATTAGTAGGATTGCAGTAGAATACAACCACTTTTTTTGCATTTTACTCTTCTCCATATTAAAACTTCAAGCAAAATTTTAGCAAAGAACTTTTAAAATGAAAAGATTGGGGAGGGCATAATATGAAGCATACTTTATCTGTCCTGGTGTTAAACAAACCAGGGGTACTGGCGCGAATTTCGGGTTTGTTAAGTCGTAGAATGTTTAACATCGAAAGTATAACGGCAGGATATTCCGAAGAACCCAACATTACAAGGATAACAATTGTTGTCCAGGGGGATGATCTTGTCTTAGAACAGGTAATTAATCAGTTATCAAAATTAATTGATGTAATTAAGATTAAAGAACTGCCGATGGAAGAGACTATTGCTCGGGAGTTAGCTTTAATTAAGGTGCGAGCTCTTCCGGAAAAACGGGCCGACATTGTTAATATTGTAAATATCTTTCGTGCCAATATTGTCGATGTAAACCGGGAAACCATGGTGATTGAACTTACCGGTGATGAAGATAAAATTAATGCGTTATGTGAAGTTTTAACCGATCATGGTATTGTAGAAATTGTTCGCACCGGAAAAGTAGCCTTGAACCGAGGACCGCGTCCTGCCAAGGAATTATAAAAAGCTTTGCATATAACCTCCGGAAATGGTTATGCTATTTTCGGAGGTGGAGTTATATGAAAAAAGGGTTACATATATTGCTGCTTTTGGCTTTGTTCTTTGCTGCTGTGGCTTGTACTCCAGCGCGAAAGCCGGCGCCAACAGTTCCTCCGGGAGGTTCACCCACTACTCTACCCACTAATCAAACGGAGTTAAACAAAATTGCAAAGAAAATTGCTCGGGAAGCAGCAAAAACAGAAAAAGTGAAAAAGGCTACCGCGGTAATAACCGGCAGTACAGCGTATGTGGGACTGGATTTGGTGGCGGGAGTGGAAAAAAGCGAAACTGATAAAATTAAAGAAGAAGCAGCTAACCGTGTTAAATCAGCGGAGCCACGCTTAAAAAGGGTTTATGTTACTACTGATGCCGATACAGTAACAAGAATTCGCCATGTGGCCGAGGGTTTGGCTAAAGGAAGGCCGTTATCGTCCTTAATGCGGGAGCTGGATGAAATAAAAAGACGGATGGTCCCTAAAAGTAAGTAGCCCGGGTGTAAAGTGGCCCGGGTTTTTCTTTTATTTACCACCCTTTATATGGTAAAATCGAAAAAGGTGGCTAAAGAGAAAGGAGGGAGGGAAGTGTATTTTGAGATTATTAAAGTAGCTTTACCAGCGGTTCTGGAAATGATTTTACACATGGTTGTAGGTATAGTTGATACAGCGATGGTTGGAAGGCTTGGGGCAACTGCAGTAGCAGGTGTTAGTCTTGGCGCGCAGATAATTTTTAGTACATTTTTTGTCTTTGCAGCAATTGGTACCGGTGGTGGAGCTTTGGCTGCTCAGGCATTGGGGGCAAAAAAAAAGGAAGAGGTAAAAAAGTTTTTTTCTTACTCGTTGCTTTTGGCTTTTTTTGCCGGGTTTTTGTTATTTTTCTTACCGTACATAGTAGAGATAATCTTGCCTGCCCTTAAAATCGATAAAAATGTTGCCCTGGTAACTATAAGTTATTTAAAAACAATAGGAAAGTTTGCTGTTTTTGCTCTTCTGGTTTTTGTTGGAAATGGTTTACTGCGGGCTATAGGCCAAACCAGGGTTCCCCTTTATACAGCTGTTGTTATTAATTGTTTAAATATTTTTTTAGATTATGTTTTAATATTTGGAAAGCTTGGTTTCCCGAAACTGGGGCCGGGAGGAGCTGCATTAGCTTCTGGAATTTCTCTAACTTTGGGGTCGATTATCGCTTTGGGTTACATTGGATTAATTGAAAAAAAATTAAGTTTAAAATTTCAATGGCTTGAAATAAGAGTATATTTAAAGAAGATTATACAAATTAGTATTCCTGCGGCTTTAGAAGAAGGCAGTTTTTCGTTAGGGCGGGTGGTGGTAAGTTTTATTCTGGTTAAGCTTGGAGCAGTTAGTTTTGCGGCAAACGAGATTGCCATTTACATTGAGTCCCTTGCTTATATGCCCGGTTACGGCCTGGCAATTGCTGCCTATTCTTTTGCTGCGAGATTTTACGGTGAAGGGAATTATCAAAAGGCAAAAAGCTACATTGAAAAAACGCTAAATTTAACAATTTTGGGGATGGGTTTAATGGGAATAATCTTTTTTTTCCTTCCCCAGCAATTGGGGTTGTTGTTTACCAAAGACGTTGATGTGCTTGAAAAAATAAAAGTATGCCTTAAGATTGGTGCTTTTGAACAGATTCCTACCGGAATTGAAATGGTGCTTGGGTCGGTGTATCGGGGAGTTGGTAACACAAAAATACCTTTTTACCTTACCACCGCGGGGATGTGGCTTTTTAGACTTCCGTTATTTTGGTATTTGTTCGTTTTAAATAAATACGATGTTTCCTATGCCTGGATGGTTAGCGTGCTTCAATGGAGCATCTTGATGTCAATCTATCTTTACCTTTTTCAGAAAGGCCATTGGTGGTCGGTTACTGAATTGCAGCGGGACCAAGGGTGAGCAACCGGGAAATGGTAATGAAAGTATAGCCTTGTTTTTTTAATTCTTTTATAATTTCTGGCAATACCTGACCGGTTTGTTTACAGGTATCACTGGCATGCATTAAAATTATAGCTCCGGGGTGAATACTGTCTAAAACGCGTTTTAAAATTATCTCTTCTCCGGGATTTTTCCAATCTAAAGAATCTACGCTCCATTGAATGGCAGTATAACCTATTTCTCTTAAGGTTTTGATAACAGTTTTGTTATAATCTCCGTTAGGTAGGCGGATGATTGTTGGAGTCTTATTACTTGCTTCTTTTATGGCTTCATGAGCCAGGACCACTTCTTTTTTAATCTCCTCGGGACTTAACCCGGTGTAATTTACATGACGGTGTCCGTGGCTACCGATTTCATGGCCGTCCTTGACAATTTCCCGAACTATTTCCGGATGTTGTTTGGCCCAGGGGCCGGAAAGAAAAAAGGTTGCTTTAATATTTTCTTTTTTTAGAGTATTGAGAATTGGTTTATAAGTTTTTGTTCCCCAGCTCAAATCAAAGGTTAGGGCTACAACTTTTTTACTGGTTTCCACTTTGTATACCGGGTAAAAATCGATAATTTGCGGTTTTATTACCGGTTCGGTTAAATAATGGTAAAATACCAATCCAATTAAGATGGCAAAAATGAGGATAAGGGTATATTGCCAGAGGTTTTTGTAATTAAAGAAAAAAACTTTCATCTAAAATTCTCCTTTCGGTGGGTTTTGTATAAAACTTATGTACTAAAAGTTAAAATTATGATTTATTTTCCTACTTGACTTTATTTATAAAATAAGTAATAATAAAAGAGCAGACGGGCGGGTAGTTCAGTGGGAGAACGTCTGCTTGACGCGCAGAAGGTCACAGGTTCGATCCCTGTCCCGCCCACCAGAATAAAGGACGGCAACCGGCATTTGCCGGTTTTTTTGTTTTTTTATAGCTTTTTAGCCATTTTTTTAGTGTATACGCTTATTTTTAAACTCATATAATACCAGTAGAAGAGGTGATTTTAATGAACCAAATTATAATTGCTACAAGTCGTTATGGTGAGGAAATAGAAGCGCTCCTAAAGATTGGATTAGCCGAGCAAATCAAAAATGGTTTATTAAACTTGGACAAATATCAAGCCGGGAAGTATAAATTCCTGGCTTTAAATATTATTAAGACAAATTTATTATCTTCTACAAACGACTGTTTTTTGACAAAAGTGAGCTCGATTTTGGCAAAGATTTATGTTGATTTTTGGGAGAAAGATTTAATTTCAAAAATTGCCGCCTTTGAATATCCTTACTTTAAAAGGGAGGAGTTAGAAAGAATAAAAAATAACGCTGTAAAAATATTAACAATGGACCGCGAGAGAGAAATCGGAAAAAAGATTTATGAGTTTTTGCTGGAAAATTCCCTGATTAATCTTGATGGCTTTATTCTTTTTCGTTTGCAAAAAGAGGTAAGTGAAATTTATCATTCCCTTGACCTGGCGGTGGAAGAACAAATTTTGGAAAAAGAATATCAGGAGTTTATAAAGGTAGTAAAGTGTTTTCTTGAAATTCAGCCGGTTAAAGTAAGAATGGTTCAGGTTTTTTGGGTCAATGGATATTTAGTATTAGTCGATGAACACCAAAGGAAAGTTGAGGACAAGTTTATTGAAAATTTATTAACCCAAAGACAGAGGTTATTTCTTGAAGATATCTTAATTAGCGCATTAATATCTTTAGCTCCAGAAAAAATTATTATTCACCGGCATGATGACTCGATAAATTTTGATCTTAAACCAATTAAAGATATTTTTGAGGAGAGGGTTGAGATATGTACAAAATGTGAGGGTTACCGGGAAGGGTAAAAAAAGAAAAAAATTATTGACTTGGGGTTAGTTTATAAGGTAAACTTTTGCAATAAAAATAAAATATTTCTAAGAGACGAGTTGAGACGAGTTGAGTTTAGAGGAGCTGAGCTGAGGGCGGGTTAGTACGGGATTAGAGTAAAACCAGCACTCAGTTTGGTGCTGGTTTTTTGTTTCTGTGGTAAAAAATGGTTTTAAAGGAGGTACGAGGTTGTTTGTGGATTTAAAGATTTGGGAAGATTTACTGAAAAGTAATCGGTTTTTAGTTTTTGCCGGTCCTTGTGCTGTGGAAAATTTAGAGCAAATAATAGAGACGGCAAAAATTGTTAAGGACAGTGGAGCTGTTGGTTTAAGGGGAGGAGCTTTTAAGCCGAGAACCCGGCCAGAAAGTTTTCAGGGGTTAGGCGAGGAGGCTTTGAAATATTTGGCATTAGCCAAAGCCGAAACAGGACTTTTAGTGGTAACGGAAGTTATAGATGAAGATTCTCTTAATAAAGCTTTACCTGTAGCCGACATCTTACAGGTAGGCAGTCGAAATATGCAAAATTATGCTTTGTTAAAACTTTTAGCAAAAGTTGATAAACCGGTACTTTTAAAAAGAGGTTTAGCTGCTACCCTGGAAGAATGGTTGGGAGCGGTTGCGTATCTTGAAAAAGGAGGTAACAGAAAAATAATTCTATGTGAAAGAGGTATTAGAACTTTTGAAACGATGACGCGAAATACGCTTGACATCAGTGCGGTTCCGTTACTAAAAAAGCTAACTCCTTATCCGGTAATTGTTGATCCCAGCCATGCTGCCGGGCGCAGGGATATTATACCGTCGTTAGCTAAAGCAGCGGTTGCGGCGGGAGCGGATGGGCTCTTAATAGAGATTCATCCGGAGCCAGAAAGAGCGTTAAGTGATGGTCAGCAGTCTTTAAATTTTCAGGAATACGAACAGTTGATAAACGAATTAAAGCCATGGGTGCATGTAGCGGGAAAAAGGTTATAAAAAGAGAGGAGAAGGGACGAGATGAGCAAAGTTTATTCGGAGTTAGATTTAACTCCTAATTGGGAAGAGTATTGCGCTTACGCAAAACATTACCAGGTTGTGCCGGTTATGGTTGAACTTTTAGCCGACACTTTTACCCCTATTACCTTATATCAACATTTGGCACTGGATAAAGGAATTTCCTTTTTACTGGAAAGTGCACCGGGGAATGAAAAAATGGCCCGTTTTTCCTTTATTGGTTATGATCCGTTTAAAGTGTTAACCGGTCGCAATCTGGAGGTTGTTTCGTCACAGCTTTTTAACTTAAAAGGACCGCCTATAGCCGGGTTACCTTTTTACGGAGGAGCTGTAGGGTATTTTAGTTACGGCCTTGTATATGAACTGGAAAATTTGCGGAGTTGCCGACATGCCCGGGATGATGAAGAGCTTTTTCGTTTAATGTTTCCGGAGAAAGTTTTGGTATTTGACCACCGTTATCATACCCTGAAAATCGTGATAAATACCCTTCCTCAAAAAGAAGGTGAAAAAACCGCATACCGGCGGGCACAGGATTCAATTAAAGAGATAATCGGTAAGTTAACTAATCTAACAACTTCTGAAAATTGGGCATTAACTATTAAGCCAGAACGAAGTATTTGTAATGCGACTATGACTAAAAGGGATTTTTGCACGATGGTGGAAAAGGCCAAGGATTATATTAAAGCGGGAGATATTTTTCAGGTAGTTTTATCCCAGCGTTTTTCCTTCCCTTGCCTGGAAGCGCCTTTTAATATTTACCGGCGTTTGCGGCGGCTTAACCCTTCTCCCTACATGTTTTTCTTGGATTTTGGCGAGCTCAAACTTATAGGGGCTTCACCGGAAATGCTGGTGCGGCTGGAAGGGGGGATAGTAGAGACCAGGCCAATTGCCGGCACCAGACCAAGAACCGGTCAGCCGGAGGAAGATTTACGCCTTGCGCGGGAACTTCTGGCCGATGAAAAAGAACGGGCAGAACATTTGATGTTGGTAGATTTGGGACGAAACGACCTGGGCAAAGTTTGTCGACCGGGCAGCGTTAAAGTAACTGAGTTTTTTAAAGTTGAGGAGTTTTCTCACGTAATGCACCTTGTTTCCACCGTTCAAGGAGAAGTAGAAAAGAAATTTAATCCCGTTGATGCACTAAAAGCGGTGTTTCCTGCAGGAACCGTTTCCGGAGCACCTAAGATTAGGGCAATGGAAATTATTGATGAGTTAGAACCGGTACCTCGAGGGCCTTATGCGGGAGCGGTAGGATATATAAGCTTTACAGGGGAAATGAATACGTGCATTACCATTCGAACCCTCTGGATAAAAGATGAAATGGTTTATTTTCAAGCCGGGGCCGGGATTGTTTGGGATTCGGATCCCGAGCGAGAATACCAAGAAACAATAAATAAGGCCCAGGCAATGGTGGAAGCGATAACGGGTGCAGCTGAATTTCGTTGTAACGGGGGGGTTAATAAGTGATTTTACTGATAGATAATTACGATTCTTTTACCTACAACTTGGTGCAATATTTGGGTGAATTAGGGCACCGGGTAGTGGTCCGGCGTAATGATCGCATAACCCTTTCGGAGATTAGAGAGATGAAGCCAACCCATATCATTATTTCTCCCGGGCCGTGTACTCCTAATGAAGCGGGGATTTCGTTGGATGTAGTACGCTTTTTTGCCGGGAAAATACCAATTTTAGGAGTTTGTCTGGGGCACCAGGTGATAGGTCAGGCCTTTGGTGGAAAGGTTATCCAGGATAAAATTCCGGTGCATGGGAAAACTTCTCTAATATACCATGATGGTCAGGGAATTTATAAAGGGTTACCAAATCCTTTTCGAGCTACGCGTTATCATTCCCTGGTCGTAGAAAAAGAGGGGTTACCCCAGGAACTTATAATAACTGCAACTACTGCAGAGGGAACAATCATGGGAATCCGCCACCGGACTTGGGCAATAGAAGGGGTACAGTTTCATCCGGAATCGATAATGACCGAGTATGGTAAAGAATTATTGCTTAATTTTCTTGAGTATCAAGCTTAAGGTAAAAAGGGGAGGCGAGTTTTGGTGAGAGAAGTATTAGAGAGATTGATGAGAGGAGAAAACTTAAATTTTTCTGAAGCACTGGCCACAATGAACGAACTCATGGAGGGAAAGTATACCGAGGCGCAGGTGGCGGCATTTTTGGTGGCGTTAAAAATGAAAGGGGAAACGGAAGAAGAAATTTCCGCTTTTGCGCTGGCGCTGCGGGAAAAAGCAAGACGGGTAATTACTCAAACTGAAGGATTGGTGGATACCTGTGGAACCGGTGGAGACGGTCGGCAAACTTTCAATATCTCTACTGCAGCTGCTTTTGTCGTTGCCGGTGCCGGTATACCTGTGGCAAAACACGGAAACCGAAGCGTTTCCAGTCGTTCCGGTAGTGCCGATGTTTTAGAAGCTCTGGGGGTGAACATTGATTTAGATGCTAAAGGCACGGCCCGCTGTGTTGATGAAATAGGTATTGGTTTTCTTTTTGCTCCAAATTTGCACCCAGCTATGCGGCATGTGGCTAAAACTCGGCGGGAGATAGGGGTACGGACCGTCTTTAATATTTTGGGACCTTTAGCAAACCCGGCAAATATTGTGGGCCAGGTATTAGGGGTTTTTACTCCTGAGCTGCAGGAAACCCTGGCGAAAGTTTTAAATAATTTGGGGGTGGAACGAGCTTTTGTAGTTCACGGACACGGAGGACTGGATGAGGTTTCGCTAACTGGTCCTACCCGGGTTTTTGAATTAAACCGGGGTAAAATAGATAGTTACCTTTTTGATCCGCTTTCTTACGGTTTTTCTTACTGCAGTTTAAGAGATTTACAAGGGGGAGATGCTTTCGAAAATGCCCGGTTATTGCAGGAAATTTTAGATGGGAAACCGGGACCATTGAGGGATGTAGTACTTTTAAATGCTGCTTTTGGCATAATGGCCGGGGGTGTAAATGATTTTCGGGAAGCGCTTGTAATGGCCCGGGAAAGTATTGATAAGGGGTTGGCAGCAGAGAAGCTGGAAAAATTGCGCCGTCTAAGTCATGAAATAAAGGAGGCGGGGTGATGTTCCTCGAAAAAATTGTCCAGGTTCGTCGGGAAAAGGTTAGACAGGCCAAAAATAAAATTCCTTTTTGGGAAATGCGAAAGATGGCGGAAGAACAGGTCAGCCACCGTTTGCCCCTTTCCCTCCGTCAAGCTTTACTTAGAGAAAATGCAAAAGGGAAGGTGGGAGTAATTGCCGAGATTAAAAAGGCGTCTCCTTCCAAAGGTGTGTTACGGGAGCAGCTTGATCCGGAAGAAGTAGCTCAGGTATACGCTAAAAGTGGGGCGGCAGCGATTTCAGTTTTAACGGAGGAGGATTATTTCTTGGGGTCACCGGAGTATCTTAAGGCTGTGAGGGCGGTAGTTTCGTTGCCCATTTTACGAAAAGATTTTATTTTGGACCCCTACCAAATTTATGAAGCTAAGGTACTGGGTGCAGATGCCGTTCTTCTTATAACTTCTCTTTTGGCGTCAGTAGAATTAAAGGAAATGATTAAAATAACCGAAGGCCTTGGCATGGAGGCGTTGGTTGAGGCTCACAGTTTAGAGGAAGTCGAGAAAGCTTTAACAGCAGGAGCAAGGCTAATTGGCATAAACAACCGCGACTTACGTACCTTTGCCACTAACATTGATGTTTCGTTAAAACTGGCCCCCGTTCTAAAAGAGGCGGGAGTAGTGATGGTAAGTGAAAGCGGTATTCGAAGCAAAGAGGATATCAAGGCTTTAATGACTGCAGGTTATCACGGAATTCTCATCGGTGAAGCTTTAGTGCGGGCTCCAGATCCCGGGAAAGCATTGGAGGTGTTGCTGGCATGAGGGTAAGGGTAAAAATTTGCGGGATTAAAGATAAGGAAACTGCCCTGAAAGCTTCCCTGGCTGGAGCTGACGCCATAGGTTTTGTCTTCGCTAATAGTCCGCGGCAGGTTAAGCCAGAAGTAGTCAGGGAAATAACGGAAATTCTCCCCCCCTTTGTTGCCACCGTAGGAGTTGTGGCTAATATGGATGTGGAGGATGTGGCTCAAATAGCAGTGTCCTGCAATTTAGATGTTGTTCAGCTTCACGGTGGCGAAAGTCCTGAATATTGCGGTAAGCTTAAGGAGAAAATTCGCGCGAAAATTATTAAAAGTATCCCTGTACCGATAGAAACTGATACCGAAGAACTTAAGAGGCAAATAGCAATTTACGAAAAGTATGTTCACGCTTTTCTTTTTGATACGTCTTCCGGCAATACATTTGGTGGTAGCGGGAAAACCTTTAACTGGCAAATTCTTCAGGGGCTGAAGATAGAAAAGCCCTGGTTTTTAGCCGGAGGCCTAAATCCTGAAAATGTTGGGAAAGCCTTACAGCAGGTCAAACCTTATGGTGTTGATGTTTCCAGCGGGGTGGAAAAAGCCCCGGGAATCAAGGATTATATCCGGATAGAAGCATTTATCCAAGCGGTCAGGAGGTCGGAAAATGAGTTTAAAAAACTATAAATTGCCAGATGCACGAGGGTATTTTGGCCCCTACGGTGGGCAGTTTGTACCAGAAACTTTAATGGCAGCTTTAGAAGAGCTGATAGAGGCTTACGAGGAAGTTAAAAATGATCGTTCATTTCAAGCTGAATTAACCTTTTATTTGCAACATTATGCCGGACGTCCTACGCCTCTTTATTTTGCTGAGAGCCTGTCCCGGTATGTAGGAGGGGCAAAGATTTATCTAAAACGGGAAGACCTTGCCCATACCGGTGCCCACAAAATTAACAATACCATAGGGCAGGTTCTGCTGGCGCGGCGCATGGGCAAAAAAAAGGTAGTGGCGGAAACCGGGGCCGGCCAGCATGGAGTAGCTACCGCTACGGCGGCGGCAAAGTTTGGATTGGAGTGTACTATTTTTATGGGGGCAGAGGATGTCCGCCGGCAGGAATTGAATGTGTACCGCATGCGCCTTTTAGGTGCGCAAGTGGAAAGTGTAACTTCCGGTAGTCGTACTCTTAAAGATGCTATGAATGAGGCCATTCGCTACTGGGTTACTCATGTTCGGGATACTTACTATGTCCTTGGTTCGGTTGGCGGACCACATCCCTATCCCACGATTGTTCGGGATTTTCAAAAGGTGATCGGGGAGGAAACCAAAGCGCAAATCTTAGCGCAGGAAGGAAGACTCCCTGACTTAATTGTAGCGTGTGTTGGTGGGGGAAGTAATGCTATAGGGATGTTTTATCCTTTTCTTGAAGAGGATGTGCGGTTAGTTGGAGTAGAAGCGGCCGGATTAGGGCTGGAAAGCGGGCGGCATGCTGCTACCTTAAGCCGGGGTAAGGTGGGAGTTTTACACGGAGCTAAATCTTATGTTTTACAGGATGATCGAGGCCAAATTGTAGAGGCTCATTCCATTTCGGCAGGATTGGACTACCCCGGGGTAGGACCGGAACATGCGTACCTTAAAGATATTGGTAGAGTGGAGTATACAGCAGTTACCGATGAAGAAGCTTTAGAAGCATTCAAACTTCTGGCGAAAACGGAGGGTATTCTGCCGGCTCTGGAAAGCGCCCATGCTGTGGCCAAGGGAGTGGAGCTTGCCCGGGAGCTTGAGTCAGAAAAAATAGTAGTAATCAACCTTTCCGGCCGTGGTGATAAGGATGTCTACACCGTGGCCCGCGAATTGGGGGTGACCCTTGGTGAGTAGGATTGGTCAAGTATTTGCGGAAAAACGGAGTCGAGGGGAAAAAGCCCTTATTGCCTATACGATGGGAGGAGACCCAAATCTTACTTTTTCTCTGGAAATTATCAAAACCCTGGCGGCGGCTGGAGCCGACCTTATTGAAGTGGGCTTACCTTTTTCTGACCCTTTAGCCGATGGACCGGTGATTCAGAGAGCCGGGCAGCGGGCTCTGGCTGCCGGTAGCGGTCCGGAAGAAGTACTGGCACTGATAGCGGCTGCCCGCCAGGAGCTATCTTTGCCGCTGGTCATTATGTCCTACCTCAATCCGATTCTCCAAATAGGTGTAGACGAGTTTTTGCGGCGGGCAGCGGGGGCTGGAGCTGATGGTCTGATAATTCCCGACCTTCCGGTGGAAGAAGGAGAAGAAATAAGGGTGTCGGCCGCGGGATACGGCCTTGACTTAATTCCTTTGGTTGCTCCCACAACCGGGCAAAAGCGGCTTGAAAAGATTGTGGGTCAAGCTTCAGGATTTATTTATTGTGTGTCTGTAACCGGGGTCACGGGGGCACGGGATAGTTTGCCAGCAGAGGTTATATCTTTATTGCAAAACGTAAAAAAGTTAACCGAGTTACCCGTTTGTTTAGGATTTGGGATTGGGAAACCAGAGCAGATAGCATACATTAAAGATTACTGCGATGGTGTAATTGTGGGAAGTGCATTAGTAGAGATTATTGAAAACTATGTTCAAAATAGGATGGAGAAAGATAAGGTTTTAGAATTAATAGCCACAAAAGTACAAACATTAAAATCAGTTTCATAATTGCTTTATTATAAAAAAATCTACTACCGCAGAGGCTCTAAAAATTAAACGAGCTTATGCGGTATTTTTATTTATTGCTTTTGAAACAATTATTTGCTATATTTTAAATAATTGAGGAGGTAAAAAGAATTATCGTGAAAATATCCGAACTAATCCTTCCACCATTAATCGGTGGCTTTATAGGTTGGCTTACGAATTATTTGGCAATTTTAATGCTTTTCCGTCCGTATCGTCCTTTAAAAATAGGTTTTCTCACTTTTCAAGGGGTTATTCCTAAACGTCACTGGGAAATTGCTAAAGCGTTAGGGGAGTTAGTCGAAGAACAGTTGTTATCCCAGAGAGAGCTTATTGAGTTATTGACTTCTGAAGAAAATAAACAATTATTTGCTGAAAAAATTCTACTGGCGGTAAAAGAAAAGCTTAGCACTCTTTTTCCGGTATTACCGGAATACTTGCGACAAATTGTAATTAGAACTCTTTTAAATTATTTTAAAAATGAACTGCCTTCAGTAGTAAATAAAATAATTTTATCTTTGGAAACTGATTTGCAAAATAAGGTTAAAATTGGAAAAATAGTGGAAGAAAAAGTATTGCAATTTGATTTAAAAACCCTGGAAAAAATCTTAACTTCTTTAATGAAAACGGAACTTTCCTACATAGAAGTTTTTGGTGGAGTAATAGGGTTTATTATTGGGATAATACAGGTCATGCTTAATATTTTTTTAAAATAGATAGGAGGCAGGATAATGATAAGTTTGAAGTTTCCCAATAATGAGGTACGGGAATTTCCTGAGAATATTACCGCTCTGGAAGTAGCTAAAACGTTAAGTCCCAGATTGGCCAAGGAAGCCCTTTGTGCTTCGATAAACGGTAAATTAATTGATTTAAGTCAGAAGATTTCCGAAAGCGGAGAATTTCGCCTTTATACCTTTGAAGATGACGAGGGTAAAGATGTTTTCCGGCATAGTTCGGCACACCTTATGGCGCAAGCGGTTAAAAGGCTTTTCCCCAAGACCAAACTTGCTATTGGTCCGGCTATTAAGGACGGATTTTATTATGATTTTGACCCGGAAGAAAGTTTTTCTCCGGAAGATTTAGAAAAAATTGAGGCGGAAATGGAAAAAATCGTAAAAGAAGACTTGCCTATTGAACGCTTTGTTCTCTCCCGGGATGAGGCAATAAAGTTTTTTGAAGAAAAAGGCGAAATTTATAAAGTGGAATTAGTAAAGGATATTCCTGAAGGAGTGGAAATATCTTTTTACCGTCAGGGAGAGTTTGTGGATTTATGCACAGGGCCCCATGTGCCTTCAACCGGGTATCTTAAGGCTTTTAAACTTTTAAATATTGCCGGAGCTTACTGGCGGGGAAATGAAAAAAATAAAATGTTGCAAAGGATTTATGGTGTATCCTTTCCGAAAAAGAGCATGCTTACTGACTACTTAAACTTTTTGGAAGAAGCTAAAAAGCGGGATCATCGCAAAATTGGTCAGGAACTGGATCTTTTTAGCCTGCAAGAAGAAGGCCCCGGCTTTCCCTTTTTCCATCCCAAAGGGATGGTGATTAGAAACGAGCTGGAAAATTTCTGGCGGGAAAAACATCGTTTGGCGGGATATCAGGAAATAAAAACTCCAATAATCTTAAACCGGGAATTATGGGAGAGAAGCGGTCACTGGGCGCATTATAAAGAGAATATGTACTTTACCAAGATCGACGACCAGGATTATGCGATAAAGCCGATGAACTGTCCGGGAAGTATTTTGGTTTATAAGAATAAGCTTCACAGCTACCGGGAGTTTCCAATAAGGCTTGCTGAGTTGGGTCTGGTACACCGGCACGAATTATCCGGTGTTCTCCATGGGTTGATGAGGGTTCGGTGCTTTACCCAGGATGATGCTCACATTTTTATGTTGCCGGAACAGGTTAAAGATGAGATTATCGGGGTAATTAATTTAATAGATGAGTTTTACCGGCTGTTTGGATTTGAATATCACGTTGAACTCAGTACCCGACCGGAAAATTCCATGGGTAGCGACGAATTATGGGAGTTGGCAACCAATTCTTTAAAAGAGGCTTTAGAGGAAAGGGGATTGCCTTATAAAATTAACGAAGGGGACGGAGCATTTTATGGTCCTAAGATCGACTTCCACTTAAAAGACTGTCTTGGACGGACCTGGCAGTGTGGAACCATCCAGCTTGACTTCCAGATGCCGGAAAAATTTGATTTAACCTACATTGGTGAAGATGGGCAAAAACATCGGCCGGTAATGATTCACCGGGTGGTTTTTGGGAGTATTGAAAGATTTATCGGCATTTTAATTGAGCACTACGCCGGGGCTTTTCCGGTTTGGCTTTCTCCGGTGCAGGTAAGGGTAATTACCGTGGCCGAACGCCATCGGGAATACGGGCAGGAGATTTACCAAAAACTTTTTAATCAAGGGGTAAGGGTTGAATTAGATGACCGGAATGAAACTATTGGGTATAAAATCCGGGAAGGGCAAATGCAAAAAATACCGTATCTTTTAATTGTTGGTGATAAGGAAATTGAACAAGGATCAGTGGCGGTCAGAAAAAGAGGTGTTGGCGATCTTGGCCAAAAACCCTTTGCGGAATTTATAGAGGAGCTTCTGGCAGAGATAAGGGAGAAAAGATAGTTGACAGTAAAAATTAACCGTGTTATCATTTCAAGGGAAAGAAAACAAAGTAGAAGCCACCTGCTTCTCACCTGAAAGCCGTTTGAGGCTTTGGGTTAATATTGAAAAGCAACGTGTGTCTGCTTTTCAGCTACTTTTGGGAAAAAGCGGGTGGAAGCCCGCTTTTTATTTTTAACATTTTTTCTGGAGGTGGACAGTTATTACCAAGGATTTACGGATTAATGAAGAAATCAGGGCTAAGGAAGTGCGGGTAGTAAAGGAAGATGGCACTCAACTTGGTATTATGCCGTTAAAAGAAGCCCTGAAAATTGCTGAAGAAATGGAGCTTGACTTAGTGGAAATTGCACCTACAGCAAAGCCGCCGGTTTGCAAGATCATGGATTACGGCAAGTATCGTTACCAGCAGAGCAAGAAAGAAAAAGAAGCCCGAAAAAAGCAAAAGATCATTAACGTCAAAGAAATTAAGATACGTCCCACAATTGAGGAACACGATTTTCAGGTAAAGTTAAGAAACGTCCTTCGGTTTTTGGAAGACGGGGATAAAGTAAAAGTTACCGTAATGTTTCGCGGAAGAGAGTTGTCCCACCCGGAAATTGCTTATGAACTTTTAAATAAAATGGCCCAAGAGGTTGGCAGTATTGCGGTAGTTGAACGACCTGCCAAACTTGAGGGTAGAAATATGATTATGATATTAGCACCAAAGTCATAAGGAGGAGGAAACATTATGCCTAAAATTAAAACCAAAAAAGCTGCAGCCAAGCGGTTTAAGAAAACCGGTTCTGGCAAAGTTAAGCATTTTCATGCTTTTCACAGCCACCTATTAGGTCACAAAACGTCTAAAAGAAAGAGAAGACTTAGAAAGTCTGCTATAGTCAGCAAAGGGGATATGAAGATTATCAAAAAGATTTTACCGTATTAAAGGATACTTTCTTTATTAAAGAAGCATAAGGAGGTTTTATTATGCCAAGAGCAAAAAGTAGTGTAGTTTCAAGAAAACGCCATAAAAAAATATTAAAGTTAGCAAAAGGTTATTTTGGGGCCAAAAGTAAACTTTTTAGAGTAGCCAAACAGCAAGTAATGAAGTCCTTAATGTATGCCTATCGGGATAGAAGGGCTAGAAAAAGAGAGTTTAGAAAGCTTTGGATTACCCGAATCAATGCTGCCGCAAGAATGCATGGACTTACTTACAGCAGGATGATGAATGGCTTAAAGAAAGCCGGGGTAGAAATTAACCGGAAAATGCTTGCGGATTTAGCGGTTAACGATAAAAATGCATTTGCCGAGCTTGTGGAAATTGCCAAGAAAAATTTATAAAATGAAGGGTTTTGGTGAAAGTGTTGGCAATCAATACGAAAAAAGAAATAAACTTTTTTAGACGATTAACTCCTTCGCAAATCCTGGTATTGGGATTTGCAGGAGTTATTCTTTTAGGTACAGTTTTATTAATGCTGCCGATTTCAACCAAAGATGGTACGGTTACTCCCTTCTTAGATGCCTTATTTACCGCCACTTCGGCGGTCTGCGTTACAGGTCTTGTGGTAGTTGATACGGGAACGTACTGGTCGCTTTTTGGGCAAATTGTTATCCTGCTGTTAATCCAGGTGGGCGGCCTGGGTTTTATGACTATTGCAACGCTGTTTGCTATTCTTTTGGGCCGCCGGATTAACTTACGTGAGCGGATAGTTATTCAGGAAGCATTAAATCAGGCCAGTTTAGAGGGAATTATTAAATTAACCAAACAGGTTATTTTATTTACCTTTAGTTTTGAGGGAGTTTTTGCAGTTATTTTGGGGTTAAGATTTTCTTTAGATTACGGCTTTATTAAGGGAATGTGGTTTGGAGTTTTTCATGCGGTGTCCGCCTTTAATAACGCTGGTTTTGATTTAATCGGAAATTTTAAAAGCTTAACCCCTTATGTTGGGGATGTTATAGTTAACCTTTCAATTGCTATTTTGATTATTGCCGGAGGAATTGGTTTTTACGTTATTTCCGAGCTTTTTAATTTGAGAAAAAAAGGACGGTTATCCCTGCATTCCAAAATAACGTTAATGACTACCGGACTTTTACTTTTGGTCGGTACTTTGGTTATCTTTGTCATGGAATACAACAACGATAAAACCCTGGGAGCTTTACCTTTTGGTGAGAAAATTTTGGCGGCTTTTTTCCAAGCGGTTACGCCTCGAACGGCTGGATTTAATACTGTAGATATTGCGGCTCTTCATCCGGCAACCCAGTATTTTATTATTATCCTGATGTTTATCGGGGCTTCACCGGGGTCGACAGGAGGTGGTGTTAAAACCACTACTTTTGCGGTATTAACATTAGCGGTGATCAATATTATTCTTGGTCGGGATGAGATCCTGGTTTATAACCGGCGTTTGCCCAGGGAACAAATTTTTAAAGCAATTGCCATTGTCATGATTTCCCTGTCATTAATAAATATTGTTACTTTTATTCTCACCTTTACTGAAGGACACAATATTTTGATGAATATGTTTGAAACTGTTTCCGCTTTTGGCACGGTAGGGCTATCGATGGGTTTAACGCCGAAGTTATCGGAACTTGGCAGGATTTTAATAATATTAATGATGTTTTTTGGCAGGGTTGGTCCGCTTACCATTACTTATGCCCTTGCGCAGCGGCGGAAAAAAGCTTTGTTTACTTTGCCGGAAGAAAAGGTAATGGTTGGATAGGAGATGAAATTTATGGAGTCCAAACAGTTTGGAGTTATCGGTCTTGGCCGTTTTGGTTCCAGTGTGGCCAAGACTCTAAGTGATTTGGGGTATGAGGTTTTGGCTATTGATAGTAGTGAAGAGCGGGTGGAGGAAGTAAAAGATTTTGTCACCCACGCAGTATGTGCCGATGCAACGGATGAGCAAACTCTGAAAGCCGTTGGTATAAAAAATTGTGATGAAGTGGTTGTAGCAATCGGACAGGAAATGCACAACAGTATCTTAATTACTCTGATTTTGAAGGAATTGGGAATAAAGAAGGTTTGGGCAAAAGCTCAGAACGACTTGCACGGTAAGATATTGGCTAAAGTTGGGGCTGATGTGGTGGTTTATCCGGAAAAAGAAATGGGAGTAAAAGTAGCAAATAAAATGGTGGCAAACAACATATTGGAATTTATTGACCTGTCCGATGAATATTCTATTTTGGAAATAAACATTCCACCGCGTTATGCTGGGAAAACAATCAAGGAAATTGATGTTCGGGCTAAATATGGTTTTACCATTTTGGCGATAAAACGCGGGGAGCAGTTGGTAATTTCTCCGTCGTCCGATGAGGTGCTGCAAGTGGGAGATATTTTAGTGTTAATTGGGCGGAACGAAAACTTTAAAAAGTTGGAGCGGGATATTGGTGATTAAGAAAATATCCAGCCCGGAAAACTCATTTTATAAAGAGTTGAAAAAATTATATCAAGATAGTGCCTTTCGGCGCAAAAATGGAATGTTTATTGTGGAAGGTGAAAAGCTTGTTTTTGAATTAATTACTGATAATTGGCCTCTAAAATATTTAGTTGTAAGTGAAAGCTACTGGCAGGCCAAAAAAATTGATGATGACGGTGTGAAGATTGTGGTTTTAACGGACCAGTTGTTTAACAAAATTTCCGAATTAGTTACGCCACCGGGGATTCTGGCGGTAGCTTGTATGAAGTCTTTATCCTGGCCCGCCGGTAAAGATGGTGCTTTTTTGGTTCTTGACGGTCTTCAGGACCCCGGAAATGTAGGCACGTTACTAAGAGCTGCTTTTGGGTTTGGTGTTTCCGGGGTAATTTTGTTACCTCCCGCAGTTGATATTTATAATCCAAAAGTTATAAGGGCTTCCGCGGGGACCGCTTTTAAGTTTCCCGTATTGAGGATGGAAGCGGACGAACTAAAAGATATAATCTTAAAAAATAATATACCGTTATTTTTAGCGGAAAGCGAAGGAGGGATACCTCTAACTGCTATTGACTTTCCGGCAAAATTTTTTGTTGCTGTTGGCAACGAAGGTCAAGGCATCAGCACAACGTTAAAGAGTCTTCCGCATCAAAAAATATCTATCCCCATGCCGGGAAAAATAGAATCTTTAAATGCTGCACTTGCTGGCGGAATTATTATATATGAATGGGCAAAAAACAGGTATAACTTGTAGTATTTTTTGAATTGTGCTATAATTAACGTAGAATTTTCAAGGGGTGGGTGGCATGGGGGAGTATTTAGCAAAGTTTTGGTGGAGCGTATTTGAGGCTACCGGTTCCTTGACAGCTTACTTAATTTATAAAAAGTTAATTAGCTATAAAAGGCAATGACCGGGAGGAGTAAGTTGGATGCTGACCATCCAGGGAGAAAGGGCCGCGGACTGAAAGCCCTTTTATGGCAGGCCGACTGAAGTTCGCCCGTGAGCTTTCCGCTGAAAGGTAAGTAGGCGGCAACGGATTCTTCCGTTAGCAAGTAAGAAAGGGATAACCCTTTCTGCAGAGTGAGCTTTATGGCTAAGTAGGGTGGTACCGCGGAACTTTAGCTTTCGTCCCTAAAACGGGCGAAAGCTTTTAATTTTATATAGGAGGGATTGAATTTGCATAATGAAGAACTGTGGCAGAAATACTTAGGAGAAGTAATTAGAGTTTCCGATTTAAATGAACTGCAGACGGTAAAGGTCAAGTTTTTGGGGAAAAAAGGAGAAGTGACCCTTGCTCTTAAAAATTTAAAAAATTTACCTCCGGAACTAAGGCCCGAAGCGGGGCACAAGATTAATACCGTAAAAAAGTTAATAGAGGAAGATTTGGAGAAACGAGAGCAGGAGCTTTTGCAGAAGGCCCTGGAAGAGAAACTGAGTAAAGAGGCAATTGATGTGACACTACCCGGTTATTCTCTGAAACTCGGCAAGCTCCATCCTCTGACTCAAGTACAGCATCGGATAGTAGAAATCTTTACTTCAATGGGGTTTTCTGTGGCTACGGGCCCGGAAATTGAAAAAGATTACTACAATTTTGAAGCCCTTAACTTACCTAAAGACCACCCTGCCCGGGATATGCAGGACTCCTTTTATATTACCGAGGAAGTGTTGTTACGGACTCATACTTCCCCGGTACAGGTACGGGTAATGGAAAAGTATGCGCCTAACCTGCCTATAAGAATAATTTCGCCGGGTAAAGTTTATCGCCGGGATGATGATGCTACCCATTCACCGATGTTTGCCCAGTGTGAGGGACTTGCGGTTGATAAAAATATTCGTTTTTCCGATTTAAAGGGAGTTTTATTAACCTTTATTAAAGAATTGTTTGGACCCAAAACTAAAATGCGGTTAAGACCCAGTTACTTTCCGTTTACCGAACCCAGCGCTGAGGTGGATATTTCTTGCGTTATTTGCGGCGGTATTGGCTGTAAAGTTTGCAAAGGTTCGGGGTGGCTGGAGATCTTAGGTTCCGGTATGGTGCATCCCCGGGTTTTAGAAATGGCCGGATATGATAGCAGTGTGGTTACAGGATTTGCTTTTGGAATGGGGTTAGAACGGATTGCCATGCTTTTGTACGGCATTGATGACTTACGCCTTTTTTACGATAATGACATAAGGTTTTTGCAGATGTTTTAAGGGGGGCTTCTCAGTGAATATTTCCTATAACTGGTTGCAGGAGTTTTGTGAGATACCGTATACCGCCCAGGAACTGGGAGAAAAGCTCACTTCGGTGGGAATTGCGGTAGAAAAAGTTACCTATATAGGAAATTATGAAAAAGTTGTTGTTGGTGAAGTGCTTGAAGTAGAAAATCTTCCTGGAACGGAGCTTTTTAAAACAAAGGTTTCTACCGGAAAAGAAATTTTTGAAGTTGTTACCGGTGCCAAAAATGTTTTTGCCGGTTTTAAATATCCTTTTGCTCTTCCCGGGGCTAAACTGCCTAACGGTATAACAATTGAGGAACGGCGAATTAGGGGAGTTGTTTCCCAGGGAATGTTACTTTCGGCGGAGGAACTGGGACTTTTGGAAAGAAAAGGTGCGGAGCCTGGTTTAATGCTTTTACCCCCGGAAGCACCGGTGGGTGAAAAAATAGAAAAAGTTCTGGAGCTTGACGATTACCTTTTAGAACTGGATTTAACCCCGAATCGCGGAGATTGCTTATCGGTTTTGGGTGTAGCCCGGGAGGTAGCAGCTTTGACCGGCCACAGGTTAAAACTGGCTGAGCCGGAATTGCCTCTTGATAATGGTAGCTGTCCGGTTTCCATTGAGATTCAAAATCCTGAACTTTGTGGGCGGTACATGGGTATTGTGATTAAAAATGTAAAGGTAGGTCCTTCGCCATTATGGCTCGAACAGAGACTGCGAAAGGCCGGGATTCGCCCAATTAATAATATCGTTGACGTAACCAATTATATTTTGCTGGAATACGGTCAGCCTTTACATGCTTTTGACTTAGATAAGCTTGCTTCGCCGGAAATAATTGTTAGAAACGCCAGAGCGGGAGAAAAAATTACTACATTAGATGGTGTAGAAAGGGAATTAACTTCCGAAATGTTGGTAATTGCTGACCGGGAAAAACCCATTGCGGTAGCCGGAATTATGGGCGGGCAAAATACCGAAGTGGATGATGATACAAAAACTGTTTTTATTGAAGCAGCCTGGTTTAATCCGGTGTCGGTCCGGAAAACTGCCCGAAAACTCGGGCTTCGCACCGATGCGTCGCAGAGGTTTGAAAAAAATGTGGATATCGAAGGGATTAAAAGGGCATTAATTAAAGCGGCACTAATGATTTGCGAATTAGCTGGGGGAACTATACAGGGTCGATATGGGGATGTGTATCCCAAAAAATTTACACCAAAGGTAATTGCTGTTAGCCTTTCCAGAGCCGAAGAGTTTTTAGGTATTTCTTTGGATGCCAAACGGGTTGTTGAAATTTTGGAGTCTTTGGGATTTAGAGTTACTATAGGTGAAAAGAAAATTTTTGTCGAAGTTCCGAGTTACCGTCCGGATGTTTCTTTGGAAGCTGATATTTATGAAGAAATTGCCCGTTATCTGGGATATAATAATTTTCCGGATACCATGCCCATTGGTATAACCACCACTGGCTTTTCTCCGGAGTATAATTTTGAGTATAAAGTAAAAAATCTCTTAACCGCTTTGGGAATGCAGGAAATCATTACTTATAGTTTTATTAATCCGGACTCTTATAATAAATTAGGACTTTCTGTGGACGAGGTGCTTACAAAAAGTGTAGTACTTTTAAATCCATTAAGCATTGAACAGTCGGTCATGCGTACTACTTTGTTACCCGGACTCTTGGATATTGCTAAAAGAAATGAAAATCGTCAACAGGAAAATTTGTTACTTTTTGAAATGGGAAATGTATTTGAAAAAAATGGCGAAGACTTACCCAAAGAAACCAAACTAATTGGCGGTATTGCCCTTGGTTATAGATATGGCGATTGGTATAATAAGCCCAGAAAATACGATTTTTATTATGTTAAAGGTATTTTAGAAAGCCTGTTTACTTCCCTGGGGATTAATAACTTTAGTTTTTCTGCGGCCAAAGACCTGCCCTTTCTTCATCCAGGAAAGGCAGCCCGGGTTTATTTAGAAAATACGGAAATTGGCTATCTTGGTGAACTGCATCCTCTTGTCCAAAAAAAGTATGAATTTAAAAATACTCCCCTTGTGTTTGAATTAAATTATGACCTTTTAAAAACTTTGATTCCGGCGGAGAAAAAATATACTCCTTTATCCCCCTATCCCGAGGTCAAAAGGGATATTGCACTTTTGGTGGAACGGGAAATTCCTGCTGCCACTTTCATTGAGGTCATAAAAGGTTTAGCAATTAATACATTGAAAAATATTGAGATTTTTGATGTTTACGAAGGCGAAAAGCTTGGTCCAAACAAAAAGAGTATTGCTATTTCACTAACCTTTAGCTCAACTGAAAAGACTTTAAGCGAGGAAGAAATTAATAATTTCATGGCCCAAGTCCTGAAAGCTTTAGAGGCTAAAACTGGTGCAAAATTGAGGACCTTTTAAAAATACCCCCGGCTTTTCGGGGGTATTTTTAAAAAACTTTCTTTAGAAAACGAGGTGGTAAATTGAAACGAATTGAAGTGGAGATTGACGGGGAAAAATACTATTTAAAAAGTGAGTTACCGGAAGAAGAAGTGGTGGAGCTTGCTCGGAATTTGGATGAAAGAATTAGAGAGCTAAAGGAAAAGTACCCGAAGCTTCCCTGGCACTGGAACTATGTCTTGCTTGGTTTAACCTTAGAAAAAGAACTGAAGGATTTAAAACAAAAATATGACCAGTTGGCTTCTGCTTTAAACGAAGAAAGTAGGGACAAAGAATGATAAGTTTACAACTAAGTCGTATTTTTGATGAAATGGCCTTGATGCTTGAATATAAGGAGGAAAATTTTTTTAAAATTAATGCGTATCGCCAGGCTGCCAGAATATTGCGGAATATTAAGGACCTTGAACGCTTTATCAGCGAAGACCGCCTTGAAGAATTGCCGGGGATTGGAAAAAATTTAAGAGAAAAAATCTTGGAATTTTACCGAACGGGACGTATTGGTGAGTATGAAAAACTAAGAGAGGAAATTCCGCTAATTATTTTTGATTTATTGAAAATACCGGGGATTGGGGTAAAAACAGCTAAGCAAATATATGAAACTTACCGACCTAATACCCTCGATGAGGTAGAAAGTTTAGCAAAAGCTCATAAACTAAAGGAAATTCCGGGAATAGGCAGTAAAACCGAGCAACAAATTTTAGTGGGGATAGCTTCAGCGCGGGAATGGCAGGAAAAAATCACCATTAGCTTGTATAGCCGTAATCAAACGGAAATTTTAGAGTTTATTAAAAGCTTACCCGGTGTAGAAAAAGTAAGTAGTACAGGTAGTTTAAGATTAAAAGAAGAAATAATTCCCTATTATCATTTTTTGATAATTTTTAATGGATCGAAGGAAAAATTTACAGAACTTATGGGGAATTTTGGTTTTAAGCTCCTTGACCAAAACGATGGACTGCTCTTTTTAGCCCCGGAAGGATATAAGGTTAAAATTGATTTTGCCACTTTTAATAGCTGGGGGAATAAGTTATTCTTGACCACTGGTCCTGAAAATTTTGTAAAAGCTATTGGGGTTTTGGATAAAAGTTATAGTGATGAAGAAATGATTTTTCAATCCATAGGCTTACCTTATGTTGAACCGGAATTGCGGACTGCTGAGGGATTGCTGGAATTTTTAAAAGAAGCGGATACGGATGATTTAATTACTGCTTCCGATATTAAGGGGGATTTACATGTTCATTCGCAGCACAGTGATGGAATAAATTCTATTAAAGATTTAGCTTTAGCGGCACAAAAGCTTGGCTATGAATATATCTCTGTAAACGATCATTCAAAAAGTTTAACCGTGGCCAAAGGCCTTGACGAAGAAAGGTTATTAGCTCAAATTGCAGAAATAGAAGCGTTAAATCGGGAATTAGAAGGAATTACTGTGTTAAAAGGTATCGAGGTTGATATTTTAAAAGATGGTTCTCTGGATTTACCGGATAAATTGCTGGCGCAGCTTGACGTGGTGGTAGCATCGGTGCATACCGGTTTTAAACTCCCCAAAGAAGAACAAACGGCGCGGATAATTGAGGCAATTAAAAATGAACATGTGGATATTATCGGTCATCCTACCGGCAGGTTGCTAGGACGGCGTGAACAATATGATGTTGATGTTGAAGAAATAATTGCCCAGGCGGCAAAATACAGTACGGCTTTGGAAATAAATAGCTCTCCGGAAAGATTAGATTTAAATGATGAATATGTAAGCCATGCCCGCCGTGAAGGTGTCTTAATTGCTATCAATACCGATGCTCATGATACCAACCGTCTGGCCAATGACCTGCAATTTGGAGTTACTGTAGCCAGAAAGGCTCTTTTAACAAAAAAAGATGTTTTAAACGCCAAAGATTTAAAATCCCTAAAAAAATTTTTAAGGAGAAAATAAGAAAATATTGCCAAATTGATTTAAGTTTTTTATTATAATAGAGGTGCTTATGCTCTTACCAAGACAGTTTTATGCCAGAGATGTTTTAATTGTCGCCAAAGATTTACTAAATTGTTATCTTGTCCGGGAATATAACGGACATTTGTTAATTGGCAAAATTGTCGAAACAGAAGCTTATCATCAAAATGACCCGGCCTGTCATGCTTACAGGGGCAAAACCAAAAGAAATGAAGTGATGTTTGGACCGCCGGGACATGCGTATGTGTACTTTACTTACGGGATGCATTATTGTTTTAATGTGGTAACCGGCGCTATAGGCCGGGCTGAAGCAGTATTAATTCGAGCTTTAGAACCGGTAAAAGGTATTGATATCATTAAAACTTTACGTGGAGGTAAAAGTGAAAGAGAACTTTTAAGTGGACCGGCAAAATTAACCCAGGGTTTGGCGATTGATTTAAAATTAAACGGACATGATTTGACCGGGGGTAAAATTTTATATATTACCAAAGGGGAGCCGGTAGCTGAAGAAGATATTGTTGTGACGACGCGGATAGGAATTAATGCGGGGAAGGATTTGCCTTATAGATTTTACCTAAAGAATAATAAGTATGTTTCAAAAAAATAAATAAGGAGTGGGAAAATGAAATTAAAAGAAATTTATGAGTTAGCAGTAAAAATGGGGATGGAAAGTGACCCACGGGGTAAAGAACAAGTATTAAAAGCTTTAGAAAAAGAAAAAAAGCGTTATGAAAAGCTTTCGGAAAAGGAAAAAGAAGAGTATGACTTAGAAAACCTGACCAATCCTTATAGCGATACCCGGGTATACTTGGGCGATTTAGAGCAAGAGATACATACCGCATTGGTTGGGATTGATATGGAAGTTGGTGAAGTATTACTGGCTGATCGCCTTACCGAAAAGGGGACAAAAATAGATTTAATAATAACCCACCACCCGGAAGGTTCGGGGATTGCCAAGCTTTATGAAGTAATGCATCTTCAGGAAGATATTTTACATCAGCTTGGCGTACCCATAAATGTAGCTGAAGGAATAATGGCACCGAGAATTGGCGAGGTAAAGCGCGGTTTAATGCCTTTAAACCATAACCGCGCCATTGATGCGGCGAAGCTTTTGGGCTTTGCTTTTATGAGCGTCCATACTCCTGCGGATAATCTTGTAACTACTTATTTAACCAATTATTTTAACGAGAAAAAACCTGAAACGGTAGGAGAAGTTGTTGATTTCTTGAAGGAGTTACCGGAATATAAAGAAGCGACCAAAATTGGGGCTGGTCCCACCATAGTTGTGGGCGCACCGGAAAGAAGATGCGGCAAAATCTTTGTAGATATGACCGGAGGAACCAGTGGTTCCGATGAAATGTTTGCCAAACTTTCTACTACCGATGTAGGCACCATTGTGACCATGCATATATCGGAAAAACATAAAAAAGAGGCAGAAAAGCATAATATAAATGTAGTAGTTGCCGGGCATATGGCCAGCGACTCCCTGGGGATGAATTTGTGGCTTGACAAGCTTGAGGAAAATGGAATTAAGGTAATTGCAACTTCAGGTTTAATTAGGGTTAAAAGGTAAGCGTGGTTTAGGCCACGCTCTTTTACCTATTTAGGGGGTAAAAAAATGTTAAAAAAACCAGAGCTTTTAGCACCAGTAGGAGCTTATGAAAATTTAATAGCTGCTGTGCAAAATGGAGCAGATGCGGTATATTTTGGGGGTAAATTTTTTAATGCCCGTCATTTTTCCGAAAATTTTACTGATGAAGAAATAGTTAAAGCCATTGATTACTGTCATTTACGGGGAGTAAAGGCTTACATTACTTTAAATACTTTAGTTACTGATTACGAGTTAAAAGAAGTATTCAGGTTTTTACAACTTATCTATAAAGAAGGGGCAGATGCTGTAATTGTCCAGGATTTAGGGCTGGCGAAAGTAATTAGAGAGTATTTTCCTGACTTAAATATTCATGCCAGTACCCAAATGACGCTTCATAACAGTGAGGCGATTTCCTTAATTAAACAGCTGGGAATAAAAAGGGTTGTTTTAGCCAGGGAGTTATCGCTTTTTGAAATTCAGGAGGTAAAGAAGAAAACTGGGATAGAAATTGAGCATTTTATCCATGGAGCTTTGTGCATCTCTTACTCGGGCCAGTGCTTAATGAGCAGTATAATTGGCCAGCGCAGTGGTAATCGGGGGAAGTGCGCTCAACCCTGCCGCTTACCTTATAGGTTAATTAAAGATGAAAAAGAAATCGGGGAGAATTTAGGCGAGTATCTCTTGAGTACTCGAGACATAAATCTAAGTGCGTTTTTGCCCGAACTAATAAAAGCCGGTGTGGATTCCTTTAAAATTGAAGGGCGGATGAAACGACCGGAGTATGTGGCGACGGTGGTTAAAGTTTATCGTGAATTGATAGATTTATATTTTAATGACCCGCAAAATTTCCGGGTTAGTGAAGAACAGGATAGAAAGCTACGTGAAATTTTTAATAGAAATTTTTCAACAGCATATCTTTTGGGAAAACCCGGGCAGGAATTAATGAGTTACCAGCGTCCCAATAATCGAGGGGTTTTTGTCGGACGGGTTGTAGGGTATGATGAACGTAAAAATAGCGTTCGGGTGAAGTTAGAGGACCGTCTGGAAGAAGGAGACGGGGTAGAAATTTGGGTTAAAAAAGGAGGAAGGGTTGGAGTAGAAATTGGCTCCCTCTACCGGGGTAAGGAAAAAGTAGATAGGGCAGAAAAAGGTGACCTCGTGGAATTTTATCTTCCGGAGCGGGTATTTCCCCAGGACCGGGTATTTAAGACTTCCAGTCGGCGCTTGCTGGAAGAGGCGAGGGAAAGTTTTACCAGGGAGCGGGAAATAAGAAAATTTCCGCTTTTGGCGAAAGTAATTGCCCGAAGGGGAGAGCCATTGAGATTAATTCTTTCTGACGGCTTTGGCCACCGGGTGGAAGTTGAGTCGGAGTATGTTGTTGAAACTGCATTAAAACATCCTGCAAATTTGAAGTACTTGCAGGACCAGCTTAATCGCCTTGGTAATACCCCATTTTCACTCAGTGAAACAGTTGCGGAAGGCTTGGAGGAAGGGGTTTTAGTTCCCGCAAGTGAATTAAATAAACTTCGCCGAAAAGCAATTGAAAAACTTTCGGCTATGATTATAAATAAGTATAAGAGACAGATTACAAGCCAAAAGCTTTTTTTACCGGTAAGTAATAAGCAAAAACAAAACATTTTTAAACTTACGGTAAAAGTTGGAAGTAACGAGGCAGCCATTAATGCTTTGCGGGCAGGGGCCGATATTGTTTATTTAGCGGGGGAAAGGTTTTTTAAAAAACCGTATAATTATGCGGAAATATTTTCAGTGAAAAAGGATTATCAAGAAGTTTGGCTTCACGTCCCAAGGATTACTAAAGACCAGGAATTAGAATTATTTTTCGAAGAAATGCAAAAGGATCACAACTTTTCGGGAATCTTAGCGGGAAATCCCGGTATTATTTTTTATGCCAATAAATTCGGATACAGGCTTGCTGCGGATTTTTCTTTTAATGTTTTTAATTCACTGACCGAGGTGGTTTTGCACGGCTGGTCGATAGATAGAGCAACACTTTCCCTCGAGCTTTCCTTTAAAATGCTTAAGGAAACGGCAAGATTTGCTGGAATGGCTAAGGAAGCAGTGGTTTTTGGGGATTTACCTTTAATGGTAAGTGAATACTGCGTTATAGGATCTGTGGCGGGAGGAATGACCCGGGAAAAAGGATGTGGTAAGGCATGCTTTTTGGGGGATTATTACTTAAAAGACCGGTTAGGGGTCAAATTTCCTGTAAAAACTGACCAATTTTGCCGAATGCATATTTTTAATAATAAAAAGTTAAACATTTTAAAAAATCTCTCGGAATTCACCGAACTTCCAGGTATAGAATATTTACGCCTTGAACTTCCTGCAGAAGATCCGGATAAAGTGTATAAAGTGGTGGAAATTTGGCGAAAAGAAATTAAACGTTTAAATAACTTGGGCGAAAAATATGAACCGGAGATTACAAGTCTGGAAACTCTTAAACACCTTTATCCTGAAGGTTTTACCACCGGGCATTATTTTCGAGGAGCGGAGTAAGAAATGAATCAAAAAACCTTGGAAAAAATTGAATTTCCGGATATTATTAATAAACTCTGGCAGAAAGCCGAATCTTTTCCTGGAAAACAACTGGCTTTAAAAGTTAGACCGCTATCCGATAGCAAGATTATTGAGGAAAAGCTTTTGGAGGTTGAAGAAGGACTTTCCTATTTGCGATTTAAAACGGTAGATTTAAGTGTGCTTTCGGATTTCTCCGAAATTTTTCTAAAACTTTCTAAAGAAAGCATGTTAACCGGGCAAGAAATATATCGTTTAGGTCAGTTGCTTAAAGTTTCTAAAGATACTTTTTTTGAGATTAGTCGCGGTGCATTTCCACGGCTAAAGCAAATAGTTAAATTGCTTTTTTTTGATGAAGCTCTTGTAAAAGATATTGAAAGAAGTTTTTGGCCTGAAGGAACTGTTAAAGATGAAGCATCTCCAGAATTAAAAAGGATTCGGGGGCAGATAGCCCGTTTAAAGGACAAAATGAGAGAAGCAGTGGAAAAATATCTAAAAGAACCTGAACTTGCTAAATATTTGCAGGAGCCTCTTATTTCCGTACGCGGAGATAGGTTCGTTTTACCGGTAAAAGCTTCTTATAAAAGTCAGGTACCGGGAATTATCCACGATCGTTCTAATACAGGCCAAACTTTATTTATTGAGCCGTACAGTGCAGTAGAAGCGGGAAACGAACTTAAAACCTTAGAATTACAGGAAAAGGAAATAATTGAAAAAATCCTCAAAGATTTTACCCAACGTTTAGCTTGTAATTTAACGGAAATCAAACGTACTTATGAGCTTTTGGGGGAAATTGACCTGATTGTGGCAAAAGCGCGTCTTGCTTTAGAGTTAGATGCGTATAAACCAAGAATTTCTGAAAACGGTGTTTTATCTTTTAAACAGGCCCGTCATCCCCTTCTGGGAAAGAAGGCGGTACCTTTTGACTTAACTCTGGGGAAAGAATTTGACCTATTAATTATTACCGGACCCAATACGGGCGGTAAGACTGTTACTTTAAAAACTATAGGGATTTTAACCATTATGGCTCGGGCTGGCTTGTTTATTCCTGCCTCCCCGGAGACAGAAATTGGCCTTTTTGGAGAAGTTTATGTTGATATTGGCGATGAGCAAAGTATCGTTCAATCGTTAAGTACTTTTTCTTCTCATTTGCTAAATTTAAAATTTATTTTAGAAAATGCCCGGGAAGGAGACTTGGTATTGTTAGACGAGCTGGGGACCGGTACTGACCCCCGGGAAGGAGCTGCATTGGCCAAAGCAATTCTGGAAGAACTTCGGGGAAAAAAGGTAAAAGTAGTTGCAACCACCCATACCAGTGAACTTGCGGCTTATGCCATAGAGACCGAGCGGGTTGAAAATGCCTCGGTCGAATTTGATCCTGAAAGCTTAAAACCGACTTATCGTTTACACATTGGAAAACCGGGACGGAGTAATGCTTTGTATATTGCCCAGGGCTTGGGACTAAAAGAACAAATAATTGAAAAAGCTAAAAGCTTTTTGAAGGAAGAAGAGTTGAAACTTGATAAGCTTATTTTTGACGTTGAGCAAGAGAAGCGGCAGTTAGAAAAGGCTAAAGAAGAAGTAGCAAATCTTCTAATATCCCTCAAAGAAAAAGAAGCTAAGCTTAATGATGAATTAGAAAATCTTGAAAAAACAAAAGAAGAAATTATTAGAAAGTACCGGGAAAAGTATCAGCAGAAGCTTTTGGAAATTGAACGGAAAGGTAAGCTTGTTATTGAGGAAATAAAAGAAAAGATTAAGACTTATGAGGAAAAAAATTTGGCAAAACTTCTTGAAGAGGCACGCCAGAAAACTAAAGAGTTCTCGCAAAATTTTGCCTTGCCTTTTGAACCAATAAAACCTTATCGGCCCAAAGTAGGAGAAACGGTGGAATTGGTTGAAGTTGGACAAAAAGCGGAAGTTTTAGCTGTTGGAGAAAATTATGCCATAGTCCAAGCGGGGATAATGAAGTTAAATGTAAGTTTTGATCAAATAAGGCCCGCGCAAAAACAGGAAAAAGAAAACGAGAAGGGGCAGGTTAAAAAAGCAGGCTTAGAATTAACCAAAAAACAAAATTTTAATTTAGAGCTTGATATTCGGGGTATGAATACCCTTGAGGCCGAACCGGTGGTGGAAAAATATTTAGATAATGCTTACTTAGCCGGGGTAGAGAAGGTTAGAATTATTCACGGGAAGGGTACCGGTGCGTTAAAAAAATTTTTATGGGATTATTTACGGGAAGTTCCTTTTGTGAAAAAATTTAATTTTGCACCGCAAAATCAAGGGGGAGATGGTGCAACGGAGGTATATTTAAAGTAAACCCCTCAAGGCCTCTAAATTGCCCTACAACAAGAGAAAATTAAGCAACGGAGGTATATTTAAAGTAAACCCCTCCTAATTGTTAGGAGGGGTTGTTTGATTATTGCCGGGAGGTGTTGTTTGATTGTCATTACCTTGGGCAGGTTTTATTTGATGTTCCGGTATATCACAGTAAACTTTTGGTACCTTATCTTTGGGAAACTTTTTAACGGTAACATATTGGGGTGGACAACCTCCGCTTTCACCGGCTTTGGGAATTAGAGCCAAGAAGTCCTGACCGTTGTGGGATGGATCGGTGCAAATGGGCACTTCTACCTCTTGAGTTGAAGACTGGCTTCCCGGACCGTGAATATTACATTTTTCTTTGGGTAACCTTAATGAGTAGTCTAAAACGTAACTCGGAACTTCATAGGGTAGATCAATTAAGCTGACGGTCAGCTTATTGGGACAATACTCTGTTGCCAGCAAATGGGAATCAGCGCAAATTTCTGCTTTTACATGGACATTACAAATTTTGGTTGGTACTGTTCCTTTGGCAAAATAATCATAAACCAACTGGTTCTGAGGGCAGTCACTACTCGGTAAAAGTCCTGATTTTCCACATACAGTGGCTTTGATAATACCGTTGGGCTTTTCGAAGTCAGATTTTGGTACTCCTTTTAAAGCTTCAGTCATTATTGCTTTAAAAATTCTGGCTGGATAGATACCGCCGAATCCTCCGGGAATCGGTTGAGGTTTATCATGGCCAACCCAGACGGCAGCGACTAAATCGGGAGTATAACCCACAAACCAGAGGTCTTTTCCTTCATCGGTTGTACCCGTTTTTCCGGCAACCGGTCGGTCTAACCGTGCAGCGGAACCAGTACCTCCCGGTTTAAAAATAACGTCTTCGAGCATTGAAGTAATCATAAAAGCGGTTTCCGGTTTCATGGCTATCCGCTTTTTGGGTTTATTTTCATAGAGTATTTCGCCGGTGGCTGATTCGACTTTGATTATCGCCGATGGTTCTACATAAATTCCATTATTGGCAAAGGCTCCGTAAGCGGCTGCCATTTGAAGAGGGGTAACTCCGTCCGTAAGACCGCCAAGGGCAACCCCGAGGTTTGATTCAAGCTTAGGATTTAGCTCAATGCCAAGCTTTTTTGCAAATTTAAATGCTTCAGCAAAGCCAACTTTATCGAGAAGTTGTACGGCAACGGTATTTACTGAATAAGTAAGAGCAGTCCTTAAAGTGATTAATCCCCGATATTTGCCATTGGAATTGACAAAAGAATGTTTGCCGTATTTAATAGGTCTATCATCAATTACTGTAGCCGGAGACATGCCGTTTTCAATGGCCGGACCGTAGGCAATGATTGGCTTAAAGGCTGAACCCGGTTGCCTTTTGGTCCTGGTAGCTCTATTCCACTGCCGTAGCTGATTATGTTCACGCCCTCCAACGATTGCTTTAATTTCACCTGTTTTAGGATCAAGAACTACCACTGCACCCTGAGGTTGTAAAATTCCATCTTTATCCCGCTTGGATTTGGGGAAGTTCTTGGGATCTGATAACGCTTTTTCTGCAGCTTCTTGAATTTTGGGGTCTAAGGTTGTATAAACTCTAAGTCCACCGCGAAAAACCCGGTCACTTCCAAACTTTTCTGTAAGCTGTTCGATTACATATTCTACAAAATAGGGATATTTATATTTATGGTGACTTTTGTCTATAAGATTGGGGTTTAAGATTAAAGGTTCGCTTTTAGCTTTTCTGGCTTGGTCTTCAGTTATCAAGCCTGCTCGAACCATTTTATTTAAGACAATGTTGCGCCGGTTTAGCGCCAGCTCCTTGTTGTTTAAAGGAGAATAACGACTTGGTGCTGGAAGTAGGCCTGCTAAAAGAGCTGCTTCACTTAAAGTTAATTCATCTAAATCTTTGCCAAAGTAAGTTTGGGCGGCGGCCTTTATTCCGTAAGCGCCTTCACCGAAATAACTACGGTTTAAATACATTTCGAGGATTTCATCTTTGGTAAAAGCTCTTTCGAGCTGGATAGCTAAATATGCCTCTTGAATTTTTCTTTTTAGGGTTTTTTCTGAGGTTAAAAAGGTAAGTTTAACTAACTGCTGGGTAATTGTGCTTGCTCCCTCTTTCGGAGCTCCATATTTTAAATCTTCCAGGGCTGCTCTTAAAATAGCTTTTAAATCAATACCGTGATGTTGGTAAAAGCGGGCATCTTCAGCACCGATTATTGCTTTCTTAACAACCTCCGGAACTTCTTTTATTTTTACAGGTATCCGATTTTCACTGCCATGGACTTCAGCAATTATATTATTGTCTTTATCAAAAATTAAAGTGGTTCCAGACAACTCCAGCATTTTGGGAGAGAAAGAGGGTACGTCTTTTAAACAATAATAAATATAACTACCCACGGCAATTGTTCCAATAAAAAATAATAGAGTAAATACCAGCAGGGAAACTAAAAGCCACTTTGGCATTCTTTTTCGTTGTTTTTCCACTTTAAGACCTCCTTTTACTTAAAAAAAATTATAACATATCTTGGGAAAGATGTATTGAAAAAGTTTTACCTTGACGGAAAATTAAGGAATAATACATAATAAATATTAAGCTTAGAATATACCATGCATAGGAAGGAGATGCCAGTGGACGAATTAAAGCGTCAACTTGAGATAATTAAAAGGGGAGTTGCAGAAATCGTTCCGGAAGAGGAATTAGTAGAAAAGCTAAAAAAATCCTTAAATGAAGGAAAGCCTTTAAGGGTAA